>DASVNH010000184.1:0-42600 GCA_036383955.1 Planctomycetota bacterium | reverse complement strand
CGTCAACACGTCTCGCGACGGGAGCTGCTCGCGGGCCTGGCGGCCTGGCCGTTCGTCCAGGACGCGAAGAAAGCCTACCGGGCCTGCGTGATCGGGCACACGGGCCGCGGGAACTACGGGCACGGGCTGGATGAGTGCTTCATCGGCCTTCCGAACGTCAAGGTCGTCGGGCTGGCGGATCCGGTCGAGAAGGGCCGCGACGTCCGCAAGAAGCTGGCTGAGCGGCTTTACGCGGACTGGCGGGAGATGCTCGCCAAGGAGAAGCCCAACCTCGTCTCGATCGGCCCGCGCTGGGTCGAGAACCGCGTGGAGATGTTTACGGCCTGCGCGGAGATCGGCGCCCACGTCTACGCCGAGAAGCCGATGGCGCTCTCGCTGGCCGACGCCGACGCCATCCTCGCCGTCTGCGACGCGAAGGGCGTGAAGACGTCCTTCGCTCACTCGAACCGCCCGATGGCGTCCACGCTTCACGCGAAGAAGGTCGTCGACGACGGTCTCATCGGCGACATCCTCGAAATGCGCGCCCGCGGAAAGGAAGATCAGCGGGCCGGCGGCGAGGACATGGCGGTGCTCGGCACGCACTGCATGTACCTGATGCGCCTGTTCGCGGGCGACGCGCAGTGGGTCAGCGCGCGGGTGCAGCAGGACGGCAAGGACGTGACGCGCGACGACCGCCGCGCCGCGACCGAGCCGCTGGGGCCCGTCGCCGGGAACAGCATCCACGCGACGTTCGCGTTCGCCAAGGGCGTCCAGGGCCACTTCGCCAGCCAGAAGCAGGAGAAGGGCGCCGGACACCGCTTCGGCGTGACGATCCTCGGTACCAAGGGGGCGATCGCGTTCGGGCCCGGGAACCTGGGCAAGGTGATCTACACGCCCGACCGCCTCTGGCACGGCCAGTGGCAGCCGCTACCCGGCAACCCGTCCGAGGGCGAGAGCTTCGCGGTCGCGAACCGCCTGCTCGTCGAGGACCTGCTCAAGTGCGCCGAGAACGGCGGCGAGCCGATGGCTTCGGGCCGCGAATCCCGGGCCACGCTCGAGATGATCCACGGCGTGTACGCCTCGCATCTGGCGGGAGCCCGTGTGGCCCTGCCTTTGAAGGAACGGTCTCATCCTTTGGGGACTCTATGACGCTTCTACTGGCGCTGCTTCTGCAGGACGTCGAGCTCTTCAACGGAAAAGACCTGACCGGCTGGGTGAACATCAACTGCGCGCCGTCGACGTGGAAGGTGGAAGACGGGGTGATCGTCTGCAGCGGCAAGCCCACGGGGCTCCTTCGCACCGAGAAGCAGTACGAGAACTACGTCCTGGAGCTGGAGTGGAAGCACCTGAAGGTCGGCAACGCCGGGCTCTTCGTGCACAGCGACGCGGTCTGCGCGACCGGCCAGCCCTTCTCAAAAGCCATTGAGGTCCAGGTCATGCTCATGGACAAGGAGCATCCCGAGGGCCTCTACACGGGCCAGGGCGACATCTTCTCGATCCACGGCGCGAAGATGACGCCCGACCGCGCCCACCCCAAGGGCTGGGAACGCTGCCTGCCCAAGGAGAACCGCACCAAGGGCCCCGGCGAGTGGAACCATTACAAGGTCGTCAGCCAGGACGGCGTCGTCAAGCTGCACGTGAACGGCGCCGAAGTCAGCGGCGCCTCCAAGTGCTCGCCGCGCAAGGGCTACATCTGTCTCGAGTCCGAAGGCTCCCCGATCCACTTCCGGAACATCAAGATCAAGGAGCTGCCTTCCTCCAACCCGCCGGCGGAGGAGGTCGCGGCCCTCGACGAAGGCTTCCGCTCGCTCTACACGGGCGAGGACCTGGCCGGCTGGAAGCCCGCGGCGGGGTGGACGTCGAAGAACTGGGCCCTCGACTACGACGGCAAGGGCGGGGACCTCTGGTCGGTGAAGGAGTACAAGGACTTCGTCCTGATCGCCGATTGGCGCTGGACGCGGAAGCCGGTGGAGGTCGAGCGCGCGGTGATCCTGCCCGACGGCTCGCAGAAGGGCACGGCGAAGGTGATGGAGGCGGGCGACAGCGGCATCTACCTGCGCGGGAGCGACAAGAGCCAGGTGAACATCTGGTGCTGGCCGGTCGGATCGGGCGAGGTCTACGGCTATCGCACGGACGCGGCGCAGCCGGCCGAGGTGCGGGCCGGCGTCACTCCGAAAATGAAGGCGGACAAGCCGATCGGCCAGTGGAACCGCTTCGTGATCACGATGAAGGGCGACCGCCTGACGGTCGTGCTGAACGGCCAGACGGTGATCGAGAACGCCCAGCTGCCCGGCGTGAAGCCCAGCGGCCCGATCGCCCTGCAGAACCACGGGGATCCGATCCAGTTCGCGAACCTCTACATCCGGGAGCTGAAGGACTAGGTCCAGGAGACAGGTCCAGGTCCAGGAAGCGCGAGCCCGCCCCATCGGCTTCTGGCGGGGCGCGTCAGTCGATCTTGCCCTTCCAGCACTCGCGGTCCGGGTGCTTCCGCTGCTGGCACCCTTTGCAGAGGTCGGGATCAGCTGGCCAGCTCCGGGGCGGTTTGCCGCCGGTATCGAGTTTCACGATCACGTTGCCTTCGTTGATCAGGAACGTCCAGCGGCCGCCGCGGGGGTAGTCGGCGGGGTACGCGCAGAAGCCGAATCTGGCGTGGTTGTAATGCGGGCCCAGGTTGGGTTGGCCCCGCGTGTCTTCGGCATAACGCCCGCTGTCGTCCGCTTCGAGGGCCACGAAGTAGTAGCCGGCTTTCGGGACGGCCGGCGGGGCGTCCGCGCGCACGGGCTTCGCGTCGGCGTCCGCGATCGTCTTCTCGATGAGGGCGATCGGCCCGCCGTTGATCGGATCGGACAGGTAGTACAGGCTCGCGAGATCCCCCGTCCAGAAATCCTGGATCCTGTTGCCGTCGCGGTCGCTCCCGCGGAACTCGGCCTCCGCCCCCGCGAGGGACTTCAACGCGCTGGACACGGTCCGCTCCCGCTCGTCCCGGGCGGCGTTCACCAGCCAGATCCAGGCTCCATATCCGAGCCCGAGGGCGATGAGCGCCACGGGGATCCAGGCCTTCTTCATAAAGCCGACAAAGCAAGCGGCGTGCCCGCCGTTGGGGCCGATTTCGAAGGTCGAGTGACAAGTTTCGTCGACAATTGGAGAAAAGTGCCTGGCAGATTTCTCCAACGTGTAAAGTAGGCGTTCGATGCGAGCCGCCCTCTACGGCTTCTTCTTTCTCTCGGGCGCCGCCGGGCTGCTCTACGAGGTGGCGTGGATCCGGCAGGCCGGGACCGTCATCGGCAACACCACCTACGCCGTCGGCACCGTCGTCGGCGTCTACATGGCCGGGCTGGCCCTGGGCGCCTGGATCGGCGGGCGCCTGGCCGACCGCCGCGGCGGCGCGAGCCTCCTGCGGCTCTACGGCGCGCTCGAGGCCGGCGTCGCGATCAGCGCCTTGCTCGTCGGCCCGGTCTTCGGCCTCTCGGAGCCCCTCTTCCGCGGCTTGTGGCGCGCGCTGGGTGAGAGTTCCCCGCTCTACCTGGCGCTCCGCGTGCTGCTGGTCGGGCTCGCGCTCGCCGCGCCCACCACGCTCATGGGCGCCACGCTGCCCGTGCTGGCGAAGTTCTTCTCGACCTCCTCCGCGACCGCCCCGCGCGAAGCCGGCCGGATCTACGCCGTCAACACGCTGGGCGGCGTCCTCGGCACGCTCGCCGCCGGCTTCTGGCTCGTGCCGGCGCTAGGGTTGCGCGCGACGTCCTTCCTCGCCGCCGCGCTCAACGTCGCGATCGGCGTCGCGAGCGTCGCGATGGCGCGGGGCAAGGGGGGCGACGTCCTCCCTTCCCTCCCCGAAGGCGCGCCGCCGCGGCGGAGCGCGCTCGTCGTCGCCGCGCTGTCGGGCTTCGCCGCGCTCGTGCTGGAAGTCGCCTGGACCCGCTCGCTGACGATCGCGATGGGCTCGACCGTCCACGCCTTCACCATCATCCTGGCGGCGTTCATCCTCGGGCTGGCCCTCGGCAGCGCGCTGAGCGCCTGGATCCGCGTCCCGCTGGCCGCCCTGCAGGCCGGCATCGGCGTCGCCGCCGTCCTGCTGATCCCGTTCCTGGGCGACCTCCCCCTCTCCTTCGCGCCGCGCATGGGCGAGGACCCGCTCGCGCGCCAGGCCGGCCTCGCCGCGATCTTCGTGCTCGGGCCGTCGATCCTCATGGGCGCCGTCTTCCCGCGCGTGATCGAGCTGGCGGGGGGCGACGCCGTGGGCCGCTCCGTGGCCGCCGTCTACACCGCCAACACCCTGGGCTGCATCGCGGGCTCGCTGGCCGGCTCGTTCCTGCTCGTGCCGCTGCTGGGGGTGTCGAACGCCATCAAGGCCGCCGCCACGATCAGCCTCGCGCTCGCAGCCGCCCTGCTGCCCCGCCGATGGATCGCCGCGCCGGTCGTCGCCGTCCTGCTCGCGTGGGCCGTCGTTCCGCGCTGGAACACCAAGGTCCTCGCGAGCGGCGCGTTCCTCTACGGCAGCGCCGACGAGCGCGGCGCGCGGGCGCAGGAGCTCGACCTCCGGAGCTACCTCGAGCGCGACACGGAGTTGCTGGCCGAGCATTGGGACGCGTACGGCCTCGTCACGGTGCACCGGCAGCGCAGCGGCATCCTGACGATGCGCGTGAACGGCAAGGCGGACGCGTCGACCGGGCCGGGCGACCGGCCGAACATGCTGTTCACGGGCCATCTCCCGCTGCTGCACCATCCGGCGCCGAAGCGCGCGCTGCTCCTCGGGCTCGGCGGCGGGATCACGCTGGAGGCGATGCGGCGACATCCCCTCGAGCGCATCGATTGCGTGGAGATCTCGCCGGCCGTCGTGCGCGGAGCCGAACAGTTCAAGGAGGCGGTCGAGTCGCTGAAAGACCCGCGCGTGCGGCTCGTGGTCGGCGACGGCCGGAGCCTGATCGCCTTCGGGACGGAGCCGTTGGACGTCATCGTGTCCCAGCCGAGCAATCTCTGGGTCAGCGGGATGGCGGGGCTGTTTACGCGCGACTTCTTCCGCCAGGCGGCCGCGCGGCTCGGCGAGAACGGCGTGTTCGGCCAGTGGATCCACGCGTACCGGCTTGCGCCGGACGACTTCAAGCTCGTGCTGCGCACGTTCTTCGACGTCTTTCCCCGCGGCTCGCTCTGGGAGGTCTTCCCGGGCTCGGACTACATCCTGATCGGCGGCGGGACGTCGATGCGCGACTCCGACCTGTTCCGCGCGCCGGGCCATCGGATCTGCGACGCGGAGGGGGCGCGGCGGATCGCCGGGCCGGGCGGAACGCTGACCGACGACCGCTGCGCGATCGAATACACGGCGCCGCGGGCGCTTTACCGCGACCTCCGGCCGGAGCTGCTGGAGCTCATCGAGGCGGCGCGCGAGCCGTCGCCGCGCCAGGCGATCGCCCGCGCGGTGAAGCTGCTGTCGGAGCGCAAGCCGCTGCAGGCGCTGGCCGCGCTGCCGGGGGACGTCGACGACCGCACGAAGGTCTTCGCGGACCAGGCGGCCGAGGGCGCGATCGACATCGGCGTCTCGCGTCTCGACCGCGGCGACCTGCCGGGCGCGGTGACGGCCTTGTCGGCCGTGCCCCTCTACTCGTCGCTCTACGCGGAAGCCCGCGTGGAGCTCGGCGGACTGGCGCTGACGGCCAGGGACGTCGACCTCGCCGAGCGCCGCTTCACGGAGGCCCGCAGGGCCGACGAGCGCTCGTTCGGGGCGTCGGTGGGCCTGGCGCAGTGCGCCGAGATCCGGAAGGACCTCGAGCGGGCCTGGGCGTATTGGAGGGAGTCGGTCGACATCCGTCCCGAATCGGTGCCCGCGCGCTTCAAGCTGGCCGACGTCCTGGCGAAGCTGGGCCGGGCGGGCGAGGCGAAGGCGGCCTGCCTCAAGGTTCTGGAGCTCCAGCCCGGGCATCCGGACGCCGCGGAGCTCCTGCGCCGGCTTGTTACGAAGTAACCAGGATGCTTTGCAACGCTGCGCCGTGTAACACAGTAGCCGAATCTCCGTTACACAAAAAGAGACCGGAGAACTAACCAGCATGATGCGTCACACACGCCGTGCCTTCCTGGCCCAGGCGATCGCCCTGCCCCTCGTGGCGCAGGAGCTGAAGCGGCCGCCGGCGCACACGCTCACCGTCATCGAGGGCACGCCGCGCGAGCGGGGCCGGAAGTACGGCTCTACGTTCAAGGACGAGATCCAGCTTTTCCTCGACCGCGAGATCTACGCCGCCTTCACGAAGAAAGCGCCCACCCGCGAGGAGGTGCTCCGCTACGGAGCCGCCTGCGCGAAGGCCATCCGCGCCTACTCCCCGGAGATCATCGAGGAGATGGAGGGCATGGCCGAGGGGGCCGGCCTCTCGCTCGAGGCGCTCACGGTCAGCAACCTGCACGAAGAGCTGTACCACAAGGGCGTGCTGCCCCAGACGCCCCACTGCACCGCGATCGCCGCCGGGCCGCCCGAAACCACCGATGGGCATACCTACGTCGGCCAGACCTGGGACTGGATGCCCAGCGTGTACGGGATGTCGAGGATGCTCCACTGGAAGCGGACCGAGGGCCCCAGCGTGCTCTCGTACGCGTATCCGGGGCTCTGGGCGGGCGCCGGGCTCAACTCCGCGGGCATCGGCCACGCCTGGACCAGCGCCGGCTTCGGCCTCGGCGCGGGCCCCGCGATCGGCATCCCCAGCTACGTGCTCATCGCCCAGCTGCTGTACCAGAAGACGCTGAAGGACGTCGTCGAGGAAGCCAGGCGCGCCGGCCACGCCGGCTGGTTCACGTTCGTGATGGCCAACGGCGAGGGCAACCTGCTCAACCTCGAGGGCAAGCCGGGGGCGCTGGCCGTCGAGTGGGGCCGCGGCACGATGGTCCGCGTCGGCTACGGCTCGAAGGAGCTGTCGACGTCCCTCCACGGCCGGGTGAAGAGCGTGAACGGGCGGCTGGCGGCGTCGAAGGGCAAGGTGGATCGCGACGTCCTGGGCCGCTGCTTCGCGGACCACGGGGGCGACGGCCGCGAGCGCGTCTGCTGCCACCCGAGCACGATCGACGTGATGCTTTACGATTGCGCGGCGAAGGAAGCCCATCTGTCGCGGGGCCCGGCCTGCGACGCCCGCTGGACGACCTTCAAGTTCTAGGCGTCCAGGTTTCGCCGACGTCCAGCACGCGCTCGTCGCTGATGACGCCCCTCAGAACGCCCTCCCGATAGCTCTCGAGGCGAACCTCGAAGCGAACGCGGCCCGACTGAAGGGAGCAGCTGAACGTCCCGATCGTCGCGTTGACGGGAACGTCCAAACTCAGATCGTACGCTCCGATGTGCGAGCACCCCCCGAGGCAAGCATGGCGGGTTTCCCCCACCCTGAAGAGTCTTCCCCCCAGGCCGTCGAAGGTCCTCCCGGTTTGGCGCTGCCAGGCGCCCGTGAACCATTCCGGCATGAAAGCCTCGTATTCGACCGCGGCGGGACCCTGTTCGTTGGCCGGAAGGATTCTTTTCAAGGTGATGCTGAAGCGTGAATTGGAATCCGGGGACGTCGCGCAGCTCGCCAGCAGGAGGAAAACCGCGGCGCGCACTACTTCTTGGGTTCTTCGACGAGGCCGGCGACCTTCTCGGTGAGCTTCTTGGCGGTGAGGCCCTTCGGATCGCAGCCGGACTCGATGGCGACGATCTGGCCGCCCTTGGCGATGAGGAAGTTGGTGGGCATGGTCTTGGTCTGCCAGACCTTCCAGCTCGCGCCCTTCTCGTCGACCGAGTAGAGCATGTTGAGCTGCTTGTCGGCGGCGTACTTCTCGACCTTGACGTCCGGCTCCTTGAAGATCGCGAGGGTCTGGAGGCCCTGGGCCTTGTAGGTGTCCTGCAGCGTCTTGAAGTAGCCGATCTCCTGATCGCAGCCGAGGCAGCCGCACGTCAGCCGGACGAGGACCGGGCCCTTCTTGGTGAGATCGGTCAGGTTGATCTCCTTGCCGGCGCTGTCCTTGACCTTGAATTCCGGCGCCTGCGCGCCGACCTTGACCGTCTTCTCGTCCTGGGCTACGAGGAGCAGGAGGCTCATCAGCATCGTCATGACTATGGTACGCGCGCGGACCTAGAAGAGTTCTTGGACCGGCTCGCCGCCGTCGAGGATGCGGATCGGACGTCCCCCGCCGGACATGTACTCCTTGCCGGTCTTCACGCCGAAGCCGTGGTACAGCGTCGCGAACAGGTCGTTCACGCTCACCGGCCGCTCGGCGACGTCCATCCCTTGGGGATCGGTCTTCCCGATCACCCGGCCGCCCTGGATGCCGCCCCCCGCCAGCGCCGCGCACCAGTTGCGCGTCCAGTGGTCCCGCCCCTTCGCGGGGTTGATCCGCGGCGTCCGGCCGAACTCGCTCATCAGCACGACCATCGTCTCGGAGAGCATCCCCGTCCGGCCCAGATCGTCCAGCAGCGCCGCGTAGGGGCCGTCGACATCCGTCATCAGCCGCTGGTGCGTCGTGAAGTTGTCGGCGTGGCTGTCCCAGCCGCCGTACTGCACCTCCACGAAGCGCACGCCGGCCTGCACCAGCCGCCGCGACAGCAGCAGGGCCTTCCCGTAGGGGGTCGGGCCGTAGGCCTTCCGGACGTCCTCCGGCTCCTGGCTGAGGTCGAACGCCTTCAGGTCGCGCGACGAGAGGATCTTCCAGGCGCGCTCGTAGGCGCGGCGACGTCCTTCCAGCCGCGCGTCTTCGCGCGCCTTGACCCAGTCCTCGTCGAAGGCCTTGAGCATGCTCCAGCGGCGGTCGAGCGTGCCCTTGGGGAAGTATTCGGCGGACTGGACGACGTCCTCCCCCGGGTTGTCGAGCTTGTCGAAGACGGCCGGATTGCGCTCGGCCGGGAGGTACGCGGATCCCGCCGGCGGATCGCCGCCGAGCACGACGCAGCCGGGGAGGTCGGTCTTCCCCGGCCCGAGCTCCTCCAGCACGATGCTCCCGAGATGCGGATGCCGGAGGTCGGAGTTCTGCCGGTACCCGGTGTGCAGCAGGTAGCTGGCCGTGTCGTGGTTCGGATCGCGCGAGTTCAGCGTGCGGATGAGCGAGACCTTGTCCATGCGCTTCGCCGTGCGCGGCAGGTGCTCGCAGATCCGGACGCCCCGGGCCGCGGTCTCGATCTCCTTGAAGGGCCCGTTGCCGGGCTTCAGATCGAAGGTGTCGATCTGGCTCATGGCGCCCGACATCCACAGCAGGATGCAGTTCTTCGCCTTGCCGTTCTCGGGCATGAAGCCGAGACCCGACGCGGCTACCGTGACGCGGAGGAAGTCGCGCCGAGAGCACATGCGTTCACCCGATGAAAATGAACTCGGACGAATTGAACAGGGTCCAGAAGACGTCGCTGGTCGCGTGGAACGGATTGGCCGCTTCCTTGAGGTGCCGGAGCATCCAGGCGCGCTCGGAGGAGGTCGGCGGCCGGCTGACCATCAGCAGGAAGAGCTCGTCGAGCCGACGTCCCGGGTCCGCGGTCTGCTTCATGACGCGCCAGACGTGGCCGTACTGGCCGGTCTGCGAGAACTTGGCGACCATGATCAGCTGCAGGTCGCGGTTGTTCATGAGCTTGAGGGCCAGACGGTCGGTGCCGGCCGCCATCGCCTCCTCGGGATCGCGGCCCTTCGGGAAGAGCAGCTCCTTCGCCGCCATGGTCTGGCCGATCCAGAAGAGCTCGGGATCGCGGAAGAACGGCGCCTTCGCCGGATCCTTCGCGTACATGGCTCGGTAGTAGGCGTCGAACTGGAACGCGTGGTTCCAGACCTTCATGAACTGGACCGAGTTCATCATCTTCAGCGGCCCGGCGGCGTACGCGCGGCGCGCGGCGTCGGGGCCCTCGCTCGACCGCTGATACGCGGCGGACGTCGCGATGAGCCGGACCAGGCCGCGCAGGCTGCCGGTGAACGGGACGTCCGGGGCCCCCTTGCGGCCGAAGAACAGCGTCCAGTAGCGCTCGACGACCGCCTTCTTCGCCGCGTCGCCGCTCAGCAGCAGGTCCGCGAGCTTGCCCGTGCGGCCGTCGAGGAAGCGCGGCTCCACCCGCAGCTCGCCCAAGTCCTCCCGGACGGCGCCTTTCGACGTCCCGAAGAACGCGGCGAAGCCCCAGAAGTCGGCCTGGCTGATCTTCTGGAACGGGTGGTCGTGGCACTGGGCGCACCGGAGGTCGACGCCCAGGAAGAGCCGCGCCGTCTGCCCGGCGATGGCGGCGGGCGGTTCGGCGAGATGCTTGCCCAGATACGCGGGATCCGCGAGGAGGGAGCGGACGAGATCGTCGTACGGGAGATCTTTTTCCCAGGCGGCCTTGAGTTTCCGGACCAGCGCGGAGAAGTCGTCGTTGAGGTCGCCCGCCTGGATGTCGTGGCCCATGAGCCACTGGACCCAGAGCTGGGCGAAGTACTCGGCGGCCTGGGGTGAAGCGAGCAGGGCGTCGATCTTCTCGGTCCGCTTGGACTTCTTCGTCGACTTGAGGAAGGCGCGGACGTCGTCGGGCTCGGGCAGCACCCCGGTGAGGTCGAGGGTGACGCGCCGCAGGAAGGTCGCGTCGTCGGCGGGCGCCGCCGGCTTGAGCTCCAGCCGCTTCCACTCGTCCTGAAACAGGGCGTCGAGCGGATGCGCCTGGACGAGAAGCGCGAATAAAACGATCATGCCCCGCTAATGAGACGTATGAGAACGACCTTCCCCCTGCTGGCTCTCGCCCTCGGATGCGCCGGGCCCGGGCGCTTCGAGCCCGCCGATCTGATCGTCCACCACGCCAAGGTCATCACCGTCGACGCGGCCTTCTCCATCGCGGAGGCGGTCGCCGTCAAGGACGGCCGGGTCGTCGCCGTCGGCAGCGACGAGGAGATCTTCCGCCACGCCGGGCCCGCCACCCGGGTGATCGACGCGGAAGGACATCCCCTGCTCCCCGGCCTCTTCGACAGCCACGTCCACCTGCTGGGCGCGTCCACCAGCGAGATGCCCGAGCCGCTCCCCAAGGTCGCCTCCCTCGAGGAGGCGTTCGCGTTCATCCGCGGCAAGGCGGCCTCGACCCCCGACGGCGGCTGGATCGTCCTCCGCTACGCCTTCCCCACGCGGCTGAAAGAGGCGCGCTTCCCCACCCGGGCTGAGCTGGACGCCGCCGCGCCCCGACATCCCGTGCTCTATCACGCCGGGCCCGCCGGCATGACCAACAGCAAGGGCCTCGAGGTCTCCGGCATCACCAAGGACACCCCGCATCCGCCCAACGGCCAGATCGTGAAGGACCCCAAGACCGGCGAGCCCACCGGCATGCTCCGCAACGCCTACGGCGCGCTCAAGGGCGTTCCCGCGGCCGTGGCGGTGAAGGACGTCGACGTCCAGCGCGACGCCATCCGCAAGCTGCTCGCGCTCTACAACACGATGGGGATCACCAGCGTGGCCGACCGCAACGCGCCGCGCGAGACGCTCGACCACCTCCGCGCCCTGAGCGCCGGCAACCAGCTGACTTGCCGCGTCAACGTGGCGCTGGCGTTCGACCCCAAGGGCTCGCGGGAGGACGTCGGGAAGAAGTTCGACGCCCTGCCCGGCCCCACCGGCGCGGGCGACGACTGGGTCCGGGTCGGCCCGATCAAGCTCTTCCTCGACGGCGGGATGCTCAACGGCTCGGCCTACATGCGCGAGCCCTGGCCCGCCGGGCCGACGTACCAGGTCGTCGAGCACGACTACAAGGGCCTGCTCTTCATCGACCCCGCGCAGCTGCGGGTGGTGCTCGAGGAGGGGGCGAAGCGCGGCTGGCAGATGACGGCCCACACGGCCGGCGAAGGCGCGATGGACGTCCTGCTCGACGCGTACGAGGCCGTCGGGGGCATCCGCGGCAAGCGCTGGTGCATCACGCACGCGAACTTCCCGTCGCGGCGGAACCTCGAGCGCTGCCGGGCGCTCGGCGTGACGGCGGACGTCCAGCCCGCCTGGCTCTTCAAGGACGGCGCGACGCTGCTGAAGGAGCTGGGCTCCGAGCGCATGAAGTGGTTCCAGCCCTACAAGTCGTGGCTCCAGTACACGACGATCGGCGGCGGGAGCGACCACATGATCCGGCTCGACGACCTGGACTCGACGAACCCGTGGAATCCCTGGCTGGGGATGTGGGCGACGATCGCGCGGAAGACCGAGCGCGGGCCGGTCCTGAATCCCGAGGAGAAGCTGACGCGGGAGGAGGCGATCCGGCTCTACACGATCAACAACGCCTACCTGCACCACGAGGAGGCGCTGAAGGGCAGCCTGGAAATCGGCAAACTCGCCGACTTCATCCTGGTGGACCGGGATCCGCTGACCTGCCCCCTGGACGCCCTGCCCGACACGCGCGTCCTGGGCACGTTCGTCGGCGGCCGCGAGGTCTACGCCCGCTGAAACACCATAAATCACACTGTGCGATTTATGGTGTCCGCCAGAGGACGTCGATCTTCGTCCGAGGGCCGCTGAGCGTGAGCTGGCTCTCCGAGAGCTGTTTTCCCGTCAGGTCGAAGATCCGCAGCTCGTAGTCGCCCGGCGACAGGGAGTCGAAGCTCAGCGCCATCGGAATCCCGGGGCTGATCCGCGCCTGGTGCAGCATGCCGTCGCCGTTCACGAGGCCGACCAGGGAAACGTCCACCTTCCGCGGCGTCGCGCCCGTTCCCTCCCACAAGAGGCTCAGGTCCAGCCCGCAGGCCCTCTCCAGGGTCACCACGAGCTCCGGCTCGCACGCGACCTCCTTGAGACTTTTCCGGATGTATCCAGGCGCCGTCACGCTCAGCAGCGTCACCCGTCCCTCCGGCGCCCGGACATGGGAGAACTGAAAGCGTCCTTCGCCGTCGGAGCGTGCCGTGGGCATGACCCAGACTTCCTTCGCGTCCATGACGCTCAGGTCGGCCTGGGGAATCGGCCTCCCTTCCCGGTCTACGACCCTGCCCCGGAACGAGACCCCCGACTCCAGCACGACGCGGCCCGCCTCCGTCAGGGCCGACCCGGGCCGCACCTCGATCTCGAGTTGCCGGGGCGCGAAGCGCCGCCGCCGGTGTTCGACCACCAGGACGTAGCGCCCGGCGACACAGCCGTCCACGCGGAAGCGGCCGTGCTCGTCCACCCCCGCCTTGTTGCTGGTGTAATTCGGCGCGTCCAGCCGGTCCACCACGGAAAACAAGGGGTGTACGGACACCGTCGCGTCGACGACGGGCCGGCCTTCCGCGTCCTCGACGCCCCCGATCACGGCCGCGCCCCGGCTGAGCCGGACGTCGATCTGCGTGACGTCCCCCCGCTCCGGGACGTCGAACGAACGGCTCGCCCCGGGAACGTACCCGGCGGCCTCGACCTTCAGCTGCTTCACATGGAAGGCGCCCTCGTACGCGTGCGGGAGCTCATAGTAGCCGTTCGGATCGGGAGCCAGTTGCCTGGACACCTCGTCTCCGCTGACCTCCGGATGACGCAGGCCGAGGACCACGGTCACATGATCGGGAATCCGGCCGTCGTCCGTCCGGATCCATCCGCTGATCAGTCGCGAGGTCCGGACACGAAACTCGACGAAGGCGGGCCGGCCGGGCAGCGCTTCGACCTCCACCGCGGACGGGTACGTCTCTTCAAGCTCGTACTCCGGGTAGTAGAAGGCGGCCGGCGCCGGAGGCGGCGGCGTCTCTCCCTCGAAGAAGGGCGGCGCTTCCAGGAGTTGATTGGGCGTCGTGGCCGCGAGCGAATTGAACGTGACCCGATACCGCCCCGCCGGCAACTCCTGCCGGAAGGAGCCGTCGGCCCGGCTGCGGACGATCATCGGCGGAAGGTCGGCATCCTCGGACGAAATGCTCACGCGGAGACCCGGGGCGGGACGGCCGTCGGGCAGACAGAGGATGCGCCCCACGACGGCCACCGATTCCGGCTTCGCCCCGTCCGGGAACCGCGCCTCCACGCGAGTCCCGGCATCGGCCGTCGCGCGGACGGCGGAGGACGTCGTGCCGCCGGCGGTCGCGCGCTCCCCGGACCTGGCCGTAAGAAGGACCGGGATGAGGGTCAGGGCCGCGACGACAGCGAGGGCCGCGCCGATCGCGGCGACGCGGACGGTCGTCCCGCTCAACCCAACGAGCAGACTCCGATGGGCCGCCGCCGCCCGGCCGGAGAGGACCTCGGAGGCGACGCGGAGCGTGAGGCCGGAAGGAGCGGCTTCCAGGAGGCGTTCCTCGAAGAAGGCAATGAGGGCCGCCATCGCGAAGGGCGCGCCCCGGCGTTCCAGGAAGTCGCGCATCTTCTCGAGGCCGCGATTGACCCGCATGCGGGCGGCGTCGACACCGCAGCCCAGACGGCGGGCGACCTCCTCCGGAGAGCGCCGCTCCAGGTAGCGCAGGCAGATCGGATCCCGGTACTTCTCCGGGAGCGCGGCCAGCGCCTCGTCGACCTCCGGTCGCGTCCCCGCGGCCTGCCGCATCTCGGCCTCCTTTTCATGGCGTTCCCGACGTCCTTCAGCCCGGCCCAGGCGGCGGGCGACATTCCACGCGGACCGCTGAAGCCAGGCCGACAGCGAGACGCTTCGGGAGAGCCGGGCCGCCTTGGCGGCCAGGAGGGCGAACGTAATTTGGGTGGCGTCTTCGGCGAGATCCGCGCGGCGGAGTTGCCGGAAGCAGACCGAGTAGACGAGGCGACCGTAGCGCTCGACCAGGCCTCGGAAGGCCTCCTCTGAGCCCCGTTCGCCGTAGCTCCGCAGCAGGTCCAGGTCGTCCATGTCGTGCCTCCTACAGGGTACTCCCCGCCGGAGGACGAAACGAACGGATAATCCGTTCGGAAGTTGCCAGGCAGCTTCCGAACGGGCTACTTGCGGCCGGCCTGCCCGGCCAGCTCTTTGACCTTGTCGACCAGGACCGACTCGGCCGTCGGGGCGAAAATGCCGGGCGCGCCGTAATAGGTGCCGCGGGTTTCGTAGCCGCCCTCCTCCAGCACGCGGGCGGAGGGCAGGTAGCCGTAGACGTCGTTGCAGTACGCCGCGACCCAGAGCTTCAGCGGGCCCAGCGCCTTCTCGAGGCGGAAGACGTAGTCGACGACCACTTCCCCCGACAGCGCGACGAGCGTCAGGTCGTCGCCGAACTGCCAGACGCCCAGCGGCGCCCGGTAGTGCGCCGGGAGCTTCTCGCCTTTCTCCAGCAGCGCCGCCTGGGCCGCGAAAACGCCCCGCTGCGCGCTCGGGCCGGTCTTCGACAGCGTCTTCAGCTCCTCGAGCGGCTTGGCGGACTCGAAGGGCAGCTCGGCGTGACCGAAGGCCGCGCTCAGCGGGCCCTTCACCGGCTGCAGCTTCCCCGCCGCGACCCGGAGCACTTCGCGGCCGAGCGACGCCCCGTGCTCCTTCGCGAGCTCGACCGTCCCGCGCGGATACGGGTTGGCGTCGCCGCCGCAGCCGGCCATGAACATGGCCCGCGTGCCAGGCAACTCCTTTTGGATGTGGTCCTGGGCGAAGCCGGCGTAGTCACCGGTCACCTCGTAGATTTCTCCCGTGCAGGTCGTGCAGTGGCAGGCGCACTGGAACAGCAACACCTTCGCGCCGCCGTCGACCCGCAGCACGGGCACGCTGCGATCCACCGGGCCGCGCGCGTTCACGCCCAGGATCACCCCGCGCGGCGTGAATTCGCGCCGGTTCATCGGGATGTTCGACATCCCCAGGCCCCACGAGAGCGTGGCCGGAGCCAGGCTCTTGAGGGCGTCCTCCGCCACCTTCACCAGCTTGTCCTGAAGGACCTTCGTGTAGGCGACGTTCTCCGGACGTCCGTCGCGCGGCGAGAGAGCGGGGCCCGTGTGGGTGTGCGACGAACTCAGAAGGATGCGCTCTCGGGGAAGGCCGATGCGCGCCGCGACGGCCTCCGCCACCTCTGCCGGCAGGCCCAGGAGGTCGCTCGTGATCAGCACCGCCTTGGCGCCCGTCGCGTCCTCGAGCGCGAGCGCCTTGGCCCAGAGGTCGCCGGCCACGCCCGTGAACGGCTTGTTGCGGGAGGCGTAGCCGGCGAGGAACACCGGTTCCTCGGGCGTGATCTTCTCGGCGGCGGTTCCGGCCTTCCAGTCCTGAAGCAGCGTGAGCAGGAGGAGCGTCATGCTCCTATGAAACGCCGGAGCAGGTTGGCCGTGATCTTTTCCACGCGAGGATCCGGGCCCTTCAGGTTCGTCGGCTTCCCGCCGTAGGTCTTGGGACGTCGATAGCCCGGCGGCGCCGACAGGCCGTCGGCCCACCAGATCGTCGAGCACGAGAACACGTGGTTGCCTTTGGGGCCGGGGTAGATCGTCGCGGCGTACTCCGCCGTCCTTCCGCTCCAGGTGACCGGGCCCTTCGCGACGACCTCCAGCCCGGGCAGCTTCGCCGGATTCCCCTGCCACTCCCAGCCGACGAGGCCGGAGATGCCGTCGCCGTTCTTCATGCCCGTGCCGTCGAAGATCCAGTGCTTCTCGTTCGAACAGATCCAGTCCGTCAGGCCGATCACCGGATCGATCGTCCGGTTTCCCATCAGGAGGCCCTCGTCGAGGCCGCAGGGCTTGAAGAGCTTCATCTCCGCGAAGGTCGTGGGCTCGGCGGGATCGATGTCGCCGAAGACGCCGATCCGGGAGAACGCGCGGTCCGGCCGGATGTCGATCAGCCCCAGCACGCTGTCGGAGCTCAGGAAGGCGATGTTGAGGCCGGCGGCCACGGCGCTGCGCGCGTTCTCGAACATCTCGCGCGACCAGTACTCGTCGTGGCCGGTGCTCAGCCAGCCCTTGGCGCGGAGCAGGCCCGGGCCGTCGAAATGGGTGTCGAGGTTCGAGATGTAGGAGACGTCGTAGCCTTCCCGCTCCAGCCAGTGGACCAGCGGGAATTCCCAGAGCAGGAACTCGCCGGAGCCCTGGCTGAGCGGCCAGTCCTCGATCTGGCAGTAGCGGCCGTAGGGGCGGTCGAAGCCGACCCGCACGTTCGGCCCCCAGTACCAGGCCTTCTTGCCGTCGTCGTAGATCGAGCCCGCGTTCGGCCAGCGGTTGTACGCCGCCCACGTCGTATCGCTGACCTGCAGCAGGAGGTCGCAACGGCGGTCGTCGCGCACCACGAAGATCACGTAGCTGTGCAGGCCTTCGCGCTCCTCGGTCAGCTTGCCGAGGTACACCCCGCTCAGCCAGTCGCCGGGGATCGTGAGGCGGGTGGTCGACGCCCACCGGCACGCGCGCAGCCGCTCCTCGCCCATTTCAGGGTCCGGCTGCGGCTCGCCCTTGAAGGGGCCGAGGGCGGCGACCTGCCGACCTCCCGCGCCGCCGTAATAGCCCATCCGGTAGAGGTCCAGCCGGAACGACGACGCCGGATTCGTGCTGACGAAGACGTCCAGCGCCTCCCCGGCCCGCACGCTGGTTTTCGAGACGTAGCCCTCGATGGCCGGGCTGCGGAACTTCTCCTTCGCGTCGACGCGGGTCTTCGTGAGCCGCCAGTCCGTCGTGCCCGGCCGCTGGTTCTCGGCGCGGACGGCGTCGCGCTTCGCCGGCGTGACCGCGCAGCCGCCGAGCGCCAGCGCCACGCCGCCCTTCAGAAGATCTCTGCGTCTCATTTGAGCGATCCCAGAAAAGCGAGGAGATCCCGCAACTCGTCCTTCGTCAGCTGGGCGTCGAGGCCCTGCGGCATGATGGAGATCTTGCTCTCGCGGACGGCGTCGACCGCCGCCCGCGGGATCCGCTTCTCCGTCCGATCGGCGGTGAAGACCACGATCGACTCCGCCGTCTCGCGCACGATCAGGCCGTCGGTCACCCCGCCGTCTTTCGTGCGCACCACGAACGGCTCGAAGCCGCGCGCGAACGTCGCGCTCGGGAAGACGACGGCCTCCAGCAGGTCCGCCGCGTGCCGGATCGAGCCGATCTTCGACAGGTCCGGCCCCACCCGGCCGCCCTGCCCGCCCGCCGCGTGGCAGGCCACGCAGCCCGCTTTGCGGCCCAGGAAGATCTCCCGGCCCCGCTTCGCGTCCCCGCCCGCCAGGACCTCCTTCAGGCCCGCCAGTTTCGCCTTCTGCGCCTCGACGTCCGCGCTCAATCGCTTCAAGAGCGGCTCGGCGGCTTTGCGGACGTCCTCCGGCTGCTTCGCCAGCGCCCCTTTGAGCGCTTCGGCCGACAGGCTGGCCGCGCCGGGCGCGACCTCCAGCGCCGCCACCAGCTTCTTCCCCACCGCCGCGTTGCCCGAGCGGCCGTAGGCGCCGATCAGCCGCGGCAGCTCCAGCGCCCCCAGGCCGCCGATCAGGCCGCTTAGCGCGTTCAGCTGGCCGTCGTCCAGCGGCGCCCTCCCCAGGGCCTCCGCCGCGGCCAGGCGCGTCAGCGGCGCGCCGCCCAGCTGGTCCAGCAGGAAGCGGAACAGCCCGGCCTCCAGCTTGGCGAGACGCGACGTCACCGCGCCCAGGGCGTCGATGCGCGTTTCGGCCGACTTCCCCTCGTCCCGCGCCAGCGCCGCCAGGGCGTCGTCGCAGTCGGTCGACGTCCGCAGCACCGCGACCGCCTGCCGGACGACGCGCTCATCGGCGTGGTCGAGCGACCAGCGGGCCTCCGCGAGCCAGGTCGCGGGCCAGGCGTCGACGCGCGTCATCGCCTCGAGCAGCGCGAGCCGCGAGTCGGCGGGCGTCTCCGGCGCGCGGAGCGAGAGCGCCACCAGGTCGCGCATCGCCGGATCCTTCGCGAAGCCGACGACCACGCCCTGCAGGAGCTCGCGCTGGGAGCCGTCCTTCACCCACTGCCGCACCAGGCCGAAGACTTCCTTGGCCCAGCCCCGCGCGACGATGACCCGCAGGGCGATCCGCTGGAGCTCGACGTCCCCCGGATCCAGCAGCGGCGTGACCTGGTCGCGGCTGAGGCCGTCGCCGAGCTGATCGAGCGCGATCAGCGCCGCTCTGCGCGTGAGCCGGTCCTGGAGGGCCGCCGTCAGCGCTTCGCGGTCGCCGATCCGGATCAGAGCGAAGACGATCGCGTGCTCGAGGAAGCGGTCGACGCCCGATCTCAGCGACTCCAGCAGCGCCGGCGTGCCCTGGCCGAGCCGGCCGAGGGAGGTCGCGGCTTCGCGGCGGATCTGCGGCAGGTCGCTCCGCACGAGGCGGCAGAGGGCGTCGACCGCCTCCGCGTCGCGCACGAGGCCGGCGGACGTCGCGGCGGCCTGCCGCACGCGCGGATCGGCGTGATCCAGGAACTGCCGCGACGGCTTGTCCGCGCGGGTCAGGGCCCAGACCTGCTCGGTGGCGCTCGGCTCGGCGTTGACCGGAACCTTCCGTCGCATGCGGTAGATCCCGCCGAGCACCTGCGGCTTGGCGATCTGCGAGGTCGGACAGCCGATGCGGAACCACCCGCCGGTGTCGACGACAAGCACGCTGCCGTCGGGGGCTTCCAGGACGTCGGTCGGATGGAAATCCGCGCTCTCCGACACCGCGAAGTCCTCGGTCCTCGCGCGGAATGACGCGCCGTCGCGCTCGAGGACGTGGCGCTGGACGCGGCGGGTGTTGAAGTACGTGCCGAGCAGCTCGCCGGTCCGCAGGGCCGTCAGCCCGGACGGCGCGGTGGCGGGCATGGGCACGAGAGGCGGCAGGAAGTCGCCCGTCCGGATCCGGTCGTTGTACACGCGGTCGCGCACGGCGTACTCGCCGCCCTCGACGCCGTGGATCAGGGCGTCGCGCAGCCCGCCGCCGAACGCGTCCGGGGCCCAGAATGTGCCTGAAATGAAGAAGTCGCCTTCCGGCAGCCAGGCGACCTCCACCGGATTGCCCTGCGCGCCCGAGACGATCTCCGCGTCCCGGCCGTCGAAGCGGATCCGCATCAACCAGGGCCCGACCGCCTTCTTGATCCGGGTTCCATCGGGATAGCGGAGGTCGTGCGACATCCTTCCCGGCAGAAAGTAAAGGCGGCCGTCGGGCCCGAGGCAGCAGCCGTGGGCGTCGTCCGCG
Organism: Planctomycetota bacterium; assembly: GCA_036383955.1. GTDB lineage: Bacteria > Planctomycetota > MHYJ01 > MHYJ01 > JACPRB01 > JACQFK01. The sequence continues at coordinate 22,756 of DASVNH010000184.1, read as the reverse complement.
ACCCCCGTGTTCGCGAAGCCGGTGAGCAGCTCCGTGCGGCGGTCGCAGACGCCGTCGCCGTCGACATCCTCCAGCTTCCAGAGGGACGGCGGGGAGACGCAGTAGACGGCGCCCGCGTGCCAGAGGAGGCCCTGCGGGAACACGAGCTTGTCGGCGAAGACCACGCTGGTGTCGAAAACGCCGTCGCCGTCGACGTCCTCCAGCCTCCGGATGCGGTGCGGCGGGTCTTTGAGAAGCTCGGCTCCCTTGAGGTTCACGCCGGCGGAATCGCTGACGTAGAGGCGGCCGCGGTCGTCGTAGGACGCCATGATCGGCCGCTCCACCAGGGGCGGGCCGGCCGCGCGTTCCCAGGTCCAGCCTTCGGCGACCGTGACCTGCAGCAGGAGGAGCAGCATCCACGGATACTACGGGACGCCGCGCTATTGGATTTCGTATAGTTTGTGCGGAAATGCGCAAGGTCGGCCTGCTCATCGACACGGCCAGCTCGTACGGCCGCGGGCTGCTGCGCGGCATCGCGCGCTACGCGCGCCTGCGCGGCCCGTGGACGCTGGGTTTCGACGCGCGGGACGTCGACGGCGTCCTCGCGCTGGTCCGCACGCCGGCGCTGGCCCGGCGGGCCCTCGCGGCGAAGATCCCCTACGTCGACCTCGACTTCACGCTCCCGCGCCTCGCGCCTTGGCCCGTCCGCAACGACGAGCGCGCCGTGGCGGCGACGGCGGCCGCCCACCTGGCCGAGCGCGGCTTCCGCTCGTTCGCGTTCTGCGGCTGGAACGACGGCTCGTGGTGGGAGTCGGAGCGTCTCGACGCCTTCCGGAAGGCCGTCGAGGGATCCGTCGCGGTCTACGGGCGCGGGAGCCTGGCCGCGTGGCTCCGCTCGCTGCCCCGTCCCTGCGGGCTTTTCGCGTGCAACGATCTGCGCGGCCACCAGGTGTTGGAGGCGGCGCGGACCGCCCGGGTGCGGATCCCGGAGGACGTCGCGGTCATCGGCGTCGACGACGACGAGGTGCTCTGCGAGATGAGCGTGCCGCCGCTCAGCAGCGTGGGCCTCGACACGATCCGCATCGGATTCGAGGGGGCGGCGCTGCTCGACCGCCTGATGGGCGGGGGGCGGCGGCCCCGGAAGTCGATCCTCATCCCTCCGCGCGGCGCGGTGACGCGGCAGAGCAGCGACATCCTGGCGTCCGCCGATCCGGCGGTGGTGGCGGCGGCGCGTTTCACGCGCGCGAACGTCCACCGGCCGCTGGCCGTGCCGGACCTGGCGCGGGCGGCGGGGGTTTCGCGGAAGACGCTGGAGACGCGCTTCCGGGCCGCGCTGGGACGCACCCCGCGGCAGGAGATCCTGCGGGCGCGGCTGGAACGGGTCCGCGACCTGCTGCTGCGCACGGACTGGCCGCTCAAGCGGGTGGCGGCGGAGAGCGGCTTCACCTACCCCGAGCACCTGCACGCGGTGTTCCGCAGGCACGAAGGCGTCACCCCCGCCGGCTACCGGAGGCTTCGCCAGAAACCATAACTCGGACCGTACGATTTATGGTTTTTTGGGCAGCGGGACGGGGAGCGAGGGGTCGAGGTGCTTGGCCCAGAGATAGGCGTCGATGTACTGCCGCTCGACGTCGCCGAGCGCGCGCTGGTAGAGGAGCAGCTCGGCCAGCTCGCCGCGGAACGGCTCGCCGCCGGCGGCCGCCTTGCCGATGATGTTGTACTTCCGCGGCGGACCCGTGACCTGCGACGTGGAGCCCGCCCCCACCAGCGCGCCGTTGCGGTACAGGGCGGCGCGACCGGTGGATTGCGCGACCACCGAATAGATCGCCCACTGTTCCGGCAGGATGGCGGGCGCCTCGACGCGGCCGCGCGACTCGGACTTCACCAGGGCCCAGAAGGCCAGGTTCCCGTCCTTCTTCCCCAGCACGATGTTGTCGCAGGCCACCTCCGCGCCGAGGTCGAAGATCCGCATCGCCGTCGGCCCGGGCGCCATCTTCGCCACGACGAAGGCGCTCACGCCGCCGCGGAAATCGCTGATCCCCGACGGCATCTCCAGGAAATCGTCGGCGCCGTCGAAGCGCAGCGCGGGATGCCCGCCCTCCACCACCAGCGGCTGCGAGACCGGGCCGGGCTGGACCGCGTGACGTCCCGCGCCGGAATGATCGAGCCAGCTTGAGGCCGCGCCCTTCACGCCGGCCTTGATGAGCTCGGCCTTGTACCAGCCCAGCAGGCCCGCCGGCGGGGCCTTCCAGAGGGACGTCGCCGATTTGACCATCAGGTCCTGCCCGGGCGTCGCCATCGCCCATTGGCCGCCGGTCACGACCACCGACGACACCCCGCGCGCGAAGCGCACCCGGCCTTCCCGGACGTCGAGCCGCGTGTAGCCCGCGGCCGTCGACACCGTGAACTCCGTGCCGAGGACCGTCGCCTCCGCGTGCGGCCCGGCGACGACCATCGGGCGGGACTGCTTGGGGGCGTCGACGTCCACCAGCCCCTTGTCGAGCTGGACGTGCTTGCCCTGGGTGTCGGCGACTTTCGCGAGCGAATCGGGGCCGACGATGAGGAGGGTGCCATCGGGGAACTTGATCCAGGCGGCGGCGCCCGGGCCCGTTTCGACTGCTTCCCCGCTCCGCAGGCCCCGGCCGGCCGCGGCGGGCTCGCCGGCGACGAGGACGCGGCCCTGGGCGGCCTCGACGAGCGCGACGGCGACGAACGTCTCCTTCTCGGGCTCCTTGGGAATCGTCGGCGTCGGGGGCTTCGGTTTCGGCGTCTCCTTGGGCGGGGCGGGCTTGGGGGGCTCGGGCGCCGGCGCCGGAGCGGGCGGCGGGACGACGAGCGGCTCCGGGTCGCGCTGCTCCCGGACGGGCGCGGAGGGCTTCTCGGGGAGCGGCGTGGGCTTTTCGGGGGCGGCTTTGGCTTCGACGTCCTTCCGCGGCTCGGGCGGGGCCGGCTTGACGGGTTTGGGCCCGACGGCCGAGCCGAAGAGCGCCAGGAGAAGGAGAGCCGCCGCCGCGATCGAGGCGGCGAGCCACGCGGGAAAGCCGGTCGCGCTCGAGAAGCGCGCCCGGCGGGCGGCGCGGACCGCGCGCATCTTGCCCGAGGACGCTTTATCCTGCGAGCGGGCCACGCCCAGCTCGTCGGTGACGACGGCCTCGAAGGTCGAGAGCTCGACGAAGCGGGCCCGTTGGGCCGGATCCTTGAGCAACGCGAGGAATTCGTCCCGCTCGGCGAGGGTCAGCGTCCCGTCGCAGTAGCCTTCGTAGAGGACCTCGAAGCGCGTCATGGCGTCGCCGCCTGGCCGCGCCGCTGGACGCACTCGGCGAGCCACTTCCGCACGCGGGACAGGGCGACCTGCACGGCGCCTTCCGTCCGCTCCATCTTCCCGGCGATCGCGCGCAGGCTGAGCCCGTTCCGGTAGCGCAGATCGAGGATCTCGCGCGAGCTGTCCGCCAGGTGGCCCATGCAGCGCCGCAGCAGGGAGCGCTGGGCGTCGACCGTGTCGTCCACCCGCGCCTTCTCCTCGAAGGCCGCGTCGACGAGATCGATGATCTGGTCGCTGTCGAAGATCCGCAGGCGCCGGGAGCGCTCCCGTTCCCGCAGGACCAGGTTGCGCGCGATGCCCCGGCACCAGGCCTGCAGGTCCTTGGAGGGGTCGAAGGCCTCGATCTTCTGCAGGACGACGACCGACACCTCCTGGAAGATCTCCTCGGTCAGCTCGGGATCGCCCACCAGGGCCCGGATGTAGGCGATGAGCCGGAACCGGTCGGCCTGGAAGGACCGGATCAGACTGTCCCTGTCGATCATCACCTATTAAGAAGTTACGTCGAGAGGCCGAAACCAAACACCCTTTATTTAATCGTCCGAAGGCGGATGAGGCATACTTCATACATGATCGTTCTCGCGCTCCTTCTCGACGTCGCGGAAATAAAGGACGTCGCCTACGGCGACCACGCCAAGCAGAAGCTCGACCTGACCGTCCCCAAAGGCGCCAAGGACTTCCCCACCGTGCTCTTCATCCACGGCGGAGCCTGGCGCGAGGGCGACCGCCGCCTCTACGGAGCCCTGGGACGTCGCTTCGCCGAAGCCGGAGTCGGGCTGGCCGCGACCTCCTACCGCCTCTCCCCCGAAGTGAAGCATCCGGAGCACGCGAAGGACGTCGCCCGCGCCTTCGCCTGGGTCCACGCGAACATCGCGGCGCACGGCGGCTCTCCCGACCGCCTCTACGTGATGGGCCATTCCGCGGGCGGGCATCTCGCGGCGCTGCTGGCGCTCGATGCCGCGTACCTCGACGACCTCAAGGTGCCGCGGGGGGCGATCAAAGGGGCGATCCCGATGAGCGGGGTCTACCTGGTGACGGCGCTGCCGCCCGACACCCGGGGGATCCTGAAGATCCTGCCGGACGCGTTCGGGTCGGACCGGGACGTCTGCCGCGCCGCCTCGCCGGTCACCCACGTCAAGAACGCGGCCTGCCCCTTTCTCGTGCTGACGGAGACGGACGACAACCTCAAGGTGCGCCCGTCCATGATGTTCCTGAAGGCGGCGGTGGAAAGGTCCGGGGCGAAAGGCTTCGAGTTCGTCGACGCCGAGGGCCGCGACCACTTCTCGATCATCGCGAGGATGATGGGCGAAGCCGAGGACCCCTATCGACAGCGCGTGCTGGAGTTTGTTCTAGCCCAGCGCTAGCGCCGGGTGACTCTCCACTCCGACACTTTGCCCTTCAAGTCCCTGGAGCTCAGCACGCCGTCCGCGTAGCCGAAGGGCTTGCCGTCGAGCGGCGAGACCGGCACTTCTTTCAGGTAGCGCGGCAGCAGGGCCTGGAGCGACGCGGCGGGCTTTCCCTTCTCCGCCTCGTGCCAGGCGAGGGCCATCGCGATCCGCAGCAGGGCGAGATGCTCCAGCGCGTCGACTTCCTTGTGGTAGTCCAGGTCCGAGACGCAGCAGAAATGCGTGTTGAAGTACTCCGCCGCCGCGGCGCACGTCTCCAAGGCCCGCGGATTCGGCTTCACGCGCTCCCACGACGGCCGCCTTCCCCACTCGGCGTTCGCGAGATGATGCGCGTCGATCTCCGAGAGGACGCGCGCGTGAAAGAGCGTCCGCGACCCGAAGTCCTTCCACGTCCGCTCCTTCAGGAGCGCCTCGTCCGGCAGCGCCTGCGAGAGCGTCACCCGCTTCCACTCCAGGCGGCCCCATTCGATCGTCTGGCTCAAGGTCGGCCGCGTCGGCGCCAGTTGATCGAAGCTCGCGCAGAGCACGTCCAGGTCCGCGCTTCCCAGGCCATGGCCGTCGAGGGCTCGCAGGCCGGCCATCGCCCCAAACGTCAGGAACAGGAAGCTCTGGGACGCGAACTCCTCCGTCCCGAAGCGGATGTAATCCTGCCCCAGCGCGAACACGACGATCAGGACGTCCATCGAGGCGCGGTCGCGGCCGTTGGCCGCGAGACGCTCCGCGATTTCCGTCAGATACCGCAAGATGCCGAGCGTGTGCTCGGTGAACTTCTCCGGATCCGTCGACGGCGTGGCGGGCTGCCGGAAGGCGGCGCGGAGGCGGTCGAGGACCCCCTGCTGGGCGGCCAGTTCTTCGGCGGGGTCGTCGAGCTTCAGGTTGTTGGACAGGATGTACGCCTGGTTCCCCGGCGAGTCGTGGATCTCCTTCAGGGCGGCGGCATACGCGTCCCAGGCGTTGCCCGGCGCCGGGGGATCGAAGACCGGGGGCCGGCCGCGGCGCTGATCCTGGCCTTGCGAGAACGTGGCGTCGACTTCCCGACGATGCGCCTCGATCGACTCCGCGGCGCGACGCTGGACGTCCCAGAACAGGACCGCGCCCGCGACCGCGCAGGCGGCCAGGGTCAACAGCGGGACGCGGAGACGGATCACGGCACCCGCGTGACCGTGTGGAAGAGATCGACCGAGAGGGGCGCGCCGTCGGCGGCCTTGATCCGCGCGCGCACGAGCATCTGCATCGCGGGGCGGAAGTCGGCGATCTCGAGCGTCACGACCTTGCCGGCGGCGACGGCCTTCGTGATCTCGACCGGCTCGCGGCCCTTCTTCTTGGGGTTCGACACCCAGTAGTCATCGGAGCCGTACTTCTCCGAGTAGAGGTAATTCCAGCGCAGGGCCGACCAGTTGTCCGCGTTGCCGGCGTCGGCGACGTCCACCGGATCCGTGAACGTGAGCTCCAGGCCCGTCTTGACGGCTTTGAAAGACAGCAGGGTGTTGGTCGGCTTGCCCGTGTAGCGCACGCGCTGCAGAGCGCCGTCGCGCGCGCCGGCCGTCTGCCAGCCCCGCAGCCCCGCGAGGTACAGCTGCCCGTCCTTGGGATGGAAGCGGCCGCGCATGACGCCCGACGCGAACGTGAGGGGGAACTTCACCGCGCCGCCCTGCATCACGTCGCCGGCTTTCTCGAACGGCACGAGAAAGAGCGACGCCGTTCCGTACGAGGTGTGGAGCAGCTGCCCCTTGAACGGGCCCCATTTGTCGCTCGTCACCCAGATCTGGCCTCCGCCGGAGTTGTCGATCTGGTGCGGAAGCCAGCACAGCGGCGGATCGTCTTTCTTCGGCGCCTCGGCCCGGCCGTGGTGCGGCATGAAGCCGTAGAAGCCGCCCTTCGACACCCAATTGAGCCGGCTCGACGGCACCCAGTTGCCCTGGTTGTCCGCGCAGGTGAGCTCCCCGTTCGGCCCCACGCTCATCCCGTTCGCCGCCCGCAGGCCGGTCGCGATGATTTCGGACGTCGCGCCGTCCTTCGACACCTTCACCAGGCAGCCGTGCATCGGCACCGCCGAGTCCACGCGCTGGCCGTCGGAAATGTAGTACATGTTCCCTTCCGCGTCCGCGTGCAGCTCGAACGCGAACGCGTGGTAGCTCGCCATCGTGTGCGTGTCGTTGTTGAAGCAGCGGTACTGGTCCGCCTCGCCGTCGCCGTTCAGGTCGTGGAGCTCGACGATCTGGTCCCGGCAGAGCACGCGGACGACGTCCTTCACCACGCAGATCCCGAGCGGCTCGTAGAGGCCCGTCGCGAAGCGCCGCCACGTGAGCTTCTCGAGCGGTCCCTCGACGACCCATACGTCGCCGCTCCAGGTGCAGACCACCCCCCGGCCGTCCGAGAGGAAGTCGACGCCCGTCAGCCGCAGCCACGCGCCCCAGGGGTTCTCATCGGGCAGCGTCAGGGTGTCGACGACATACGCCCCCTCGCCTTCTCCCAGCGCGCCCTTCGTCTCGATCGGCTCCCAGAGCGCCGGTCCGCCCTTGATCAACTCCGCGGGATCGGGCAGCGGTGGCGCCGTGAGGACGCCGGCACCCATCGTCACCGTGAAGGTCGTCGACTCCTTCAAGGGCGGGACGCGCAGGATCGTGCGTCCCCCGACGTCCTCCGTCTTCCCCACCCCGCCCACGACTCCGCGGCCGATCGGCGTATCGGACAGGAGCAGCTGCAGCTCCTTGGACGTGGGTCCCATGCGGAACGTGCGTGTGAAGAAGCTGCCGGTGAGCGCGGGCCGCTCGAGGATGTCGACGTCGCCGACCGCGTAATTCAGCACGACCTGCCGGCCGTGGCGATACAGGCCTTTGTAGCGGAGGCCCGGCATCGGGCCGGAAGGAACGGCGCGCGCGTCCTTGAAGTCGGACGTCGTCCAGCCCGGCGCGACCTTCGTGGAGAACACTTCCTTCCCGCCCATCGTGGTCGGGATCGCGCCCTTGGAACTGACCAGGTGGGTGCCCGCGAGGTCGAGGAAACCGCCGGTCCAGACGGCGGCGACGCGGAGGGTGTCGAGGTCGTAACACACGGTCGCTTCGCCCAGCTTGATCGTCAGGCCCTTGAGCGCGAGGAGATCCTTGTCGCCCCGGTAGTAGACGCGGCTGACCGTGGAATGGAGGAAGGGCCCGTAATCCATCGTGGAGCCCTTGGCGCCGGGCTTGAGCGGCTCGAACTTGGGGGGCGGATCGTCGGCCTGCGCGGCCAGGGCCAACAGAAGCAGGATCAACAGAGCCCCTTTCGGCTAGAATCGACGCCCATGTTGACTCTCCTTTTGGCGCTCGTCCAGGATAGTTACGCTCCGGACCCGGAGGGTTTTATCCGGAACTGGCTGGTTCTGGCGCCCATTCCGTGCGACGCCGAGAACAACGGAGCCGTCGAGATCGACGCCCAGCAGGTCAAGGACGAGGCCCGGATCCAGCCCAAGCCCGGCGACGCGGCCCGGAACCTGACGTGGACGGCCCACGCGACGGCCGACTACTTCATCGACTTCCTGCGCTCCTTCGGCCAGCCGCGCGGCGAAGACGTGATCGGCTACGCGGTGGCCTACGTCCACGCGGACGCCGAGATGGACAGGATCCAGATGAGGGTCGGCAGCAACGACCAGTGCAAGGCCTACCTGAACGGCGTCCAGGTGCTGCGCTTCGACGAAGGCCGCTCCCTCGAGAAGGACCAGAACATCGTCGGCGTCAGTCTCGCGAAGGGCGTGAACACCGTGATCCTCAAGGTCATCAACGCGAGCAACCAGTGGCAGGGCTGCGTCCGGTTCACGACGAAGGACGGCGCGCCCGTCCGGAACCTGAAGGTGACCCTGGCGCCGCGGGAGGCCCAGGAGGTCGTCGCCCTCGGCCAGCCCGTCGGGACCATCAATCCGGTCCGGGTGGCGCTCAATCCCAAGACCGACCGCCTGCTGGTGCTCTACCTCAACGGCGACTTGTGGGAGGTGGATGTCGAGGCGAAGACCAAGCGCCTCTACAAGAAGGCCGACGACTACATGCGCAAGGACCGCGCGCCGTACCTGCAGGCGCTCGGGCTGCACGTCGACCGCGAGGGCCGCGTGTACGTCGTCGCGAACGAGCGGAAGCAGGACGTCAAGCCGTGGATCGCCCACGTGGTCGTCTATCGCGACGCGGAGGAGTTCCTGACGTTCGACCATCCCTGGGGGATCGGGCCGTTCAACCACGGGGCCTGCCATCTGGCGGAGGGGCCGGACGGGCTGCTGTACCTGGGGGTGGGCTCGCGGACGGACCACGGGGAGACGGGCAAGGACGAGCACCTCGACAAGAAGGGCGAGACGGAGTGGACGGCGGCGATGCTGCGCTTCGATCCGAAGGCGCCGAAGCCGGAGGTGTTCTGCCGCGGGCTGCGCAATCCCTACGGCTTCGCCTGGGACGACCAGGGCCGCCTGCTCGCGGGCGAGCACGGGCCGGACGCCCATCATCCGGAGGAGCTCAACTGGCTGCGGGCCGGCAAGCACTACGGGTTTCCGTACGTCTTCGGCAACGGCGAGAAGCCGATGTATCCGGACGCGGCGCCGGCGCCGGAAGGCCTGGCGTTCGAGCCGCCGATCGCGAACCTGGGGCCGGACGCGCGGCCGGGCGACGTCCCCTACTACTCGTTCCACCCGCACTCGGCGCCGACGGGCATGCTGTTCTACAAGGACGGCGCGCTACCCGAGCGCTACCGGGGCTCGTTCTTCCTGACCCGCTTCGGGAACTTCCTGGGCAAGGAGCCGGTGGGCTTCGAGGTGCTCAACATCCGCCTCGAGGAGAAGGACGGCAAGGTCGCCGCCCGCTGCGAGACGTTCTACAAGACCTCGCGACGTCCGATCGACCTCTGCCTCCGCAAGGGCCGCCTCTACGCCCTCGAGTACGACACGATCGACGCCCAGCGCCCCAGCCGGTTGCTGGAACTGCGTTGACGTTCTGACGCGGTCATTTCGTCAACACGAAAAGATTTCGTGACGACTTTTTCGGCCTTTTCGCCACTAGGGGCAGGAGGCTGCTATGAAGCGACGCAAGAAATGGCGAGAGGGGCAAGGCGACTACCACGTTTTCAACCGGGGCGCGCGCCAGCTCCACATCTTCGCGGACGACGAAGACCGGCGTTACTTCATGCGGCTGCTCGCGTTAACGGCCCGGAAGCACGCGATTCTCGTTCTGGCCTGGTGTCTGATGGACACCCACTACCATTTATCGCTGCGCACGGATGGTGCCCGGATGGGGCGAATGCTGCGGGACCTCGAAAAGACGTACGCTCGCTACTTCAACAAGCGTACGTGCCACGTCGGTGCGCTGTTCGAAGGCCGCTTCGGCAGCGTCTGGCTTCCCGACATGCGGGCGACAGCCTATGTGAGCCGCTACATCCACGCCAATTGTCGAGACAAGGGCGCGCGCCCGGAAACGTACCCGTGGTCAAGCTGCGGAGCCTATCTGCGGGGAGACGCGCCAACCGACTGGTTTGATCCGACCCCCGTGCTGGAATGGGTGGGCGGTCCCGACGCCTACAAAACATATCTGGAGGCGGTTCCTGCGCTCCGGAAGCGCCAGCCCGCGGAAGTAGGCCCTCAAGCCGCGTTGATCGAGCAGATCCTCGATCGAGTCCGCGAGGCCTTTCCTGACGGCTCGGGCAAGTATTCCGTGAATGCCCTGGCGTGCTGGGTCGCGACCCGGTTCTTCGCGCTGAAGCCGAAGGTTCTAGCGCGGGTGCTGGGTTACTCGTCAGGGCACACCGTAAGCTCAACCGTCAGCAGGCTGGCTCAAACTCTGCGCCGCGAGCCTGAAATGCTTAAGACCTTGTCGAACGTGTTGACGAAATGACCGCGTCAGAACGTCAACGCTTCTTATCCAGGACCTTGGCTTTGACCTCGCCGATCTTCTTCACCGAGAGCCAGCCGCGCAGCAGGTAGCCGCTGTTCTTGAGGTTCTCCTCGGTGGGCTCCCCCGCCGCGTCCGGGCCGGGGTTCGGATGCACGCCGTCGTTCGAGATCAACGTCCCGAGCCAGTCCGTCGGGCGCCGCTTGAGGATCTCCCCGCAGAAGTCGATGTGCGGGATCTTCCGCTCCTTCACGAGGGCCAGAAGGGCGTCGTTCACCGCCTTCACCTGCGCGTCCTTGCCCTTGATCGGCGGGATCGTCGAAAGGATGGGGATCGTGCCGTTCGCGAGGAGGAGGTCGACGATCTTCCCCATATCCGCCTTGATCTCCGCCGGCGAGCGGCCGCCGTTGACGTCGTTCGTGCCGAGCATGACCACCGCCATCCGCGGGTTGTACTTCTTGATGACGTCCGCCAGCGGCGGGCAGCCCGACTTCCCGCCCGCGAGCCATTCGTTGCTGCGGATCCCGCTGACGGCCGTGTCGCTGCGGTTGCCCGGGCGGTCGACGCGCGCGAGGAAATTCCCGTCCGTGTCGTCGCCCTTTCCCACGTGCATCCACTGGCAGACGGCGACGTCCTCCGGGGTCTTCCCCTTCCCGGATCGGGCCCACGCGCCGTACTGGTTCGCGTAGGTGATCGAGTCGCCGATATGGATCACCACGCCCTCGGTCCCTTTGAACCGGGCGGCGACCTTGGCCATCTCGGCGGCGTAGTCGCCCTGGAGCAGCAGCAGCAAAGTCATCATGCTCCTTGAGTGTAGCTCGACACCCCGAAAATAACGCGATAGCATGCTCCGGATGCTGCTCCTCGTCATGCTCCTGCAGGAGCTCGGCACCCGCGCCGCTCCCCGCGACTCCGCCTGGGTCAAGCGGCACGAGGCTTTCGTCGTCGAGGCGAAGAAGGGGGGCGCCGAGCTCCTCCTGCTCGGCGATTCGATCACCGACGCGTGGCGCGGCCAGAAGGCGCTCTGGGACGAGCGCTTCGCTCCGCTCAAGGCCGCGAACTTCGGGATGTCGGGCGACTGCACGCAGCACCTGCTCTGGCGGCTGCGCAACGGGCTGCTCGACGGCCCCCGCCCCAAGGCCGTCATGCTGCTGATCGGCACCAACAACCTCGGCTGGGGCCAGCAGAGCGTCGAGAGCGCGGCGGCGGGCGTCGAGGCCCTGGTCGACGAGCTCCGCGGCAAGACCCGGATCCTCCTGCTCGGCGTGTTCCCGCGCGGCGAGAAGCCCGACGACCCCTTCCGCGCTCGGATCCAGGATCTCAACGGGCGGCTCGCGAAGCTGAAGCACGTCAGCTACCTGGACCTCGGCCCCCTCTTCCTGAGCCCCGACGGCACGCTCTCGAAGGAGCTGATGCCCGACTTCCTCCACCTCTCGGAGAAGGGCTACCGCGTCTGGGCCGACGCGGTCAAGCAGCCGCTGGACGACCTGCTCCGGTAGACAAAGCAGACAGGCTGGTTTGTCTACAGGTAGGGGGTGAAGAGGCGGGCGACGCCGTCGCGCAGCCGCATCCAGAGGGGGCGCTCGTTGACGGCCTTCAGCGTGACCGGCTTGGCCTTGGCCCGCTTCTCGAGCGCGATCGCGTCGATGCGGCGCCCCAGCTCGCGGTCGTAGGCTTCGACGTTCATCTCGAAGTTCAGGCGCATGCTGCGGGGGTCGACGTTCATCGAGCCGAAGAAAACCCACGCGCCGTCGACGACGATCAGCTTGCTGTGGTCGAAGGGCGGCGCGCTCTTCCAGACCTTGCAGCCGCGGATCAGCACCTGCCAGAGCATCGCTTGCGTCGCCCACGCCATCCCGGCGTGGTCGCTCTTGGAGGGGATCAGGATGTCGACCTCCACCCCGCGCAGCGCCGCCACGTTGAGGGCGGTCACCAGAGGCGCCTCCGGCAGGAAGTACGGCGTCACGATCCGGATCGCGCGGCGCGCCGTGCCGACGGCCGCCACGAGCAGGTTGCGATAGATGTCGAGCTTCTCTCCCGGGTCGAACGGCACGCCGCGGGCCCCGATCTTGCCGACGGCCTTCTGGACGGGGAACCACTTGTCCCCCAGCAGAGACTCCCCCGTGGTGAACATCCAGTCGTCCACGAAGGCTTCCTGAAGGTGCTCGACGACCGGCCCGTCGAGGCGGAAGTGGACATCCTGCTCCTTATGCGCGGTGGTCCCCTGGACCAGGTGGGAGTCCCGGATGTTCATGCCGCCGGTGAAGCCGATCCGGCCGTCGACGACCAGGATCTTCCGGTGGTTCCGCAGGTTCATGTAGCGGGTGCGCCAGGGCACCTTGAGCGGCAGGAAGGCGGCGGCGCCGACCTTCTTCTCCGCCAGCGCCCGCAGCAGCTTCCGGAGGTCCTTGCCGCTGCCGACGGCGTCCAGCAGCACCCGGACCTCCACCCCGCGCGCCGCCGCCCGGCCCAGGGCGTCGACGAACTTCCCGCCCACCTGGTCGAGCTCCAGGATGTAGACCAGAAGCGATACGGAGCGCTCCGCCGCGTCGATCGCCGCGAGCATGGCCGGAAACGCCTCTTCCCCGTTCACGAGCGGGGAAACGGCGTTTCCTTCCAGCAGAGGACGTCCCAGGACCGAGCGGCCGACCTTGGCGACCTCGGCGAGGTGGACATCCTCCGCCCCCAGGTACTCCCGGAGCTCCTCGTCGGTGCATTCCAGGTAGGGCGCGACGGCCTCCGTCCGGCAGCGGCTCCGGCGGCGGGACATGGACAGGGCCTTGCGCTCTATCCTGTTGATCCCGAAGGAGATGTACATGAGGGAGCCGACGAACGGGGTCAGCCAGATCAGGCCGACCCAGGAGACGGCCGAGCGGGGATCCCGCTTCCAGAGGATGGCGTGGCTGGACGCCACGAGGGCGGCGACGACCTGAGCCGCCGCGAGGAGGTGCGGCCAGTAGCGGCTCAGGAGGTCGAGAATTACTTGAGCCTCCGGATGACGAACGACTGGTTGGCGGCGCTGACGCGCTGCAGCTGGCGGTCGGCGCCGTGCCAGTAGGTCATGACGGCCCCTTCGTCGCGGACCAGGTGGGAGACGAAGACCTCGGACGTCGTCTCGCCCTCCTTCATCTTGTGAAGGCCGCCGAGCTCGATCTTGGCGAGGCCGGTTTCGTCGTCGTAGGCGGCGGCCATGGGGAGCAGGAACAGCTTCTTCTGGGGCCCCACCAGCCGGGCCTGCAGGAGCTCGAGGAGCTCCGCGAGCACCGTCCCGTGCGGCGCCGGAAAGCGGGCCGCGTACGGCTCGCCGTTGATGCGGCGCTCGGCGGTCACTTCGCCGGCCGCCAGGGCGACCTTGGCGCTGAAGTTCTGCGTGCGCTTGTCCTTGCTGACTTTGATCTCGACGACCTCCACGTTCTGGGTCGCGAGATCGTTCGAGAGGAAGCCGGTGACCGAGGTGTCGACCCGCCCGTCCTCGCCGAGATCGATCTTCGTCCGGGTGCTCAGCTCTTCGCCGCCCGCGGCCTGCCGGATCTCGACCCGGTAGGTGCCCACCTGCTTGTCGCCCGTGAAGATGCCCAGCTCCTGGACGGCGGCGGGCGGCGCGGCGGGCCCGGGACGCGACTTGAGGGCGTCCTGGATGTCCTTCACGCCCGCGTCGAGCCCGTCCGGCTTCTTGCGGGGGATGAACTCCAGGGACGCGAGGATCCCGTCGTAGATCTTCCGGAGCTCCCCTTCCTTCCCCGCCGGGAAGAAGCCGTCGACGCCGATCATGCGGCGGGGCGAGCGCTGGAAGACGCCTTTGATGGACACGACGTCCGCGTCGGTGGTCCCCTTGCTCCGGACTTCGAGGAAGAATCCCGCGCGGCCGCCGGCCTCGCCCTGGCGGTCGTCGAGCATGAGCGGATCCTTGTAGGTCCGCTGGATGTTGTGGCGGACGAGCTCCTTGTACTGCATAAGCGTGATGGGCTCGGAGAACGGGATCTCGTAGACGAGGATCTCGGGCCGGACGAGGTATTCGCCGCCGGAGGTGATCTTGAGGATCACGCGCGCCTGGCGGGCGCCGTCGATGTTCCACCCCGGCGGAATGCGCAGGCGGATGCCGTAGTCGGTGTTCTCGTACTTGGGTTCCTGAAGGACCGACGCGAGGAGAAGAGCGGTCAGCACGCGGCCTCCGGGAAGAAGAAAGGGGTCCGGGAGACGGTGAGTGTACCGTCTCCCGGACGCCCGGGCTAATCCTTCTTTTCGGCCGATTCCCCGGGAAGCTTGGGCTCTACCGGCTTCGTCGGAGCGCCCGGACGCTGGTCCTCGACCATCTCCGGGGGCCAGATCGTCGTGTCGCCGAGCACGTGCTGCAGGATCGGATCGTAGCGGCGGCGGATGTCGAGCAGATCGTTCATCGCCGCGCGCGCCGACTGCAGGAGCGGCAGGAACTCGAGGCCGTTCACCGTCGAGAGGCCGGGGCCGCCGATCACGATGACCGGGTTGGCGCCGCCCGTCGTGCCGCAGAGGCTGATCGACACCCCGCCGATGCTGCCGCCCGCGAACAGCGTCAGGTTGCCGCCGATCTGGATCTCGACGCAGTCGGCCAGCGTGCCGATCACGACGGCCGCCGACATGAAGGCTTCCCCGCCGGTCTGCACGTTCAGGGCCTCGCCGTTCTGGTCGTTGCCGTCGAGGATGGAGCCCGCCGCCGAGGAGATCGTCGCCTGGTCGACGGCCTGCACGAGGCCGAGCACCACGTCGCCCGCCCCGGTCGTCGAGACGAACGCGTCGTCGCCCGCCACCACCAGCCGCGCGATGAGCGGACCGCCGGCGGAGACGATCCGGACCACCCCGCCCGGCGCCGTGGCGCCGAGGAGGTCGAGGCCGTTCGCCGTGTCCAGGACGTCGATCCCGCCGACCGCCGTGACCGTCAGGGTCGCGCGGACGACGTCGATCTCGATCGTCCCGGCGTCGCCGATGCCGTCGCCCGCCGTGATGACGACATGCAGGGCCGTGACGTCCGGATTCACGTCGGGGTTGAATTCGTCGACGTCCCCGGCCGCCTCGAGGGTGACCGTGTGGCCGAGGGCCGTGACCGTGCCGAGGAGCAGGTCTCCGCCCAGCGTGGCCCGCAGCGTCACGTCGCCGTCCGCGGCCGTCACCGCCGTGACCGTCATGTTGCCGAGGTTGCTCACGAAGATCGTCCCGGTGGACGTGGTCGAGGCCGTGAGGCTGTCGACGTCCGTCAGGCCGAGGTCGATGCCGCTGGCGGCGGTGGCCGTCAGGGCCGTGCCGGAGAGGAGTCCGCCCGTCTGCTCGATCGAACCGGCGGCCGCGAGCAGCGTCACCGCGCCGTTGGCCGCGAGATCGGACGCGATCTCGAGATCGCCGGCCGCCGTCACCGACACGGCGCCGGCCGTGTTGCGGATCGCGTAGCCGTTGCCGTTGAGGTCCGTCAGCACGAGGTCGCCGAGGCCGACGATCGCGACGTCCCCGAACGCCGTGTTCAGGAGTTGCGCGGCGTTGACCGCCACGGCCGTCAGGTCGATGCCGTTGGTGGCTTCGGCCTCCAGCGTGTAGCCCGAGATCGTGCCGCCCGTCTGGTCGATCTCGCCGTTGGCCTCCAGCACGATCTCCGTGCCGTACACGTCCGCGTCGATCGTGAGGTCGCCGTCCGCCTCGATCGTGATCCGGCCGCTGCCGGAGATCGGGTCGGCCACGAGGATCGGGCTCGGGCCCGGGACCGGTCCGCTGATGCCGGACTCGATCACGATGTCCCCGCCCTCGTTCTCGACGCCGTAGCCGAGGCCGTCGATGTCCAGGATGGTCAGGCCGGAGGCGTTGTAGACCACCAGCGCGCCGCTGATGGAGTTGGTCGCCTGGAGGAAGTCGACATCCGCCACCAGGATGGAGATGCCGGTGGCCGCGTACAGCACCAGGTCGGTCGCGACGAGCTGGCCCGTGGCCTGCTCGATCGACCCGCCCGCCGTGACGCGGACCTCGTCCGCCGCCGAGAGCGTGGCGAAGGTCGCGTCGGCGTCCGCGTCGCTGATGACGACGTTGCCGCCCGCCGTGAGACGGATGTCGTCGCCCGACGCGAGGCTCGCGGCCGCGGCCGAGTCGGCCGTCACCGTGATCGAGCCGCCGGCGTCGACCGTGATGTCGCCCGACGCGTCGATTTCTCTGACGAGGATCGCCACGTCGCCTCCGGCCTCCACGACGAGCGCCTGGATGTTGTCGAAGAGCACGTCGTCCAGGGTGGCGTCGAGCCCGGCGAGCACGCGGATCGTGCCGTCATAGGCGTCGACGTTGTACAGCGAGACGTCGCCCAGGGCCTGGAACACGACCTCCACGGGGGAGATGAGGCCGCCGGCATCCACCGTGAGATCGCCGTTGGCGAAGAGGAAGACCCGCTGCGAGAAGCTCAGGTAGTTCGTCGAATTCGAGTAGAGGAATCCGGTCTCCGCGGCCACGTCGACGCGGCCGCCGGCCGTCAGGGACGAGTCGACCAGGCGGAGATCCCCGCCTCGGACGTCGATGATGCCGCCCAGCGCGTTGAGGAAGGCCTGATCCAGGTCGACGGACGGCCCTCCGTGGACCGTGATCGAGACGTCCGCCGTCAGCGTGCTGCCGGACAGGCGCACGGCCCCTTCCCCGACGACCTCGATGTCGCCGGCCGCCGTGATCAGAACGTCGATCACCGCGATGTCCCCGGCCGCGCTGAGGTCGATGTCCCCGAGATCCGAGCTCAGGCTGCCGCCCGCCACGGCCAGGGCGCCGCCCGCCGTGAGGACGATATCCAGGTCGGTGTCGAGATCGCTGTCCGTCAGCGCCATCGCGCCCACCGCGGTGATCGTGATCAGGCCGTCCGCGCGCAGGTCGCCGTTCAGCACGGTCACGCTGCCGCCGTTGATCGTGAGGTCCGCGCCGTTCACGCTGTCCGCGTCGACCTGGACGCCCGAGATCAGGAGGGCGCCGTCCGCCGAGAGACTGATCGAGCCGTCGTTGGTGTCGATGTCGCCGAACACGCTCAGGTCGTCGCCGGCGGACACGTTGACGTCCCCGCCCGCGTCGATCGAATCGTCCAGCGTCACCGAGCCCAGGCCGTCGATCGTCACGGCTCCGGCCGCGTTGATCGCGAGGGAGATGACGAGGTCCCCGCCGGACTCGATGCTCACGCTGCCGTCCGCCAGGATGAAGCCGCCCCCGAGGTTCACGCCCTGCAGGGCGTTGATGGTGACGTCGCCCGCGACGGTCTCGAAGTCGGCGTCGCTCGCGAACGTCCCGGCCGCGAAGAGGTCGATGGAGCCGGTGGAGAGCATCGTGCCGACCACCGTCAGATCGCCGAGCGTCTGGACGCCGATCCCGTTGGCCGAGAAGAAGCCGTCCAGGTTCGTGTCGCCCTGGGCCAGGATCAGGAGGCCGGCGCCCGGCGTCACGCTCACGTTGGTCGCGTCAAGGCCCGCCGTCGAGAAGAGGAACACGTCTCCGGTCGGATCCAGGTTCGTGCTGTCCAGGGTCAATCCGGCCGCGGAGATCGAAATCCCGCTGTTGGTGGTCGTCCAGAGACCGCCCAGGTCGGAGAAGGCGCCGGCCGCGACCACGGTGATCGCGTCCGCGTCGAGGGTCGCGTCGGTCATCGCGATGCCGGCGTCCGACGTCAGCGTGATCACGCCGACCGCCGTCAGGCCGCTGTTGTCCACGACGATCGATCCGAAGGCGTCGATCGAGATGTTCTGGCCCGCGTCGATGAGGGCGTCGATCAGGACGAGGTCCGCGCCCGAGCCGAGCTCGATGTCGACCCCCGCCGTGACCGAGCCATCCACGACCAGCGTGCCGAAGACGCCCACGTTGATGGAGCCGTTGGGCGCCGAGGCCGAGGTCAGGAGCAGGTTTCCGGTATTGAAGACGTCGATGTCGCCGTCGGACGAATCGACCACCAGCTGGCCGACCGCCGTCTGGACGTCCACGCCGTCCGGGCCGGACAGGATCGCGGCCGCGGCCGTGATCGTGCCCGTCAGCTCGCCGGTGGCGAGGTCGATGTCCGCCGTGCCCGTCGCGGTGACGGTCACGTCCAGGTCGTCGACCTCGTCGATCACGACGTCGCCCGCCGTGGCCGTCGCGATCAGGGTGTTCACGTCCGTGTCCACGTTGATGGACGGGGCCGTGATCGTCGCCGTGTCGGCGAAGATGTCCGTGCCGCCGCCGAAGGCCGTGATCGCCCCGCCCGCCACGAGGACGACGTCGTCCGCCGCGTCGAGGTTCAGGGCCGTGAGGCCGTCCGTCTCCGTCACGATGATGTCGCCCGCCGTCGCCGTGACGTTCAGGCTGCTCACCGCGGTCTGGATCGGGTTGGCCGTCGTGCCGAAGAAGGTGGCCGTGACCACCACGCCGTTGCCGGCGAAGTCCACGTCCGCGTCGTTGTCCGTGACGAAGCCGCCCGTCGTGAGGTTGATCACGCCCAGGCCGGTGGCCGTCAGGTTCACCGCCGTCAGGCTGCTGGCTTCGTTGATCCAGAGGCTGCCGAGCGTGCCCGGCGCCAGGCCCGTGGCCGTGGCCGTCAGGTCGCTGACGTCCGTGTCGAGGAAGTCGCCCGCCGAGCCGATCTGGACGCCCGTCAGCGTGACGCTGACGGCCGTCAGGTTGACCCCGGCGTCCGCGTCCGTGATCGTGCCGCCCGCCGTGATCGTCGCGGTCGTCACGACCACGTCGTTGAGCTGCAGGCCGTCGAGCTCGACGACCGTCAGGCTGACGCCCGTGGCGGTCAGCGTGCCGACCGCGGTGCTCAGGTTGATCGTCGGGGCGTTGACATCCGCCGTCGCCGCCGTGATCGAGCCCGAGAGCGTGCCGGATCCGAGGTTGATCGTGGCCGTGGTGCCCGCGTTCACGACGACCGACACCGAGTCGGTCTCATCGATGAGGATGCTGCCGCCGCTCGTGGCGGTGAGATTCGCGACCGTCGTGTCGACGTTGATGAAGTCCGGCGCGCTGAGGATCGCCGTCTGCGCCGTGATGTCGCCGATCAGGTTGCCCGCGGCGAGCGTCAGGCTGAAGGTGCCGTTGGTGCTGGCGTTCACCAGGACCGAGTCCGTCTCGGCGATGAACTGGTCGCCGCCGCCGGAGGTCGTGAGATTCGCGACGTTCGTCTCGATCGGGTCGGCCGCCGTGCCGATGCCCGTCGCGGCGTTCATCGCCAGATTCGTCGCCGTGACGTTGGTGGCCGCGCCGTTGAGGTCGCGGATCGCGCCGTTGTTGGCGGTCCAGGTCACGTCGAAGCCGCTGTGCAGCCCGCCGATCTCCACGTTGCCGTTGTCGGAGAAGAGGCTGATCACGCCGCTGACCGCGCTCACGGTGACGTTCCCGTCCAGGGTGATGCCGCCCAGGGCGTCGATGGAGATCGCCTGGCCGGCCGCCAGGGCCGAGATGTCCTCGTTGCTGAACACCGAGCCGCCCGCGCGGATGTCCACGCTGCCGGAGGTCGTGGTGATGGCCTGTTGCAGGACGATCGAGCCGTTGGACTCGATCGAAACCGCGGTCGCGGCGCCGATCGTGCCGCCGCTGCCGCCGAAGAGGTTCACTCCGAGCACGCCCTCGAGGCGGATGCCGCCGGCGCTGTTGAAGTCCGCGTCGCCCGCCAGGACGCCGGCCGCGGCGATGGAGAGTTCCTCGCCGGAGCCCGACGCGACCGTGGCGCTGAAGACGCCCGTCACGGTCAGGTCGCCGAGCGAGAAGATGTCGACCGAATCGCCGCTGAACGTCCCGTCCAGCGTCGAGTCGCCCTGCGTCTGGATCGAGAGCTGATCGCCCGCCGAGACGGAAGCGGCGGTGCTGTGGACCGCCGTCGCGGTGATCGTGACGTCGCCCGTGGCCGCGGACACGGCGCCGACGATCAGGAGGTCGCCCGCGACGTCGAGAAGGACGTCCCCCGTGCCCGTGTTGTTGACGGCCAGCGCCGTGAGATCGCCCGTATTGACCACGGCGATGTCGCCGCTGGTCGTGTTGGTCGCGTGCAGCTGGCTGACCGACGTCTCGATCGGATTCGCCGCCGATCCCGCGCCGGTCACCGACTCCAGGATCAACTGGAAGCCGAAGACGTTCGTCAGGGCGATGGCGCCGTCGTTGCCGTCCAGGATCGCGCCCGTGTTGGAGCGCAGGGTGACGTCGCCGGCCCCGGCGTCGATCCGCTCGCCCAGGATCAGATCGCCGTCCGCGGTGATCCGGATCGGACCGCCGTTGGACGTCACGCCGTTCATCGGGGATACGCCGCCGATCGTCAGGGTGCCGGTCCGGTCGCGGAGCCAGATCGGACCGTTGCCGCCGTCGGCCTCGACATTGGAAACTTCCAGATCCACGCGCTCGCCCGTGATGCCGATGCCCTGGGCGGCCGTGAGCACGGCGCCGAAGCCTCGGATGTCGGCGGCGTTGCCGGCGTCGACGTCCTCGATGTAGCCGGCGGCGGCCGTCGCGAAGACGATGCCGGTCGCCGTGTTGGCGTCGAGGAGGCTGACGAACAGGTTGCGTCCGGCCGTGTACTCGATCGTCGTGGCCGAGACGCCCGCGATCGTGCCGTTCGCCATGACGATGTCGCGGCCCGCCGTGACGGTGATGTCGCCCGTGGTCCGCACGTCGGCGTTCTGGAGGATGTCGACGCCCGCCGCCAGCGTGATGGCGCCGGTCGACGTCGCCTCGCCGACCTGCTCGGCGATCGTCAGCGTGCCCGTGGTGGAGACGTGGATCTGGCCCGCGCCCGTCCCGGCGTCGACGCCGTCGGCGCCGTTGACGCCGCCGATGACCAAGTCGCCCTGGTTGGCCAGGAACACGCCGCCCGCGTCGCCGTCGGCCTCGACGTTGTCGACGCGGGTCTCGATCGGATCGGCGGCCGTGCCGATGCCCGTGGCGGCCGCGTAGAACGCGAGCGCGATCACGTTATCGGATCCGCCGTTCGCGTCCGTCAGGGAGCCCGCCGTCAGGCGGACGTCCACCGTGCCGGACAGCGCGCTCAGGAGCCCGATCAGGAGGTTGTCCGCTTCCACGATCGTGATGTCGCCCGAAGTCGCGGAAGCGTTCAGCGTCCCGACCGCGGTGTTCAGGCTGATCGACGCGCCCGTCAGGGTCGCGCTCGCCGCCGTCAGGTTGACGCCGGCGTCCGCGTCCGTGATCGCGCCGCCCGCCGTGATCGTCGCGGTCGTCACGACCACGTCGTTGAGCAGCAGGCCGTCAAGCTCGACGACCGTCAGGCTGCCGCCCGTGGCCGTCAGCGTGCCTACCGCGGTGCTCAGGTTGATCGTCGGGGCGTCGACATCCGCCGTCGCCGCCGCGATCGAGCCCGAGAGCGTGCCGGCTCCCAGGTTGACCGTCGCCGTGCCGCCGGCGTTGATGTCGACCGTCACCGAGTCGACCTCGTTGATCGTGACGTTGCCGCCGCTGGTCGCGACCAGGACGTCGACGTCCGTGCTCACGTTGATGCGGGCCGGCGCGTTGAGGATCGCCGTCTGGGCCGTGACCGACCCGAGGATGCCGCCGGTCAGGGTGGTCAGCGAGATCGTCCCGCTCGAGGTCAGGTTCACCGCCACGTTGTTGGCTTCGACGATGAACTGATCGCCGCCGCCGGTGGTGGTCAGGTTCGTCACGCTGGTCTCGATCGGATCCGCCAGCGTGCCGATGCCGCCCGCGGCGTTCATCGTCAGGATGCTGGCCGCCACGTTGAGGCCCGCGCCGTTCAGGTCGCGGATCGCGCCGTTGTTCGCGGTCCAGGTCACGTTGAAGCCGCTGTGCAGCCCGCCGATCTCCACGTTGCCGTTGTCGGAGAAGAGGCTGATCACGCCGTCGGCCGCGTTCACCGTGACGTCCCCGTCGAGCGTGATGCCGCCCAGGGCGTCGATCGAAACCGACTGGCCGGCGGCCAGGGCCGTGATGTCGCCGTTGCTGGAGACCGAGCCGACCGCGTGGATATCCACGCTGCCGGCGGTCGAGACGACGTCGAGCTGGAGGGCGATCGAGCCGTTGGACTCGATCTCGACGTCGTCCACCGCGTTGATGCCGCCGCCGTTGCCGCCGAAGAGGTTCACCCCGAGGACGCCCTCGAGGCGGATGGAGCCCGCGCTGTCGAAGTCCGCGTCGCCGGCCAGGACGCCGGCGGCGCCCAGGCCCAGCTCCTCGCCGACGCCCGTGGCGCTGAAGGCGCCCGTCACCGCCAGGTCGCCGAAGGAGAAGATGTCGACCGAGGCGCC
>DASVNH010000183.1:0-3041 GCA_036383955.1 Planctomycetota bacterium | reverse complement strand
AGCGCGGTCGCGTCGCCCCGGGTGATCTGGCCTCCGTTGCGGATCTGCACGCGCGTCTGCGTGGAGGTCAGGGGCGTGAAGAGCTCCACCAGGGCCACCCGCGACCGGGGGGGAAGCTCGAAGATGAACTGGGAGGAGCGGTCGAGCAGCGCCTCGCCGTCGGTCAGGTCGACCCGCTTCTCGGGCGGCATGCCCGTCCAGGGGATGACGATGACCTGGTCGCTCTCCCTCCGGCAGAGGGGCTGGACGTTCGTGGCCGCGTCGAAATACAACGCCGGCGGCGGGTCGTCGACCTCGTTCCCCACGACCGCGCGATACAGCACGAAGCTTCCGCGGTTCTCGTCCCAGACGCGGGTGAAGATCAGCAGAGAGCTCCAGTCGGGGCCGAAGGCCGAGTTGACGAGGAACTCGCCGGGCGGCTGCGTCACGACGCCGTCCTCGACCACCGGCTGGACCCGGCGCGCGCTCGGCACGATCACCACCGGCTGGTTGGGCTCGGACGAGGGGACGCCGCGGGCGGGAAGGGTGACGATCCGGATGTAGTCGGCCTGGCTTTCCTGGAGATCCTGCGCCATCCGGCCCGCCGCCGCGTGCAGCAGCAGCTGGTCCTGCCGGAGCCGGACCTCGCGCCGCTCGAAGGTGTCGGAGAAGAGGAGCGTCTGATAGACGACGAGCGCGATCGACGAGATCAGCACGCCGGCGATCACGACTTCCAGGAGGGTGAAGCCTTTGCGATTCATGGACGGCTCCTCCGGGTGACCAGGCTGGTCTTGATCGGCGACGGCGTCAGGCCGGTCGTGTCCACGGCCACCGCGATCTCATAGAGGCTTCCCGGCGGGAACTCCGGCTCGGACACGTCCTTCACCGTGACCCGCCCCACGAATTTCTTGGTGGCGTCGCCGACCGGGTCGTTCCCGTCCCGGCGCCCCTTTTCCAGGACGAAGACCTTGCGGGGCTCGAACGGGACGCCGTCCCATTTGCCGGCCCACTCGTCCATCGGCATCACGGCGCTTTCCGTGATGGCGACCTCGAGGACTTCCTGGCAGGCGCGGACCGCCTGGCGGGAGGTGTTGAACGACTCGTTGCGGGCCTGGAGGGCGATCAGGAGGCTCATCACGCCGAGAATGGCGATGGCGATGACGGCGAGCGCGATCACGACGTCGACGAGCGAAAATCCGCTCGTACCCCTCGGTCGCCCCACCCGGACGATGCTTACTCTGTCCGACATCTTCCCTATCCGACCTTGGTTTACGCTTCCGTACCCATGAACGTCAAGCTCTTTATGCATATGGGTCCCTTTATGCGAAAAAGAGCGGAGTTTCACCCTCTCCTACCGTTGTCCCTGTACCCGGGAGCCCGGCAAAAATTCGGGGGATTCGAGAAACTGGTGGTTTGACCGGCGGCCTCCCGGGGGATGTGGGGATAGGACGGATCCGATACCCTCTGGGAGATAGATCGGGCGAAGGGACGGATGAATAGATGTCTCCGGATCTCCCAGCGTCGCCGCCGATCCGCCCTATCCCCGCTTCGGGTCCTAGTCCGCGATCTTCGCCCGGACGATGTAGGTCAGGCGCGGGAAGTCGCGGCGGAGATACTCGTTCCCCTCCTGCTGGAGGCGCCCCTGGTCGGGCGCCCCGCCGGGCCCGCCTTCCGCGTAGTCGGCGCAGACGCCGTCGACGACGTCCATCCCCGCGATCACCCGGCCGAAGGGGCAGAAGCCCCGGCCTTCCCCGTCCAGGGCGACGTTGTCCTTGAAGTTGATGAAGACCTGCGTCGTGCGGCTGTTCGGGCCGGCGTTGGCGAACGTGATCGTCCCGCGCGCGTTGGGCTGTTTCCGGGGGTCGTCGGGGATGTTCGCGTTCCGCCACGCGGCCGAGACCAGCGGGTCGCCGTTCAGCCCGAACTGGGTCACGAAGCCGGGCACCACGCGGAAGAAGCGGTTCGAGTCGTAGAAGCCGTTGCGGACCAGGTTGTAGAAGCGGTCGGCCCCCAGCGGCGCCCATTCTCGCGTGACGCTCACCGCGAAGTCCCCTTTGTCCGTCTCGAAGCGGACCCGGAACTCCGCCGGGGCCTGCTTCTTCATCTCGGGATGGTTCGCGTCGAGCAGGGGATTCGCGTTCGCGGCCGGCGCCGGGGACGTCGGCGGCGGCGCGGCGGGCCCGCCGTCGCAGGCGGCGAGCAGGACGAGGGCGGCGAGTCGCTTCATTCGTTCACCAGTCGGGCCGAGCGGATGACGTCGAGCCGGGGAAAGTCCCGGGCGAGATACGCCTCGCCCTCGGCCTGGATCCGGCCCTGGTCGGGCCGCTCCCCGTACTCCGCGTGGATCGCGTCCACCGCGGCCATGCCGTCCACCACCTTCGCGAACGGCGCGAAGCCCATGCGGTCGAGCCGCGCGTTGCTTCCGAAGTTGACGAAGAGCTGCGTCGTGCGCGTGTTCGGCCCCGCCGTCGCGAACGTCATCGTGCCGCGGGCGTTGGACGTCTTCACCGGATCGTCCGCGAAGACCGCGTCCTTCCAGGCCGCCGCGCGCTTCGGGTCGGCCGGGATCCCGAACTGCAGGACGAAGCCGGGCACCACCCGGAAGAAGCGCGCGCCGTCGTAGAAGCCCGCCCGCACCAGGTTGTAGAAGCGGTCCGCCCCCTTCGGCGCCCAGTCCCGCGTCGCCTCGACCGTGAAGGCGCCCCGCGTCGTGTCGAAGCGGACCCGGAAGACGTCCGGCGCCGCCCGGACCATCTCGGGATCCTTCGGGTTCAGCGGATCCGGCGCGCGCGCGGGCGCCGCGGGCCCGCCGGCGCCGTCCGCCGCGCAGCCCGCCGCCAGGAGCAGGATCGCCCAGAGCCGTCGCATGCGGCACAGGATACCTTCGACGCTAATTCTGGGCAACCCCTTCGACTCGCCCCGCCCGGCGGGGCTCCCTCAGGGCAAGCCCCTCGGATCGCTTCGCTCGCTCAGGGTGAACCAGTACACTCGGGGGGCATGGACGTCCTCCGCGTCCCGTCCGGCGGGGCCGACCTCGCCGTCGCCCGCTTCGGCTCCGGCCC
>DASVNH010000182.1:0-11825 GCA_036383955.1 Planctomycetota bacterium | reverse complement strand
GGAACCTGTTCCGCTATTTCAGGGCGCGCGCCCGATGAATGTTACGAAGCATCCAGTTTACTTTGTAACACTGAGGGACGGGCGGCGGCGCGCGATCCTCTGGCTGGGGGTCTGCCTGCCTGACGCGATCGCGTGGGCCTGGACAGGGCTCCTGGGCTCGCCGGCCGAGCTGACGATCCCGCTGCGCTCGCCGCTGGGCCTGCTGCCCTGGTGCGCCGCCGCGGCGCTCTGCTTCGAGGCGGACTGGCGCCCCCGGGCGTTCCTG
The DNA here is from genome assembly GCA_036383955.1 of Planctomycetota bacterium. Taxonomy (GTDB): domain Bacteria; phylum Planctomycetota; class MHYJ01; order MHYJ01; family JACPRB01; genus JACQFK01. The sequence goes on along the minus strand of DASVNH010000182.1, from coordinate 11,560 downwards.
GCGCTGCTGGCCGGCGGCTGGATCCGCCTGGCCCTGGGCGGCCCGATCTACTGGGCCTTCCCCTTCTCGATGGCGCGGCTTGAAAACCCGCTCCCGCTCTGGTCGCTCGCGTTTCTGCCCGTAGCCGAGTTCCTCGCGCGCCGGATCAGCGCGAGAGCGCCGAATCGAGCCGCGTAATCGGAAGATAGAGGGCCAACGCGAAGAAGCAAATGAGCCCGAAGTCCGCGACCGCCAGGATTATCGTGAGCGGCTTCGCTCGGGCATCCAGGGTTCCTCGCGCGGTCACGACCAGGCCTGCGCCCCCCGCAGCCGCGCAGAGCAAGGCCGCGAACGGCGTCCGCAGAAGGCGCGCGATGCCAATACACAACTCGGTCGGCGCGGGGAGCGCGAGCATGTTGAGCGCCTTGAATTCCGCCTCCAGCGCCCCCGCCACGAAGATCATGCCGCCTAGGCTCCCGAAGCAGGCCAGGATCACGGCGAGGAGGGCGACCCGCCAAGTCCTGAGCCTTGGATCCGGTTCGGGATCCGTCATTTCGGCGGCGGGCCGGCCTTGAGCGAGGGGATGAGGTCGTAGAGGGGGAAGAGCAGGCCCGCGAAGGCCCAGATGATGAGGCCGGCCACGACGATGACGTTGATCACGATCAGGATCTTGAGGATCTTGTCGAGCGAGCCGCGGATCACCAGCAGGAACACGAGCAGGAAGGAAAGTCCGGCGGTGATCAGCCCCAGCTTCGTCTGCAGGAAGTTAGTGAGGTGCAGCAGCAGGCCGGTCGCGGCGGGCACCTGGACGTCGATGTCGCTCCACACCGTCCCGAAGCGCGCGCCCGCCCAGCACACGGCGGCGAGCGCGAGGTAGAGGATCCCGACCGAGAACGCGCAGAGCAGCCGCGGCGGCTTGATCTTCCGCACCGACGAGAAGTCGACCGCGCTGCTCGCGTTCGTGATGTCGGTGTCTTTCTCGTTCATGTTACGAATCAAACTGGATGCTTTGTAACACCTCAGACCCCGCGGAGCAGCACCGCCTCGTAGACGCGCTGGATGGCCGTCATGAAGGCCGCCATCCGCATCGGCACCTTGTACTTGCGGGCCATGTCCGCCACTTCCCGGTACGCGCGGTCCATCGTCGCCTCGAGCTTCGTCTGGACCTCCTGCTCGCTCCAGTAGAACTGCTGCAGGTTCTGCGTCCACTCGAAGTACGACACGGTCACGCCGCCCGCGTTCGCCAGGATGTCGGGCACCACCGCGATGCCCTTCTCCTTCAGCACGTGGTCCGCGTGCGGATTGATCGGATTGTTCGCCCCTTCCACCACCAGCTTCGCCTGGATCCCGCCGACGTTCTCGTCGGTGATCACGCCGTTCAGCGCGGCGGGGATCAGGACCTCGCACGGCAGCTCGAAGATCTTCTCGGCCGGGAACGCCTCGCCCCCGGCGAAGCCCGCCACCGTCTTCGCGTCCCGCGCGTGCTTCGACAGCGCGTTCACGTCCAGGCCCTTGTCGTTCAGGATCGCCCCGCTCGCGTCCGCCACCGCCACGACCTTCGCGCCGGCGTCCGACAGGTAGCGCGCCACCCACGAGCCCACGTTGCCGAAACCCTGGACCACCACCCGCGCGCCCTTCAGCTCCAGGCCCAGGTCCTTCGCCGCCCAGCGCGTCACGAAGAACACCCCGAGCCCGGTGGCCGACTCGCGGCCCCGCGAGCCGCCCAGGCTCACCGGCTTGCCCGTCACGATCGCCGGGCTGTAGCCGTGCTTCCGGCCGTACTCGTCCATCAGCCAGGTCATGACCTGGGCGTTGGTGCCGACGTCCGGCGCCGGGATGTCGCGATACACCCCCAGCGCCATGTCGATCTTCCGGGTGAACGTGCGGGTGAGCTGCTGGAGCTCGTTCTGCGACATCCTTCGCGGATCGCAGTTTACGCCGCCCTTGGCGCCGCCGTAGGGGATGTTGACGAGGGCGGTCTTCCAGGTCATGAGGGACGCGAGGGCGCGCACCTCGTCCATGTCGACGCTGGGATGGTAGCGGATGCCGCCCTTGTACGGACCGCGGGCGCCGTTGTGCTGGACGCGGAAGCCGAAGTACTCCGACAGGCCTCCGTCGTCGCGGGGGATCGTGATCTGGACTTTGAGCTCCCGGTAGCAGTTGCGCATGATGGACTTGTGCTGCTCCGGGACTTCCAGGAGATCGGCGGCCTTGTCGTACTGCCAGTTGACCTCTTCGAAGGCCGTCATCTTCCGGCGGAAGCTGTCGCCCATTTAGGCCACCTCCCAGGGATGCTGCTTCAACTTTACACCATCCTTCTTCAGGACCAGATGGGATTTGAAGCGCTTGTCGTCGGTCCGCGGATGGTCCTTGCGGTAATGGACCCCGCGGCTCTCCCGGCGCCACAGCGCGGCGTGCGCCATCAGGCGCCCCAGCGCCAGCATGTTCTGGAGCTCCCAGCCGCCCGGCTCGTCGAAGACGGCGTCGAGCACGTAGCCCGACCAGAAGTCGATCGAGTCCACCGCGTAGCGCAGGCCGTCGCGGTCCCGCTCCACCCCCACGTTGCGCCACATGACGGAGCGCAGGGAGTTCCGGATGTCCTCGAGGTCGAGCTCGGCCCCGCGCCACTCGCGGCGCGGCGACTTCCACTTCACGTCGGGGATCCGTCCGGTGGCCTCCTGGGCGGCCACCGCCCCGGCGCGCTTGCCGAAGACGAGGCACTCCAGGAGCGAGTTCGAGGCGAGGCGGTTGGCGCCGTGGAAGCCCACCGCCGCGCACTCCCCGCAGGCGAAGAGGTTGCGGATCGTGGTGCGGCCCCACTCGTCGGCCCGCACCCCGCCCACCATGTAGTGCGCGGCCGGGCGCACCGGGATCAGGTCGCTCAGGGGGTCGAGGCTGAAGCGCTCGCAGAGCCGCACCAGGCCGGGGAATTTCTTGGCGAGGCCCGGGATGCGGCGGCAGTCGAGGTAGACGGCCGTGTCCTTCGTCTCGAGCATGTGGTGCAGGATCGAGCGCGAGACGATGTCGCGCGGCGCGAGCTCGGCGCTCGGATGGTAGTCCTTCATGAAGGCGCGCTTGCGGCGGTCGCGCAGCACCGCCCCGGCTCCGCGCACGGCCTCGCTGACGAGCGCGCGCGAGGCGCCGGCGATGTAGAGCGTGGTCGGGTGGAACTGCATGAACTCCATGTCCATGAGCTCGGCGCCCGCCCGCCAGGCCATCGCCACGCCGTCCCCCGTCGCCACCGGCGGGTTCGTCGTCTCCCGGAAGATCTGGCCCAGGCCGCCCGTCGCCAGGATCGTCGACCGCGCCCGCAGCCAGACGAAGCCTTTCTCCGCGTGGCGCGCCACGACGCCCCAGCAGGCCCCGTTCTCGACCACCAGGTCCAGCGCGAAGCAGTTCTCCAGGATCCGCGTCTTCACGTGCTTGAGCAGCTCGCGCTCCAGCATCGCCCCCGTCTCGTCGCCGCGGTGCAGCACCCGCGGCGCCGAGTGGCCGCCCTCGAGGCCGAAGGAGAGCCGACGTCCCACGCGGTCGAACGGCGCGCCCCACTCGAGGAGCTCCCGCACCCGCTCGGCCCCTTCGCGCACCACGACTTCGACCATGCCCAGGTCCGACAGCCCGCAGCCCACTTTCAGCGTGTCCTGGATGTGCGACTCCGGCGTGTCGTGCTCCGCGATCGCCGCCGCGATGCCCCCCTGCGCGTAGAAGCTGTTGCACTCCGTCCGCCGGCTCTTCGTGACGATGAGCACCCGACGTCCCGAGCGCGCCGCCTCGACGGCCGCCCGCAGCGCCGCCGAGCCGCTGCCGATGATGAGGACGTCCGTGTCGATGGCCGGGAGCTTGCGGACGTCGAACGGCACCAGCGGCTGGGACGTCACGGAAGCTCCGGCGAGGCCGCCGCGAAGAGCGATCCGTTGCGGTGGGCGATGATGAGGGCGCGCAGGACGTCGTCGTCGAACTCCGCCCCGCCCTTCTGGGCCATGTCCTTGACGACGTCCTTCGCGGACCGGCCCTTGCCGTCGGGCCCGCCGCGGGCGCAGGCGTTGTCGAAGGCGTTGGCGACGATGATGATGCGGGCCATGACGGGCAGGTCGGCGTTCTTCATCTTGCAGGGGCCGGTCCCGTCGGCGCGCTCGTGGTGGTAGCGCACGCCGGGGATGATCTGCTCGAAGCCCTCGATGCCGGTGAGGATGCGCTCGCCGGCGGCCACGTGCTCGTCGCCGATCGCCTCGGGGGTGGCGCCGGGCGTGTGGTGCAGGGCGAGCTTGCCGACGTCGTGGAGCATGGCGGCCAGGCGGATCCGGTGGATCTCGTCCGGCGGCAGCCCCATCTGCTGGGCGATCGCGGCGGAGTAGTCGGCCGTCCGCTGCGCGTGCCCGCGGTCGTGCGGGTCCTGGATCTCCATCGCCGCGACCAGCGCGCGGATCGTGCCCATCAGGCCCTTTTTCAGCCGCTCGCCGGCGGCGGCGAGGGACGTCGCCATCGTCAGCTGGAGCGCGATCGAGGTCACGAGCTCCAGGTCCTCGACCGAGAGGGCGTGGTCGACCTTGTTGGAGTGGAAGTAAAGGAGGCCGTCGACGCGGTCCTCGACGAGGATGGGCGCGCAGATGACGGACTTGATCTTCTTGAGGATGATGCTTTCGGAGAGGGCGAAGCGGCCGTCGATCGTGGCGTCGGTCGTCAGCAGCGGCATCCCGGTGCCGCGCACGCGGTTGACGATGGTGCGGCTGACTTTCTTGTCGGCGCCGGCGTCGTCGGTTTCCGCGACGGCCCGGGGCACGATGGCGCCGCCGGGCTCGACGCCGAAGAGGAAGCCCTGGCTCGCGCCGATCGCGAGGCTGACGATCTCGAGGGTCTTCTCGACGGCCGCCCGCGGGTCGGCGTCGGCGCGCAGGATGCGCCCGACCTGGCTGATGAGCGTGATGTTGCGGCTGGTGACTTCCTGCCCGACGGCCTTCCCCGGGCTCCCGCCGCGATCGTCGACCTTGAGCTCGACGGTGGTGCTCTCGAAGCGTCCGCCCTCGGGGCCCTCGAAGACGACGCCCTCCCCGGCCTTGCCGCGGCGGGAGCTCGGCGCCTCCTCCTCGAACGTGAGGATCGTGGTGCCGATGAGCATCTCGTCGCCCGCCTTGAGGCTCTCCTCGAGGACCTTCACGTCGTTGACGTAGGTCCCGTTGGTCGAGTTCAGGTCGCGGACGAAGCACATCTCCCCGAGGCGGAAGACCTCCGCGTGGCCGCGCGACACGCCCTGGTCGAGGATCTGGATGGTCTGCGTCTCTTCACGCCCGATGGTGATGGGCGCGTCGCCGATCTCGTAGGTCTTCCCCTTGTTGGGGCCCGTCTTCACGCGGATGTAAGCCAAGCGCCACGATTCTACACGACAGCCCCGGGACCAGGAACAGGAACAGGACCAGGCGGGGAGGTCAGAGAAGGGCTTCGGCGGCGGCGTGGCCGCGGCGTTTGGCGACGTCCCGCGCCGTCTTCCCGTCCGCGGTGGCGCGGGTCCGGTCGGCGCCGGCCGCCAGGAGCGCTTCCAGGACGGGGATCGCGCCGGCCTGCGCCGCCATGTGCAGCGGCGTCCAGCCGTCCGGGTCGGCCGCGTGGACGTCCGCCCCTTTCCCGAGCAGCTCCCGGACCACCTCCAGATGCCCCTCGCCCGACGCGACGAACAGCGGCGTCTGCCCCGCCGGGTCCCGCGCGTCGACCCCCCGCCCCGCCAGCAGGCGGACCACGTCCAGGTGCCCCTGCTGCGCCGCGATATGCAGCGCCCGGCCCGGCGCGGCCCCGGCCTGGAGGAGGAGGTCGACGACCTTCGCGTGCCCGCGCGCCGCGGCCCCGAAGATCGCCGTCTGCCCGTAGGCGTCGACCCCGTCCTTGTCGTGGCCCGCCTTGAGACAGCGCGCAACCAGGCCGTCGAGCCCGCCGATCGCGGCGTACGACATCACGTCGGCGCCGTGCGTGTCCCGCGGCGCCAGGCTCGCGCCGGCGCGGAGAAGGACGTCGACGACCTCCTGATGCGCCCGGAGGGCGGCGTACATCAGGGGCGTCGCCCCGAGCGCGTCCCGGGGATCGACGCCCGCTCCCCGCGCGAGCAGCAGCTCGGCGATGGCCGCGCCGCCCTTGAGCGCGGCCGCGTGCAGCAGCGTCTCCTGCTTGGGGTTGCGCTCTTCGGGGTTCGCGCCGTCCGCGAGGGCGTCCTCGACGCCCTTCACGTCCAGGCGCATCGCCGCGGCGTAAATGACCGAGTAGCTCCCCAGGGGGCTGGCAGGGTCGGGCACGGCTAGCCGTCCAGGCGGCCGTCGACCATCCGCAGCTGGCGGTGCGCCAGGGCGGCGACGTTGGGGTCGTGGGTCACGATCACGAAGGTGCGGCCGGACTCGCGCGAGAGGTCGACGATCAGCCGCTGGATCTCCTTGGACGTCGCCGCGTCCAGGTTCCCGGTCGGCTCGTCGCAGAAGACGATGTCGGGATCGTTGATCAGCGCCCGGGCGATGGCCACGCGCTGGCGCTCGCCGCCGGAGAGCTGCGACGGCCGGTGGTGCAGGCGTTCGCCGAGGCCGAGGTGGCCCAGGAGGTCGCGCGCCTTCCCCATGAGCGTCGCGCGCCGGCCGAACCAATCGCCGGTGGAGTGGCGGATCATGAGCGGGAGGGCGGTGTTCTCGAGGGCGGAGAGCTCGGGCATGAGGTGGTACATCTGGAAGACGAAGCCGAAGCGGTCGTTGCGCAGGCGGTCCTGCTCGACGGAGCTCATCCCCGCGAGGCTCTGGCCGCGGTAGACGACGTCCCCTTCGGTGGGGACGTCGAGGAAGCCCATGAGATGGAGGAGGGTCGACTTCCCCGCGCCGGACGGCCCGACGATCGCGGTGATCTTCCCGGGCTCGAGGGCGACGGAGATGCCCTTCAGCACCCGCAGCGTGGACTCGCCGCTGGGATAGTCCTTCACCAGGCCTTCGACGCGCAGGAAGTCATTCATCGCGGATCGCCTCGATCGGATTGGACCGCGACGCCCGGATGGCCGGGTAGATGGAGAAGATCAGGCTGATGAGGAGGGTCAGGGCGACGATGACGCCCAGCGCGGTGAAGTCGACGTACACCGGGATCCGGTCGAGGTAGTAGATGTTCGTCGGGAAGAGCTCCAGGCCGGGCCAGCCCATGGCCGGCCGGAGGCCGACGATGCTGCCGGCGATGGCGGTCGTCGCGGCGAGGGCCAGCGCGAGGACCGAGAAGGCGATCGTCGCGAAGGCGCTGAAGAAGATCCAGGCGGGCCTCAACCTCCAGCGGTCGAGGAAGCGCCACGCGGCGGTCAGGGCGGCCCAGAAGCCCATGACGCAGACGACGGGGCCCCAGCGTCCGGGCATGTCCGGATCGTAGTGGCCCACGGGCTGGTAGGCGGAGAGCCAGGTCGTCGACGTCCACGTGGCGAAGCCGAGCAGCAGGCCCGTCGTCACGATCCGGACCCAGGGCGTCCGCAGGCGCTCCTTGTAGAGGACGAGCCAGGTCCAGATGACGCCGGCGCCGGCCGCCGCGAGGCTGAGGAGGGCCAGCCAGCCCAGGAGGCCGCCGCTCTCGATGGACGCCCGGTTGAGGTCGCGCGAGGTCACGCGGATGAGGTCGGCCAGGTCGTTGACGTTGTACGAGAAGAGCAGGCCCAGGAGGATGCCGAAGAAGGAGCCGAAGAAGCCGCAGAGGAGCCCGACGGCCAGGAAGATGCCGATGACGCCGCCCTTGGTCGCCCCGAGGGCGCGGAGGATGCCGATGTCGCGGGTCTTCGCGCGCACGACCAGCGTGTTGATCGAGATGATGTTGAAGCCCGCCACGAGCACGATCATCATCAGCACGATGATCATGATGGCCTTCTCGACCTCCACCGCCTGCAGCAGCATCTGCCGGGTCTGCTCCCAGCTGCGGACGCGGCGGTGCTTGCATCGGCCCCCGCCGTAGATGGACGCGTGGTCTTCCGGGCTGTCGCAGGGATCCACCCGGTGGATGGCCTCGGTGATCCCCTTCCGCACGGCCGCGCCGTTCTTCTCGTAGTCGTCCACCGCGACGGCCAGCGTGTTGACGCGCGGGCGGGCGCCCAGGTCGTCGTTCCGCTGCACTTTCAGGAAGTCCTGGGCCGCCGCGAGGTCCATGAAGAGGAACTTCGAGTCGTACTCGGCCATGCCCGAACGGAAGTTCCCCACGACCTCGAAGTCCTTCTGGCAGAGCAGCGGGCCGTTGTCGTAGCGCGCGGTCAGGAGCCCGATCGTCCGCGGGGAGCGCATCTCCGCGCCGACGACCACGCCGGGATTCCCGAGGGTCAGCCCGGCGTCGTCCGTGAAGTCGAACTTCGCCTTCCCGCCCTTCCGGAAGTAGGTCCCGAGCTCGCTGATCTTCTTCTCGGCCTCCGGGATCACGCCGACGATCTGGACGTCGTCGAACACCCCGCCCCGCCCCAGCCAGCAGGCGTACTCGAGGCGCGGGGCGCAGCCCAGGACGTGGGGAACCTTCTCGATCTCGGCCGCGAGGCGCTCGTAGTCGGCGAACCAGTACTGCGAAGGGAACGGGACGACGACGAAGTGGGCCGACATCCCCCGGATCCGCGTGCGGAGGTCGCGGGAGAAGCCGCCCATGACGGAGGTGACGACGACCAGCGTCATGAGGCCGAACGCGACGCCGGCGATGGAGAAGTAGAGGATGCGATGCGCCCGCAGGTAGCGGAGCGCCATGAACAATTTATACATACCGGAACCCGACGGCCGGAACCCGGAACCCGGGACCGGCGTCCCCTCTCTCCCTACTAGACGCGTCTGGACAAATCTTCCCGGGATATTTGTCCGCGATGCGCGGACAAATATCCCGGGAGGATTCGTCCATTACTTCGATTCCCGCATGAGGGGGAAAAGAATCACTTCGCGGATGGACGGGTTGTTGGTGAGGAGCATGACCAGGCGGTCGATGCCGATCCCGATGCCGCCCGCCGGGGGCATGCCGTGCTCGAGGGCGGCGAGGAAGTCCTCGTCGATCTTGCCTTCCTTCGACATCTCGTCGCCGCCGGCCTGGTCGAGCAGGCGCTTGCGCTGGATCAGCGGGTCGTTCAGCTCGGTGTAGGCGTTCGCGAGCTCGAAGCCCGCCGCGTAGAACTCGAAGCGGTCGGCGAAGCCGGGCCGGTCCGGCAGCTCGCGGCAGAGCGGCGTCATCTCGATCGGCTGGTTCACCACGAAGCAGGCGTCCCGCAGGTTCGGCTGGACGAACTGGCTGAAGAGCTCGTCGAGGATCTCCACCTTCCCCGACTTCGGGGGCAGCGGCACATGCGCGGCTTCCAGCTTCTTCACGCAGGCCGGAAGGTCGTTCGGATCGACGCCCGCCTTCTCCCGCAGCAGCGTCATGAAGTCGTGCTTCGGCCAGGGCGGCGTCAGGTCGATCGTCTGCTCGCCGAAGGGGACTTTCGTGCCGCCCGCGACTTCCTTGGCCAGGCTCACGACGACCGTCTCGGCGAGCTCCATCATCGTGCGGAGGTCGCCGTAGGCGTGGTACAGCTCGATCATCGTGAACTCGGGATTGTGCTGCAGGTCGATGCCTTCGTTCCGGAAGACGCGGCCGATCTCGTAGACCTTCTCGATCCCGCCGACGAGCAGCTTCTTCAGCGGGATCTCGAGGGCGATCCGCAGGAAGAGCTTCATGTCGAGGGCGTTGTGGTGCGTCACGAAGGGCCGCGCCGACGCCCCGCCCGGGATCGAGTGCATCATGGGCGTCTCGACTTCCACATAGCCCCGGTCGTCGAGGAAGCGCCGCATCAGGGAGAGGATCTTGGTCCGCTTCAGGAACTTCTGGAGGATGTCGGGGTTCGAGATCAGGTCGAGATACCGCTGCCGGTAGCGGATCTCGGGGTCGGTCACGCCGTGCCACTTCTCGGGGAGCGGCCGGATCGCCTTGCTCAGGAACGTGAAGCTCTCGGCGAAGACGGTGACTTCGCCGGTCTTCGACTTCCCCAGCGGCCCCTCGAACGCGAGGAGGTCGCCGATGTGGGCGTTCTCGAAGACGGTCCAGGCCTCGGGGGCCAGCTTGTCCTGGCGGACCTGGACCTGAACCTTGCCCGTCCAGTCCCGGACGTCGACGAAGGAGAACTTCTTGTCGCCCTTCCCCAGCCCGTGCAGGCGCGTCACGCGGCCCGCGACGCGGACGCTCTTGGTCTCGAGCTCGGCGTAGCGCGCCGTCAGCTGGGCCGTCGGGGTCGCCCCGTCGTAGCGCCGGCCGAAAGGCTCGGCCTTGAGGCCGTGCAGGACGTCGAGTTTCTTGAGCCGTTCCTCGCGTTCGTCGGACATAGGGGGATGAATACTAGCAAAAGATCGCGTAGGATGTCGACGTGGACGCGACCTACCGGAAGGACGAGCGGCTGGTCCGGCAGAACGACATCGACGCGGTGTACCGCCGGGGACGTCGCTGGACCGCCCAGGCCTTCCGGATCCACGTGAAGGCGAACGGGCTGGACCGCTCGCGGCTGGCGATCAGCGTGCCCGGGAAGCTCTGCGATTCCGTGCGGCGGAACCGCTGGAAGCGGCTGATCCGGGAGTCGTTCCGGCTCAACAAGGAGGCGATCGGGCCGGGCCTGGACATCGTGGCGGTGCCGACGCGGCCGCCGGGCGACCTGAAGCGCCCGCAGGTGGAGTTCGTGTTCGTCGGCCTCGTGAAGCGGCACCGGGGGCTGCCGTGAAGTACCTCGTGATCGTCCCGGTGCGGCTCTACCAGATCCTGCTCTCGCCGCTGCTGCCCAAGGTCTGCCGCTACCACCCGAGCTGCTCCGCCTACATGATCGAGGCGGTGCGGACGCTCGGGCTGTTCAAGGGCACCTGGACCGGCGTGAAGCGGCTGCTCCGCTGCGCGCCCTGGGGAGGCCACGGCTTCGATCCGGTTCCGCCGCGGCACCAGTAGCCAGTAGCCGGAAGCGGGAAGCCGGGCAGGGCCTGAGCCTTACTTGTCCTTGGCTCGGAAAGCCGGCTCGACGACGAAGTGCAGGGTGACCCGGCGAGTGGCGGCCGCCTTCTGCTTCTTCTCGGCGTCCTGCGACTCCTGCTCGGCCCGTTCCTTGCCCGCGGCCGGAGCCGCCGCGCCGCCGCCGGGCGCCGCCGCGTCCTTCGCGCCTCCGCGAAGGAGGCCTTCCGCGGCCGGGGCGCCGGCTTCCACCGTCACGCCCGCCTTCGCGAGCTCGGCGCGCAGCTGCTCGAACTGCTCGGGCGTCACGTCCAGGACCAGCGGAGCGGGGGATTCGCTGCCGAAGCTCCGGGTGGCGGCCTTGGGCGAGCCGGACGCGACGGACGGCTTCGCGGCGGGTTCGGGCGCGGCGGACCAGGACTTCGCGAGCGCCTCGGCCTGGGCGCGGGCCTGGGCCGCCTTCGCGCCCCGGACCGTGTAGGCCGGGGCCGCAGCGGCTTCATCGGCCTTCGGAGCGGCCGCCGGATCTCCCGTCCGCTTTTCCAGCGCGCCCGCCTTGTCGGCCTTCGTGTCCAGCAGCTTGCGCCGCTCCTCTTCGACGGGGGCCGGCTTCGGAGCCGGAGGCGCGGCGGGCTCGGCGAGGGGCCGGGGCGCGGGGGCGGCCGCCGGC
>DASVNH010000181.1:0-87326 GCA_036383955.1 Planctomycetota bacterium | reverse complement strand
CCCCCCCCCTCCCCCCCGGGGGGGGGCGACCTGGACCTGTTAACGGTGGATGGTCTTCTCGCGGTCCTTGCCGACCGAGATCATGGAGACCTTCACCTTGAGGTAGTCTTCCACGAACTTGAGATAGGTCTTGGCCGCCTTCGGCAGGTCGTTGTAGCGGGTGATCTTCGAGAGGTCTTCCTTCCAGCCCGGGAAGGTCTTGTAGACCGGCTCAACGCGCGTCAGGATGTCGGTCTCCGACGGCATCTGGTTTGTCTTCTTGCCGTCGATCTTGTAGTGCGTCGCGAACCGAACCTCGCCGAGGCCCGACAGGACGTCGAGCTTCGTGATCACGATCTCCTCGATGCCGTTGATCTGGACCGCGTGGCGCGAGGTCACGCCGTCGAACCAGCCGCAGCGCCGGGGACGTCCGGTGGTGGCGCCGTACTCGCCGCCCACTTCGCGGAGCTTCTCGCCCATGCCGTCCTTCAGCTCGGTCGGGAACGGGCCCTCGCCGACCCGCGTGCAGTAGGCCTTGGCGATGCCCAGGATCCGGCCGATCTTCTTGGGCGGCACCCCCGTGCCCGCGGAGATGCCGCAGGCGTCGGAGTTGGAGGACGTCACATAGGGATACGTCCCGAAATCGATGTCCAGCAGGCTGCCCTGGGCGCCCTCGAAGAGCACGCTCTTGCCTTTGTCGATGGCGCCGTTGACGACCTCCACCGCGTCGCCGACGAAGGGCTTGAGCGTCGCCGCGTAGCCCTTGTACTCGGCGATGATCCGCTCGGGATCGAGCGTGGGGACGTCGCCGTACAGCGCCTTCAGGATCTTGTTCTTCTCGTCGGTGAAGGCGAGGACGCGGTCGCGGAAGACGGCGTCGTTGTAGAGGTCGGCCACCCGGATGCCCTTGCGGGCGGCCTTGTCGGAATAGCAGGGGCCGATGCCCCGCTGCGTGGTGCCGATCTTCTTCACGCCCGCTTCGGAGTACTTGTCCTGGAACTTGTGCCAGGGCATGACGACGTGGGCGCGGTCGGACAGCACCAGGTTCTTACCGAACTTCACGCCGCGCTTGCGCAGCTCGCCCATCTCCTCGATGAGCTGGATGAGGTCGACGACCACCCCGTTCGCGATCACGCACATGGCCTTGTGCAGGATGCCCGAGGGCAGCAGGTGCAGCACGAACTTCTCGCCGTTGACCACCACCGTATGGCCAGCGTTGCCGCCGCCCTGGAAGCGGGCGACGACGTCCGCCTGGTTCGAGAGGATGTCGACGATCTTCCCCTTGCCCTCGTCGCCCCACTGGACGCCGACGACGCACGACGTGTTGGGTGTCCGGCTCATGTTCAGTCTCTAGCTCCAAGCGCCAAGCGCCAAGTTGAAGGCGTCATCGTTTCATCGCTTCCATGTTCTTGATGAACTGATCGAAGAGGTAGTGCGCGTCGTGCGGCCCCGGGGCCGCCTCGGGATGGTACTGCACGGAGAAGACGGGCAGGGAGAGGTGGCGGAGGCCTTCGACGGCCCCGTCGTTCAGGTTGATGTGGGTGACCTCGCCGCCGGCTTCCTGCAGGGTCTTCTCGTCCACCGCGAAGCCGTGGTTCTGGCTGGTGATCTCGACCTTGCCGTCCGAGAGGCGCTTGATGGGGTGGTTCGCGCCGTGGTGGCCGAACGGCAGCTTGAAGGTCTTGGCGCCCATCGCGAGCCCGAGGATCTGGTGCCCGAGGCAGATGCCGAAGATCGGCTTCTCCTTCTTCAGGAGCCCCTTCACCGTCTCCACGGTGTAGGTCACCGCCGCCGGATCGCCCGGGCCGTTGGACAGCATCACCCCGTGGTAGCCCTCGAGGTCCTTGGCCGTCGCGTTCGCCGGATGCACCGTCACGTCGCAGCCCAGCTGGACCAGCTCGCGCACGATGTTGTACTTCGCGCCGCAGTCGATCAGCCCGACCTTGTACTTCAGCGTCGGATGCTTCGTCGCCGCGTCGTGCGTGACGAACTCCTTCCAGTGCCGCGGGCGGTCGCAGGTCACGTACTTCACCAGGTCGAGCCCGCCCATGCTGGGGATCGCCTTCGCCTTCGCCACCAGGCGGGCGTCGTCGAGGTCGACGGTCGACAGCACCCCGTTCATCGAGCCGTCCAGGCGCAGGCGCCGGGTCAGCGAGCGGGTGTCGATGTCGTCGATCGCCACGATCCCGTGGCGCTTGCAGAACTCGTCCAGCCGGTGCGTCGCCCGCTGGTTGCTCGACACCGGGGAGAACTCGCGCGCGACGAAGCCCTCGATCCAGGGCTTCGCGCTTTCGAAGTCCTCCTCGTTCACGCCGTAGTTGCCGATGTGCGGATACGTCATCGTGACGATCTGCCCCTTGTAGGACGGATCCGTCAGGATCTCCTGGTAGCCCGACATCGCGGTGTTGAACACCACTTCGCCGGCTTTTTCCCCGTCCGCCCCGAACGAACGGCCGGTGTACACCGTGCCGTCCTGGAGCGCCAGCTTCGCGGCTTTCATTTCTCTCGGCCCCCCTCCAGCGGGTTTCCTTTCTCGTCCACCGGCCCCACCACGACCGTCGTGAGGCCGCCCAGGTTCAGATGCTTCGCCGCCGCCCGGCGGACCTCCTCGCGCCCGACCTTCGACAGCGCCTCGAAGTAGCGCTCCGGCCAGTCCAGCCCCGGCCCGTAGCGCGTGACTTCCACCAGGTACGCGCCCAGGTCGTCCGACAGCTCCCAGGCCTCCGCGAACGACGCCTTCAGGTAGCGCTTGGCGTCGTCCACCTCCCGGTCCGTCGGCCCCTCCTCCACGAACGCCTTGATCTCCTTCAGCGCCGCCGCGATCCCCTTGTCCTTGTCCTTCGCCTCCACCCCGAGCGTCACCATGAACGGCGCGGCGACCTCCGTCGCCCCGCCCGTGATGGAGCCGTAGACGTCGTACGCGAGGCCCTGGACGTCGCGCACGTTCTTCGCCAGCCGGCTCACGAAGCCCGGCCCCGTGCCCAGGATCGTCTCCGCCACGCGCAGGGCCGCCCAGTCGGGATGGCCGCGCTCGACGCCCACATGGCCGATCACGATCCGCGCCTGCTGGGACTCCGCCTTCTGATAGCGCGTCCGCGGGCCGTCCTGCCGCTTCGCCGCCGGCGGCTTCGGCGCGTCCCACGCGCCCTTCCCCGCCCAGCCGCCGAAGCGCGCCTTCACTTCCTCCAGCGCCCGCTCCGGATCGATGTCCCCCGCCACCGCCACGATCGCGTTCTCCGGGCGGAACCAGCGGGCGTGCCAGGCCTTCGCGTCGTCGATGGTCAGGTTCTCGACCGTGGCTTTGTAGCCCGTCGACGGCCGCCGCAGCGGATGCCCGCGGTACGCCTCCTCGAAGAACAGCCGGCGCGCCGTCCGCGACGGGTCGTCGTCCTGCGTCTCGATCTCCGCCAGCAGGTCGTCCTTCACCTCGTCGAAGCGGCGCTCGTCGAGCGACGGGTAGCGGATGACGTCGCGCACCAGGTCGAACGCGATCGTCGCGTGCTCCGACAGCACCTTCGACGCCGCGCCCGTCGGCCCGGTGGCGAGCTCCCCGCCCACGAACTCGATCTCCGCGGCGAGCTGGTCGCCCGTCCGCCAGCGCCCCGCGTCGTCCCGCGTGCCCTCGTCCAGCAGGTCACCCGTCAGCACGGCCAGGCCCGCCTTCGCGTCGGTCTCGCGCGCCGGCCCCGCGTCGACGAAGCACTGCACCGCGAGCACCGGGACGTCGTGTCGCGGCGCCACCAGCACCCGCAGCCCGTTCGGCAGCGTGGTCCGCAGCACCGCCCCCAGCTTCGGCGCGGCCTGGGGGATCGACCTCCGCGCCTGGCGGCGGTTCGACGACCCCGGCGCCGCCTGACGCTTCGCCTTGGCCCAGCCGATCGCGACCGTGCGGTTCTCGGCGCTGAAGATCTTCCCGGCGACGGCGCGCAGCTGCTCCGCCGTCACCGCCTCGACGCGCTCCATGTAGCGGCTCACGTAGTCGGGCAGCCCCAGCGCCTCGAAGTAGCCGATCTTGGACGTCAGCTCGAGCTGCGACTCCAGCTCGAAGGCGAAGCGCGCGCGCACGATGTTCTTGGCCCGCCGCAGCTCGCGCTCCCCCATCTCCCGCGTGGACAGGGCCTGGAGCTCCTCGAAGACGACTTCCCGGGCCTTCTCCAGCGACGCGTCGAGCGCCAGCTCCACCTGGACGGTGAAGACGCCTTCGTGCTTCCGCGAGTAGTTGCTGACCGTCACGCCGTCCTCGCCCGCGAGGTCCTCCTTGTCGACGAGCCGCGAGCGGAGCCGCGACGTCCGGCCGTCGCCCAGCAGCATGGACAGGACGTCGAGCGCGATGTCCGAATCGCTGCCGGCTTTCTCCGCGCGGAAGGCCATCATGAGCTTGTCGGTCGACGCGCCCGTCTTCAACTCGACGGCCCGGGCTTCCTTCTGGGGCGGGTCCATGGCGACGCCGTGGGCCGTCAGGCCCCCGGGCTTGACCGTCCCGAAGAACTTCTCCGCTTTGGCGAAGACGTCCGCCGGGGCGATGTCGCCCACCACGATCAGCGACGCGTTCTGCGGGCCGTAGTGCCGCTTGTAGAACTCCGCCATGCGGTCGCGGGTGAGCTTCTCGACGTCCTCTTTCCAGCCGAGGACGGGATGCCGGTAGCGGCATTCCTTGTAGACCGTGCGGTCCAGCTCCTTCTCGATCTCGCCCCAGGGGCCGTCGAGCCAGATGTTCATCTCCTGGAGCACGGTGTTGCGTTCGCGGTCGAACTCGGCCTCGTCGAGGGAGCAGTTGCCCATGGTGTCGGCGAGGATGTCGAGGACCTCGTCGAGATGGGCGGCTCCGACGTGGAACCAGTAGCCGGTCATGTCGTGGGTGGTGAAGGCGTTGTTCTCGCCGCCGCAGCGGTAGGTGACGAGGTCGATGTCGCCGGGCTTGTACTTGGCGGTGCCCTTGAAGACCATGTGCTCGAAGAAGTGGGCGGCGCCGGTCATGCCGGGCTCTTCGTTCACGGAGCCGACGCGGTAGGCGAGCATGGCGGTGACCGTGGGGAGGCGGCGGTCGGGCTTGACGACGACGGCGAGGCCGTTGGGCAGCACGCGGCGCTCGAGGCCGGCCAGGAGGTCGACGGGCGCCCGCTTCTCCTGCCCGAAGGAGCAGCCGACGAGGAGAAGGAGGAGGAAACTACTCTTCCTCATGCTTCCCTTCCTTGGGGTCGCCTTTCCGTTCCGCGGGGGGACGTCGCTCGGCCTTCTTCGGCGGAGGCGGCGTCGGGCCCTTGAGGAGCTCGATCTCCTTGGGCGTGAGCATCCGCCACATGCCGGGGCCGAGGTTGCCCAGCGACAGCGGTCCGAGCTTGATGCGCTTGAGGCGCCGGACTTTCAGGCCGTACTTGGCGAAGACGCGGCGCACCTCGCGGTTCATGCCTTCGGTGATCGTCACTTCGACGATCGACATCTCGCGCTCCCGCTTCTTCACGAAGACCCGGACGGGCCCGGTCTTGCCTTCCGAGAGCCAGACGCCCTTGCGGAGCTTCTCGATGACCTCGCCGGAGATCTCGCCCTTGAGGCGGACGTGGTAGGTGCGGGGCAGCGTGTAGCGCGGATGGGTCAGGCGGTTGGCGAGGTCGCCGTCGTTGGTCATGATGAGGAGGCCTTCGGAGTCCCAGTCGAGACGTCCGACGGGATAGACGCGCTCGCGGATGCCCTGCACGTACTGCATGACGGTCCGGCGGTCGCGGTCGTCCTTGGTGGTCGTCATCGTCCGCCGCGGCTTGTGCATCACGAGCGTGACGGGCTTGGGGGGACGGATGAACTGTCCCGCGAAGGAGACCTTGTTCTTGTCCAGGTCGACCTTGGTGCCGAGCTGCGTGACGACGCGGCCGTCGACGGTGACCTGGCCGCCGAGAATGAGCTGTTCGCAGCGGCGGCGGGACGCGACCCCCGCGTTCGCGAGGACCTTGTGCAGGCGTTCGAGCATGGTCGTCGGTCCGATCCCCTGTCCCGGGCGTACGGCGACCGCCCTATCCTCTGGCGGTCCACAGGGTTCCTTGGATGTGGGGGTCGGCCCGGGGGCGCATTCTACCAAACGATTCCGGCAACGCAAGGACCAACCCAGGTCCAGGAAACTGGTCCAGGTCCAGGAAGCGTCGCCTCCGGGGGCAAGGCCAGGCGTCCCGTCTCCCGGTACCTGGTACCTGGTACCCGGTACCTTAGAAATGCTGGTCGACGATGTCCTTGATCCTCGAGGCGTCGATGTTGGCGCCCGAGAGGAGGACGCAGACGCGCTTGAAGCCCTTGGGAAGCAGGCCGTCCATCATCGCGGCGATGGGCAGCGCGGCGGAGCCCTCGAGGGCCATCCGGTGCCGCCGCAGGAACTCGGCGACCGCCTTCTTGAGATGGCCTTCCTTCACCAGCAGGACGTCGTCGATCACCTCCAGCCCCAGCTTGTAGGTGTTCTCGGAGACGCCGCCTTCGACGCCCTCCGCGATCGTCGGCTTGGAGTGGACCTTGGTGATCGCTTTGTTCTCCTTGCGCGACAGCCACATCCCCGGCGACGCGTCGGTGTTCACGCCGAAGATCTTCGTCCGCGCCGACTTCGCCTTCGCGACCACGCCCGCGCCGACCGCCAGCCCGCCCCCGCCGACGGGAACCAGGAAGGCGTCGCACTTGGGGATGTCCTCCAGGACCTCGAGCATCGTCGTCCCGCCGTTGCCCGCCTGGATGTAGTCGTCGTCGAAGGGCGACACCCAAAGCCGCCCGGTCTTCTGCGCCAGCTCGACGGCGTACGTCTGGGTGTCGTCGTAGTTGTCGAACTCGGTCTTGATCAGCTGGGCGCCGTAGCGCTTGATCGCCTGCTCCTTGTTGAGCGGCAGCGTCTTCGGCACGCAGACCGTGCAGCGGATCCCGTAGTGCTTCGAGGCCCAGGCCAGGCCCTTGCCGTGGTTGCCGGCGCTCGCGCAGAGCACGCCCGCGAGGCGCTCGTCCTTCGACATGAACGGCAGCCGCGCCAGGGGTCCGCGGATTTTGAACGAGCCGGTGTGCTGAAGATTTTCGCACTTGAGCCAGACGTTGGCCCCGTAGAGGGCCGTCAGCCACTCGGAGGGCAGGCAGGGCGTGCGCACCGCCATGCCGGTGACGTACTCCCGCACGTTCTCGACCAGCTTGAGATCGATCATGCGAGACCCCGCCTCCCGGCCCAACGGTTCCCCACCCGAACCGTCTAACTATAGGGTGGCGTCCAAAAACCGTCAAAGACTATAATCGGGAGTCTATGCTCATCGCCCTCGCGCTCCTCTGCTGCGACGACGCCCAGGTCGTCACCGCCTCCGGCGCGACGGTCGTCGCCCGCGAATTCACCCTCTCCCGCGAGGGCGGCGAGCTCGTCGCCGTGATCGTCGACGCCTCGGGCGAGAAGCAGACCCTCAAGGCCGCCGACCTCGTCGAAGTCTCCTTCGGCGCGAAGTCCGGCCTCCCCGCCCCCCGCCCCGTCGCCGAGGACGTCGAGATCCGCCTGACCACCGGCGACGTCGTCCGCGGCCGGCTCGGCGCCAAGCACGAGGAGGGCGTCGCCCTCCTCAATCCCGTCTGGGGCGACCCCCTCGTCAAGTTCGGCCAGATCCGCTCGATCGTCTTCCCGCTCAACCGCGCGTACCTGCCGCGCCGGCTCCCCGACAAGGCGGAGGACGCGGACCTGATCTTCACCAAGGCCGGCGACCGCGCCGCGGGGACGATCCTCTCCGTGTCCAACGCCGGCGTGGCCTACAAGTCCAACGCCCTCAACCGCGAGGTCGTCCAGCCCGCCGCCGACACCGCCGGCGTCTGGCTCATCGAAACCGAGGCCGCGCCCGCCGAGCCCAGCACCCTGCTCGCCTCCGTGCTCGCGTCCGACGGCAGCTCGCTGCGCGGCGACGTCCAGTCGCTCAAGGACGGCATCCTGGCCTTCAAGGACCTCTACGGGCAGGAGCGCAAGGTGGGCCGCGCCTCGCTCGCGTCCCTCCACTTCAAGAACGGCCGCGTCGTCTATCTCTCCGACCTCGCGCCCAAGGCCGTCGAAGAAGAAGCCAACTACATCCGCGGCCCCAAGAAGCTCCCGAGCGACCTCGACTACCCGTTCCAGCGCGACCGCGGCGCCAAGGGCGGCCCGATCGTCCTCGGCGGCGTCGAGCACCGCAAGGGCCTCGGCGTGCGCGCCCACTCCGCCCTCACCTACCCGCTCAACGGCGCTTACCGGCGCTTCCAGGCCGTCGTCGGCCTCGACGCCGCCGCGGCCGGGCTCGGCGCGGTGCGGGTGGAGGTGTGGATCGACGACCGCAAGGCCGCCGAGCATCGCTTCGCGAAGGCCGACGCGCCGCGGCCGGTCGACCTGGACGTCGCCGGCGCCAAGGACCTGCGCCTCGTCGTCACCTGGGCGGGGCACGGGATGTCGGACTTCGCCGACTGGGGTTCCGCGCGCCTGATCCGCTGATGACGTCGCTGCTCTTCGCCGCCCCGGTGGCCCTGGCGGCCCTCTGGCTGGCGTCCCGCGCGAACGGCGCCGAGCTCTCGAGGGGACGTCGGGCCGTCTCCACCACGCTCCGGAGCCTCGCGGTCCTCCTGCTGGGCGCCGCGCTGGCGCGGCCGGACGTCCAGCGCCCCGGCGAGCGGCCCTGGCTCACCGTGTTCGTGGCCGACGTGTCGGACAGCGTGCCCGCCGCCGCCTGGAGCGCCGCGATCCCCGAGCTGCGCCGCGCGTGGAGCCGGGAGATCGCGGACGGCAACCGCTGCGCGCTGGTCGCCTTCGCGGGCCGCGCGGAGACGCTGGTGGCCCCGACGTCCTCCGCCCTGGAGATCGAGCCCTGGCGTCTCGCCCACCGGACCGCGCTGGTGGAGGCGGAGGGGAATGCCGCGCGCGCGACCGAGATCCAGCAGTGGCGCGACCGCCTGCAGGTCAATGAAACGGATCCGGGGGAAGGCACGCGGGCCGCCCGCGCGCTCTTCCAGGAAAGCTCCGCGTCGCGGCTGGTCCTGCTCACCGACGGCCGGCTGCCGGCGGAGGCGCCGCTGCCGGCCGGCGCCGCGCTCGTCGCGCTCGAGGCCGGCCCGCGCCGCGACCTGGCGGTGATCGACGTCCAGGCGCCGACGGCGGTGCGCGCCGGCGAGCCCTTCGACGTCCGGGTATCGGTCGACGCCACGGCGCCGATGGAAGCGACCCTGACCCTCTCGCTGGACAACCGGCCGGTCCCCGCCGCCTCCCGCAAGGTCGCGATCCCCCGCGGCCGCGGCGTGGTGCTCCTCGCGAACGTGCAGCAGCCCGCCGGGCTCGCGCCGGGGCTCCACCCGCTCAAGGTGGTGGCGTCGGCGCCGGGCGACGATGAACCGGGCAACAACTCGGCGGCGGCGGCGTTCGCGACGACCGGCAAGCCCCGGGTGCTCCTGATCGAAGGCCGGCCGCGGGAAGGCGAGTTCCTGGCGCGGGTGTTCGAGAAGCAGGACATCGACTTCACGCGCGACGCGCCGGCCGCGGCGGCCGAGCGGGCGGGCGTCCTCGACGAGTTCGCCGCGGTGATTCTCGCGGGCGTGCCGCGCGCGGACGTGCCCCTCGAGTTCCAGAAGGCCCTGGTGACGTACGTGGAGCGCTCGGGCGGCGGCCTCTGGCTGCTCGGCAGCCCGACGCTGGCGGGGCCGTCCGGCTGGGCGAAGAGCGAGCTCGAGAGGCTGCTGCCGGTGACGTTCCTCGAGACCGCCGCGGGCTCGTCGCCGAAGCCCTCCCCCGAGAAGCCGCCCGACAAGCCCCCGCCGCCGGCGCCGCCGACGGAGGCGGATCCTCCGGGGGAGATCAAGCGGGTGCTCGCGCCGGCGGCGGCCGTGCTCTTCGTCGTCGACCGGTCCGGCAGCATGGCCGGCCCGCCGATCGAGATCGTGAAGCGCTCGTGCGTCCAGTCGGCGAAAACGCTCTCGCCCCGGGACCTGATGGCCGTCATCGCGTTCGACCGGGATCCGGACTGGATCCTCGAGTTCACCGAAGGCGACCGGCACGAGTATATCGAGAGCCGGGTCAGCCGCCTGATGGCCGGCGGCTTCACGAGCATCTATCCCGCCCTCGCCGAGGCGCGGCGCGCCTTCCGCGCCGATCCGCGCGCGCGGCGCTGCTCCGCCAAGCACGTCATCCTGCTGTCCGACGGCGACACCTCGCCCGGCGACTTCGAGACGCTCGTCCGCGAGATGCGCGCCGACGGGATCGCCGTCACCGCCGTCTGCGTGGGATCCGCCCCCAAGTTCGACGCCCCCCTCATGAGCCAGATCGCCGACTGGGGCGGCGGGCGCTTCATCTTCACGCACAGCTTCAAGGACGTCCCCAAGGTCTTCCTGCAGGAGGTCAAGCAGATCCTCGGCCCGATCAACGCCCTGCGCGCCGCCCCGCCCGCGGCCGATCCGATCGCCAAGCCCGACCCCAAGCCGACGCCCGTCCCCGATCCCGCGCCCGCCCCGGCGCCGCCCGCCGCCCGGCTGGCCGTCGTCGCCAAGGACGCCCACGACGCGCTGCAGGGCGTCGATACCGCCACCCTGCCCGGCCTCTACGGGAGGCTCGACGCCCAGGCGCGCCCGGCGGCGAGCGTGGCCGTCCCGCTCGCCTTCTCCGACGGCAAGCCGCTGCTGGCCGTCGGCCGCGCCGGCCTGGGCCGGACGGCGGTCTGGACGTCCGATCTCGCCTCGCCGTGGAGCCGCGAGTGGCACGCGTGGAAAGACGCCGGCAAGCTGGCGGCCCAGGTCGTCCGGAGCCTCTCCGCGGCGCCGCCCGACGAAGACCTCGCCGCCCGTTCGCGGGTCGTGATTCGGGGCCGGACCGCGCGCGTCCGCGTCGACCCCGGGGCGCCCGGGGAGTCGCTCTCCGCCTACCAGGGCGACGCCGCCCTGCCGCTGACGCGCGACCCCGACGGCGGCTCCTCGCTGGAGCTGACGCTGGACCAGGCGGACCAGCTGGTCCGGGTCACGCTGCGCCGCGGGTCCGACGGCCCCACCGCGGTGCTCGGCGCCATGCGCACGGCCGAGGCGGAGTTCCTGCCGACGCCCCCCTTCCCGGGCGGCGCCAAGGCCACCGACTGGCCCGGCCTCGAGCGGGAGCTCTCGCGCGCCCGGCTTTCCGCCGACCGCAAGATCGACCTCTCCCCCTGGCTCGTCGGCTTCGCCGCCCTGCTGCTGGCGATCGACGTCGCCGTCCGCCGCTACTCCGCCTAAGACCGGGAGTCGATCGACGCCTCCATGACGCGGAGGAAGTTCTCGCCGAGGATCTTGCGGACGTCGACCTCCGAAAAGCCCCGGTCGAGCAGGCCCTCGGTGAGGCGCGGGAGGTCGCGGCAGTCGTCGATCCCGTCGGGCAGCGCGGTGACGCCGTCGAAGTCGGAGCCGAGGCCCACGTGGTCGACGCCGGCCACCCGGACCATGTGCTCGATGTGCCGGAGGAGGACGTCGAGCGGCGGCCGGGCCATCCCGGCCTCGTTGGCGTCGTAGGCGCGGCTGACTTTTTTCAGCTCCGCGTCCATGCGCGCGGGGTCGTCGCGGTAGGTCGCGCGGACGGCGGCGCGGGCCTCGTCGTCCGCGCGGTCGATCGTCTTCTTGCCGTCGTAGAACGGCTGGCTCAGGAAGCCCGAGTAGAAGTTCACGCCGACGACGCCGCCGTTCTTCGCCAGGGCGCGCAGCTGCTCGTCCCGGAGGTTCCGCGGATGGTCGCAGAGCGCGCGGGCGCAGGAGTGCGAGGCGATGACGGGCACCGTCGACGTCTCGATCGCGTCGTAAAACGTCTTCTCCGACACGTGGGAGAGGTCGACCAGCATGCCGATCCGGTTCATCTCGCGGACGACCTCGCGCCCGAACGGCGAAAGCCCCGTGTCGGGCCCGGCCGCGCGCGCCGCGTGGGCCCAGGAGGTCGAGTTGTTCCACGTCAGCGTCATATAGCGCACGCCGAGCTCGTGGAAGGCGCGCAGGAGGGCCAGGTCGTCCTGGATGGCGTGGCCGCCCTCGATACAGAGCACGCCGCAGACCTTGCCCGCCGCGGCGGCGCGGCGGACGTCCGCCGCCGTCCGCGCCAGCGCGATCCGGTCCGGGTGCGCGGAGATCCAGCGCTTGACGGCGTCGATCATGCGAAGCGCGCGGGTCGCCGACTGCCCGCGCTCGACGTACTTGGGCTCGACCCAGCAGGACATGAACTGGCAGTCGAGGCCGCCGCGGGCCATGCGGGGGAGGTCGATGTGGCCTTTGGACGTCTCGACGCCCAGGTCCTCGCCGTCGTCGAGGAAGCGCGAGATGGTGTCGGCGTGGCCGTCGACGACGATGGCGTCGGCGTGCAGCCGGCGCGCGCGTTCCGCGATCATGGCCCCCTCCTCCGGACGGGATCATACCATCCGGAGGCGCCGAAGGGGCCTGCCCGCCGAAGCGGCGCCCCGTAGACGGCCGCGAAGGCGGGCTGCTATCATGCGGGCCATGCGCGTGCTCGTGACCGGCGGCGCCGGCTTCCTCGGATCGCATCTCTGCGACGCCCTGCTCGCCCGCGGGGACAGCGTCCTCTGCATGGACAACCTGCTCACCGGCAGCGAGAAGAATCTCGCGGGCTTCCGGGACCATCCCCGCTTCCGCTTCACGCGCCACGACGTCACCAAGCCGATCGAGGTCGGCACGCCGCTCGACGCGGTGCTGCACTTTGCCTCCCCGGCGAGCCCGGCGGACTACCTCGCCCATCCCATCCACACGCTGAAGGTGGGCGCCCTCGGCACGCACCACGCGCTCGGGGTCGCCAAGGCGCGCGGCGCGCGCTTCCTGCTGGCCTCGACGTCCGAGGTCTACGGCGACCCGCTGGTCTCGCCGCAGACGGAGGAGTACTGGGGCCACGTCAACCCGATCGGGCCGCGCGGGGTCTACGACGAGGCCAAGCGCTTCGCCGAGGCCATGACGATGGCCTACCGGCGCGAGCACGCCGTGGCCACCTCGATCGTCCGCATCTTCAACACCTACGGCCCGCGCATGCGCGCGAACGACGGCCGCGTGGTCTGCGGGTTCATCTGCCAGGCGTTGAAAGGCGATCCCCTCACGATCTTCGGCGACGGCTCCCAGACCCGCAGCTTCTGCTTCGTCAGCGATCTCGTCGACGGCCTCCTGCGCCTGCTCGACTCCGGCCAGGCGGGCCCGATCAACATCGGCAATCCCGACGAGATCCCCGTCCTCCAGCTCGCCCGCGAAGTGCTCGAGCTGACCGGCTCCAAGTCCAAGATCGAGACCCGTCCCCTCCCGCAGGACGATCCGCGCCAGCGCCGGCCCGACATCACCAAGGCCCGGACCCTGCTGAAGTGGGAGCCCCAGGTGTCGCGCCTCGACGGCCTGCGCCGCACCATCGACTATTTCCGCGGGCTCGCTTGAAATCCGTTGTCCCTCCTTAGAACCTTTTTATAATCAGGCGCGGCGGGCTGGAGAGGATCGAGTATGACGCAGCACAACGGCTCGAGCGCGCGGGAGCCCTTCGGCCGCGTGGCGGTCCGCAAGGGCTTCGTTTCCGAGCACCAGGTGGCGCAGGCGCTCGCCCACCAGAAGAAACTGTCCACGCAGGGGCTGGCCCACAAGCTCATCGGCATGATCATGCTCGAGATGGGCGCGCTCGGGACCACGGAGCTCATCGACGTCCTTCGCGACATGAACCTGCCGATCTCCGGCGTCGCTCCTTAGCCTTCCTTTTTTGGCGGATCCGGGCCTCCAGACCCGTATAATCGACGCCATCATGAAGCCGCCCCTGGCATGGGCGCTGCTCATTCTGGGGGGTTGCGCCGCCGGCTCAAGGAGGGACGCGCCGCCCCTGGTCACCCCGTCGGACGGGCGCCGGGAGCGGGATGACGCGATCGTGGCGCTCCTCGACGGCCAGCCCCTCCGCTGGAGGGCGGTCGCCGAAAAGATGCTCGAGATCGACCCGCGGACGGCGGTCGAGACGTACGTGCGCTGGCGGGTGGTCGACGACCGAAGGAAGGAACTGGGGGTCGCGCCGGGGTTGGACGACCTGCGACGCCGGGCCGAGGCCCACGTGGCAATCGCCCGCAAGACCATGCCGGACAAGGAGTTCCGCGACCGGCTGGCGGCGGATGGCCTGACGGAAAAAGAGTACATCGGACGTCTGGCGGACTCGGCCTGGATGGCCCAGGCGCTCACGCTGGACCTGATCGTGCGCTACCAGGGGTTTGTGGACGGAACGATGACGATCGACCGCGTGGCCTTCGCCGAAGAGGCCGAAGCCCGCCGCTTCGCCGCCCGCTGCAAGGAGGCGGGCTTCGACGCGGCCGCGGAGGCCGTCGCCCCCCTCAAGGGCGTCCGGCGCCTGCCCCGCGAGACCTTCGCCCGGACGGCGCCGCCGTCGGATCCGACGCTGGACGGGTGGATCGTGGAGGCGCTCGACGGCCTCAAGCCGGGGGAGCTGACGGACGTCGAGTCGAGCCGGACGGACCTGAAGTACGTGGCGCGGCTCGTCGATAAGAAGATGGGGGCTTCGACGCCCTACGCGGCCGCGAAAGAAGCGGTGCTGGCGAGCGTATTGAAGGATCCGCCGTCGCCGGAGGAGATCCGTCGCTGGATCGCGTCGCGGCTGGCGGCGGCGAAGCTGGAGTATCCGGCGAAACGATCTACGAATAATTAATGCATCATTTGGGGCCCTGGGACGTCTAAAGGGTAGAGGTAAGGAAGAAATGAGCGGCGTCGCGCAGAGAACGATCTCGAAACCCTGTCATCCCCGCTTCCTCAACGAGGTGCGGGCGATGCTGGCCGAGATGCTCCGCGACGTGACCGTCCCCAAGCGCGAAAAGGACCTGATCATCCTGGCCGTCGACGAGGCCGTCAGCTCGATCGTCCGCTACGCCCGCTGGAAGGGCGTGGAGAGCCAGGTCACGCTGACGGTGGACATCGATGACGTCCGCTTCAAGGCCGTGCTGGTCGACTCCGCGAACCTCTTCGACCTCGGCGGCGGCCTCACCGAGGCCCAGCTCGCCGAACGGGTCGCCAAGGAGAAGGCCCACACGATGGGCGTCTTCCTGATGCGCCAGATCCTCGACGAGATCACCTACGTCTACAAGAAGGGCTTCCAGAACGAGCTGGAGCTCATCAAGTTCCTGTAGCCAGTAGACGGTAGACAGTAGACAGTAGGCCGGCGCCCTTCCCCGTTCCCCCTCCGGTTCCGGTTCCGGTTCCGGTTCCGGGTCTGCTAGAATCCCCCCTCCATGTACTGGTTCGCCGCCGGGGCCGTCGCCGGCTTTCTCGCCGGCGCTTACTGGGCCTCCACCCGCGCCCGCGCCGAGCGCGTCCGGGCCGACGCCCGCGCGCGCGCCGACCGCGCCGACGAGCAGGTCGCCCTGGTCGGCACCATCGCCAGCGGCATCTCCCACGAGCTGCGCAACCCCCTCTCCACCCTCCGCATGAACCTCCAGCTCCTCCGCGAGGACTGGGAGGACCCCATCACCGAGCGCGAGCTCAAGGGGAGGAAGCGCATCGACGTCCTGCTCCGCGAGACCACGCGCCTCGACTCCGTCGTCGCCGACTTCGTCCGCTTCGCCGCCGGCCACGCCCTCAAGCTCGAACGGACCGACCTCAACACGCTGGCCGCGGAGCTGCTCGACTTCCTGGGCCCGCAGGCCGAGCGCGCGCGGATCCGCCTCCATCGCGACTTCGCGCGCCACCTGCCGCCGGTCGAGGTGGACGTCGCGCTCTTCCGCCAGTCGCTCCTCAACCTGCTGGTCAACGCCCTGCAGGCGATGCCCGACGGCGGCGAGATCACGGTCCGCAGCGTCGAGGACGGGCCCTACGTCAAGGTCGAGGTCAGCGACACCGGCCCCGGCATCCCCCCCGAGAACCTGGAACGCATCTTCACCCTGTACTTCTCGACCAAGCCCGGCGGCACCGGCCTGGGGCTGGCGATGGTGAAGAAGATCATCGAGGAGCACGGCGGGGCCGTCGAGGTCCGCAGCGAACCCGGAAAGGGAGCCACGTTCACCTTATGCCTGAAAAAGCCCGCATCCTAGTCCTGGACGACGACCGTCCGCACGCGGAGGCCGCCGCCGAGACCCTCGAGCGCGCCGGCCACGAGTGCCGCATCGCCACGAGCGGCGCGGAAGGCCTCCGCAAGATCGACAGCGAGCCCTTCGACCTCATCCTCACCGACCTGGTCCTGCGCGACATGTCGGGGCTGGACGTCGTGCGCCACGTCCGCCGCCGCTCCGCCGAGACCGAGATCATCGTGATGACCGGCTATCCCTCGTACGAGACGGCCCTCGAGGCCATGGACGAGGGCGCCTACGACTATCTGAACAAGCCCATCGACCTCAACATCCTGCGCGCCAAGATCCGCAAGGCGCTCGAGAAGCGGGAGCTGGTCCGCTCCAACCTCGAGCTCAAGCGGCAGCTCGACAAGCGCTTCGGCTTCGAGGGCATCATCGGCGGCAGCGAGAAGATGCAGTCGATCTTCGACATCCTCCGCCAGGTCTCGCCGTCCCACGCCACGGTGCTGATCCTGGGCGAAAGCGGCACGGGCAAGGAGCTGGTGGCGCGGGCGATCCACGCGAACTCGCCGCGGCGCGCCAACCACTTCGTCCCGCTCAACTGCGCCGCCCTCTCGGAGACCGTGCTCGAGAGCGAGCTCTTCGGCCACGAGAAGGGCGCCTTCACCGGCGCGGTCCAGACGCGCAAGGGCCGCTTCGAGCACGCCGACAAGGGCACGCTCTTCCTCGACGAGATCGGCGACCTCCCCACCAGCGTGCAGGTCAAGCTCCTGCGCGTCATCGAGTACGGCGAAGTCTTCCGCGTCGGGTCGAACGATCCGGTGAAGGTCGACGTCCGCCTGCTCGCCGCGACGCACAAGAACCTGAACGAGCTGGTGCGCGAGGGCAAGTTCCGCGAGGACCTCTACTACCGGCTCAAGGTGGTGACGATCGAGATCCCCCCGCTCCGCGACCGCGTCGAGGACCTGCCGATCCTCGCCCAGGCCTTCCTGGACGAGTCCGCCCGCCGCTACGGCAAGAAGCCGCCCGAGCTCACGCCGTCCGCCCTCGAGCACCTCTACGACTACGCGTGGCCCGGCAACGTCCGCGAGCTCCGCAACTGCATGGAGAGCATGGTCGTGCTCGACAAGGACGGGAAGCTGGACGAGGAGGACATCCCCCGCTACGTGAAGCAGCCCGAGCGGGCCGGGCAGACCTCGGCCATCGGCGGCGTCAACCTCGAGGAGCAGGAGAAAGAAAGCATCCGCAAGGCCCTCGAGCTCTGCGAGGGCAACCGCGAGAAGGCCGCCAAGATGCTCGGCATCGGCGAGCGCACCCTCTACCGCAAGATCAAGCGCTACGGCTTCAGCTAAGCCAGGTCCAGGTCCAGGAAACGACGGGGTTCAGGCTCGCTCCGCTCGCTCGTCTCTCGTCTCCGTGATTCGTGATTCTTGATTCGTGATTCTTGATTCGCGCTTCGTATAGGTTTCATTTGTGTTCTCGAAGACTTTGTGCTGAATTGAGCCCCAATGCCCCGCTTCACGATCAGCCGCCACACGGGGTCGAAGGAAGGCGACCACTTCGACCTGATGCTCGAATACGGCGAGGCGCTCAAGACCTGGCGCATCTCTTCCCCCGCCTTCCAGGCCAAGCAGCCCGCCCACCCCATCAAGGATCACCGCAAGACCTACCTCGACTACGAAGGCGAGGTCAGCGGCAAGCGCGGCAAGGTCGAGATCTGGGACAGCGGCACCTACGCGCCCGAGGTCTGGAGCGACGCCCGCATCCTCGTCGCCCTCACCGGCAAGCAGTTCAAGGGCCGCATCCTCCTGGAGGCGCCCGCCGATCCCGCCGCCGACTGGTCGCTCGTCGACGCCTCCTCGGGCCTCCGCAAGGCCGCCGCCGCCTTCCTCCGCGGCGAGCCCCTCGAGCCCGCCCCCACCCCCGAGCTCGACCAGCTCCGCGACGCCCTGTCCGTCGAGGAGCGCCGCGTCATGGCCCAGATCGACCTCTTCGTCAAAGGCGGCCCCGTCCACTGGACCCAGGCCGCGCTCAACCCCGAGCTCAAGCGCAGGATCGACGCCGACCGCCTCCGCTGGCGCCACCCCTGGCTCGACGCCGCCCGCACCTTCACCCAGCGCCTCGGCGAGCTGGCCGACCTGCTCCTCCAGTACAAGCCCGAAGCCGGCGCCTGACCTCCCATCGGGATTTTCCCGACCCCTCCCCCCTCCGTTCCCTGATTCCAGAACTCCTGGCTTGATTTGGATCGGGCGGGGTGCCACAATCGGCCGAAGGGGGGGAAGGACATTATTTCATGCCAGAACGACCGATCGACGAGGCGTTCGTCCGTCAACTCCTCAAGGTCGGCCTCGTCACCGACCAGCAGCTGGAGGACGCCCGCCTCGCCCGCGCGAAACGCCACACCCCCGTCCCCCTCGCCCAGGTGCTCGTCGAGCGCGGCGTCCTCACCCACAGCCAGCGCGAGAACATCGAGCGCAAGCTGGAGAACCGGCGCGACGAAGCCAAGCGCCTCGGCCCCTACCGCCTCCTGAAGAAGCTCGGCGAAGGCGGCATGGGCGCCGTCTACCTCGCCGAAGGCCCCCTGACCTCCAAAGCCCGCGTCGCCCTCAAGGTCCTCCCGAAATCCGCCGCGAAGGAGGTCGACTCCCTCCAGCGCTTCCTGCGGGAAGTCGACTCCGCCCGCCGCCTCGACCATCCCAACATCGTCCGCGCCTCCGGCGGCGGCGAGGACCGCGGGTACCACTACTACGCCATGGAGTTCGTGGAGGGAGAGACGCTCGGCGACCGCCTCCGCCGCCAGGATGTTTTCCCGCCCGACGAAGCCACCCGCGTCGTCCTGCAGATCGCCAGGGGGCTCGCCTACGCCCACGCGCAGGGCGTCATCCACCGCGACATCAAGCCGGACAACATCATCCTCTCCCTCGACGGCGTCGCCAAGATCCTCGACATGGGCCTCTCCAAGAACATGGAAGGCGACCTCGCCTACCGCACCACCACCGGCGTCATGGTCGGCACGCCCCACTACATCGCCCCCGAGCAGGCGCGCGCCGACCAGGACATCGACGGCCGCGCCGACATCTACGGGCTCGGCGCCACCTACTACCACCTGGTGACCGGCGAGACGCCCTACCAGGGCAGCACCGCCGTCGAGGTCATCGCCCAGCATCTCAACAAGCAGCTCCCGGATCCCCGCGACGTCCGCGACGGCATCCCCGACGGCGTGGTCCACGTCCTCCGCCGAATGATGGCCAAGGAGCGCGAGGACCGCTACGCCGACGGCCGGGCCCTCATCGCCGATCTCGAGGTCGTCCTGCAGGGCCGCGTGCCCGACTCCCAGGCGCTGGAGGCGTCGCGGTCCACGGTCGCCCAGCCCCTGCCCAAGGAAGCCCGCGAGCGCTTCCGCGCCGTGCGCCGGCGCCGCCGCCCCCTCCAGCCCTCCAGCCGGCGCCCGCTCTGGATCGCGGGCGCGGTCGCGGGGCTCGTGCTGCTCCTCGTCGGCATGTCCTGGCGCCCGGCTCCCCCGCCCCGCGTCGAGCCGAAGCCGCCGGAGGTCGCCGCCGACAACACCCTCAAGCTGGATCTCGGCGGCGGCGTCTCCATGCAGTTCATCGAGGTCAAGCCGGGCTCTTACCTGCGCGGCTCCGACCAGCCCCCCGGCAAGGAGCCGTGGGAAGTCGACGCCCGCCCGCCGCACCCCGTCAAGATCAGCCGGAGCTTCCACCTCGGCAAGACCGAGGTCACCCGACGCCAGTTCGCCGCGTTCGTCCAGGACAAAGGCTATCGCACCGAAGCCGAGGTCCTGGGCTCGGCCTGGGGACGTCGCCCCGACGGATCCTGGGAGGACATCCCGGGCAACACCTGGCGCTCGCCCGCCGGCTTCGAGCCGTCGGAGGACGATCCCGTCGTGTGCGTGACCTGGATCGACGCCACTCGCTTTTGCGCCTGGCTCAGCGAGAAGACGAAGCGCGAGGCCCGGCTCCCTTACGAAGCCGAATGGGAGTACGCCTGTCGCGCCGAAACCCGCGGGCCCTGGGCGTCGGGCGACACCGAGGCCTCGCTCGGCGAGTACGCCTGGACGCTCCACAACGCGTCCTCGCGGACGCAGCGCGTGGGAGGCAAGAAGCCCAACGCCTGGGGCTTCCACGACATGCACGGGAACGTCTGGGAATGGTGCTACGACTGGAGCGCCCTCTATCCGCGGGGGGAGGTCGTCGATCCGCGCGGGCCCAACGAGGGCGAGCGCCGCGTCATGCGCGGCGGCGCCTGGTACCTCGAACCCGTCCTCTGCCGCTCCTCCACCCGCGCGCTCTTCGGGCCGTCGAACCGCTACACCAGCGTCGGCTTCCGCGTCGCCCTCCCGTAACCACCGAGACACCGAGTACACCGAGGTACGTTGGTGGAGATCCCCCCTTCCCCCCCCGGGGGGGGTGAGGGGGGGCGACCCACCCACCCTACCTCGGTGTCCTCGGTGTCTCGGGGGTGAATGGCAGAGGGACGCCTTCGACGTCCCCCAGCTCCAGCCCGAGGACCTTCGCGACGGTCGGCGCCACGTCGACGAGACGCATGCGGGCGATCGACGTCCCCGGCTTCACGCCCGGGCCCGCCGCGACGAAGCCCGTCGCCAGGCCGGGCCGCGTCGGCCGCTGGCCGTGGTTGCCCTTCACCGTCGGCGTCCCTTCCACGAAGCGCGCCGTGAACGCCCCCGAGAAGGCCCAGCCGTCGCGCGGGTCGAGCGCCAGCGCCGCCGCCGGGTCGTAGCCCATCCCGTCCAGCTCCGCGCGCTCCAGGACGTCGTACATCCCCTCCGCGCGGGCGCGCAGGAGGTCGCGCACCGCGGCGACGTCCTTCGCGTCCTTCACGTAGACCGCCATCGAGCCGCCGCTCGACCTCCCGAGCGCCCGCCACGCGGACGCCTGGCCGTCCTTCACCGTGACCCAGCCCTCGTCGCGCAGGAGCGCGTTCGGGTTGATGTTCCGATGGACGTCGAGGAACCCGTGATCCCCCAGCACGATGACGAGGGTCTTGTCGTTCACCGCCGCGAGCACCCGCGCGAGATGCTCGTCCTGGAGCTTCAGCGCGTCCCGCGCGCCGTCGCGCCCGTGCTTGTGCTGCGCTTCGTCGACGCCCAGGAAGTGCACGAGCTGCAGGTGCGGCTGCTTCGTCCGGAACACGTACGCCGCCGCCCGCGCCGTGAAGCGATCGATCGCCGCCTTGTCCGTCGCCATCTCGGCTTCCGGGATCCCGACCGCCCCGCAGACCTCCGCGAGCAGCCCGGGGGTCGCCGCCGCGCGGAGGCGGTCGAGCGTCCCCTTCGGCTCCGGATCCCAGATCTCGCCGAGGATCCAGTCGACGTCCGCCCCGACGCTCGAGGGCCAGTACGTGAGCGCGACCTTCAGGCTCTTCGCGCGCGCGGCCTGCCAGAGCGTCCGCGCCTTCAGGTCGCGCGCGTGCCAGTGCCAGTCCCGCGTGCCGCCGCTCTCGCTCCACGTCGTGTTGGCCGTCACGCCGTGCTTCCACGGCCGCACGCCCGTCACGATCGTCGCGTGCGACGGGTAGGTCGTGCTCGGGAATACGCTTTCGACTTCCTTCGCCGACACCCCGCGCGCCGCCAGCGCCTTCAACGCGGGCGCGTCGTAGTCGCCCAGGTAGAACTCCGGGCGCAGGCCGTCGATCGACACGACCACCACGTGCTCGGCCTGCAGGAGCAGCAAAAAGGCGATCACGCGCCGAGCCTCCGGAGGATGTCGTCCGCGTCCTTCACCCAGACGACTTCCGGCAGCCGCTGGAGCCACATGCGCTGGTGCCGCGCGAGCCGGTTCGTGTTGCGGTTGATCAGGCGCTCCATCTCCGCGGCGTCGACGCGCTTTTCCAGGAAGTCGACGACCTCCCGGTACCCCACCGCGCGCCGCCCCTCCTTGCCCCAGGGGCGCTGCAGCAGCGCGCGCACTTCGTCGACGAGGCCCGCCTCGAGCATCTTCTTCGTGCGGCGGGCGATCCGGTCCTGGAGGTCCTCGCGCTTGAACGCGAACACGTCGCCCTCGAGCGTCCGGGTCCCGAAGTGCGTGTGCTTCGCGCTGATGGGCTCGCCGGTTTTGCGGAAGACCTCGACGGCCCGGACGAGCCGCTTGAGGTCGTTGGGATGGATCCGCCCGGCCGCGACCGGATCGACGCGGGTGAGCTCCGCGTGCAGCGCCGGGGCGCCCACGGCGACCAGCTCCTCCCGCAGCGCGGGATCGGCCTCGGGCCCCTCAAACAATCCGTAGGCGAGCGTCTTGTAGTAGAGGATCGTGCCGCCCACGAAGACCGGCCGGCCCCCTTCGGCGAGCAGCGCGCGGGCGTCGCGGACGAAGCGCCCGGCGTTGTAGCTCTCCGCCGGATCGAGGATGTCCATCAGCCGGTGGGGCCGCTTCGGCTTGGCCGTGCCGATGTCCATGCCGCGGTAGACCTTCATGGAGTCGATCGACGCCAGCGTCCCGCCGATCCGGTCGGCGACCGCGATCGCGGCCTCGTGCTTGCCGGAGGCGGTCTGTCCCAGGATGAAGATAGGCCGGGCCACGGGGTGATTATAGACGGCGGGGAGCCCGGTCTTTACTTCGAGACCTCGATATCCACCCCGTCCACGCTCGGCGGCGTGCTGTCCAGCTCGAAGGGCGTGCTGTGGTCGGACGAGCCGCCGGACTCGACGCGCAGCCGGCAGCCCTTGAGGTCCTTGCGCGGCGCCGTCCAGGTGTAGGTGCCGGCGGAGCTCAGGCTCTCCGCGATCACCTCCGACGTGTCGGGGCTGACCAGGAGCAGCTTCACTTTGGCTTTCTCGTCCGCGGCCGCCCAGCGCACCGCGTGCGTCGTCCCGCCCTTCACGACGGCCGGCAGGCTCGCTTCCACCCGCACGCCTTCCGGCGGCGGCGTGACCGCGCGGGGAGCGACGACCGACGGCCCCTGCCCCGACGGCGGCCGGATCGTGAAGTCCTTCTCGGACTCGTCGGAATGCGTCTTGTTCTGGACGTCCTTCACCGACACCCGCAGCCGGCAGCGGTCGCCGCCGCGCTCGGGCAGGCGCCAGAAGAGCCCGGCCGTCTCCACCTTGAGGTCGCCGCGCTGGACGTCCTTCCAGGTCCCGTCCTTGCCCGACTCGGTCGAGATCTCCACGCGGACCTGGGCGAGGTCGGCGTCCGTCTTCACGTGGATGATCCGGTTCGTCAGGCCTTCGTAGGTCTCGCCGCCCCGGAACGTCATGAGCTTGATCCCGCCGCCCGCCACCGTGAACCGCACGTGGTTCGAGTCGTACTCCTTGCCGTCCGGCATGTTCACCACCAGGCGAAGCCAGTATTCGCCCGGCTGCGTCGGTGACTGGAACGTCGGGGCGCTGTCTCGGACGTCCGCCACTTTCCGCCATTCCTGGCCGTCGGTCGAGGTCTCCAGGCGGAGGTCCTTCGACATCCTCAGGATGTGCTTGGGCTCGACGACCACCGGCACGCTTTTCCCCGGCGGCACGGTCGCGTGGGTCACGATCCGCACGGGCTCGAGGCCCGCGATCATGTCGAACATGACGAACTGTGAGCTGAGAGGCCGGTTGACCGCGTCGCGCGCGACGGCGCGGACGTGGTAGCGGCCTTCCTTGGCGGGCAGCGAGACGCGCATCGACGGCGTGCTCATGCGCGCCATCGTCGTCCAGGTGCGGCCGCCGTCGACCGACAGCTCCAGGACCGCCTCGCGGATGGTCTTGTCGCTGGTGGTCCAGATGGCGGTGACCTGCGTCGAGAGCGGATACTGCCGGCCCTCGTCGATGCCCCGCAGGATGACGTTGGGCGGCGGAATCTCGCCGGGATCGAAGTCCGGGGTCAGGGCCTCGCCCTCGTTGCCGGCCTGGTCGGTGGCGATCAGCCGCAGGCGGTAGCGCTTGCCGGGCAGCAGGTACGCCCGGAGGTCCGCCTTGCCGGTGTTCGGATGGCTCTGGATGGCGACGTGCCAGGTCTTGCCGCCGTCCTGCGACGACTCGACCCGGATGAACATGCGGTCCGAGGGCGTCGCGTTGTCCGAGGCGCGCCACTCGACTTCCCAGCTCGGATTGACGTAGGTCCGCGCCCCGGTGGGCAGCGCCGAGTCCTTGATCGCGATCTGCGGCTTGACGAGGTCGACCGTCACCGAGAAATCCGGCTTCGGCGAGCGCTCGACCTGGGCGGACATGTTGCCGGCGCCGTCGACGGCCGTCACGACGAGCGCCCAGGTTCCCTCCTGCGGCAGCTCGGCCTCCAGCGTGCCCTCCCCCGCCCGGTTCTCGGTCAGCAGCCGGTACAGCGGACGATCGGTGCCGATCAGGCGGCCGTGCAGCTGGACGCGATCGATGCCCGACGAGGGATCGTAGGCCTTGTACTTCACGGCGATCCGATTCGAGCGGCCGGTGGGCGCGGGCTTGTCGGAGACGATGACGGTCGGCAGGTCGTCGTCGATCGTGAACGGCTTGTCGGACGTCGCCTCCGCCCGGTTCCCGAAGCTGTCCGTCACGCTCAGGCGCAACTTGTGGCGGGCGCCGGGCGTGGGCGGGACCACCCAGCGGTGCTTTCCGGGCGTGGGGTCGACCTGCGTGGCCGCGAGGTTCCAGGTGGCGCCGCCGTCGGCCGAGTGGTGGATCTGGAGGCCGCGCGGGTCGGGATGCGGCTCGACCATCTTCCAGAGGACCTCCACCGAGTCCGCTGCTTTGTAATAGCCGCCGCCGGTGAAGCTCTCGAGCGTGATGAGCGGGGGCGTCGCGTCGATGGTCAGGACCAGCTGGGCTTCGGCGTCGGCGGCGGGCGGCTTCTGCGCCACGCCCGCCTTGATCGCCTGCTCCGTGCCGCAGGTCACGTAGAGGCCGTACTTGCCGTCGGCCTTCGCGAAGAGGATCGGCGAGACCGCGTCCGCGTCGTCCGCGTACTTGGTCCACTCCTTCGCGCCGTCGGGCTTGTACCAGAGCGTGACCACGCTGACCGGCGCGGTGCCGAGCTCGCGGATCACGTAGCCGACGTCCACCTGATGCGTCTTCGCCCGGTCCGGGCCCGTCGCCCGCGCCTCGGGGATCGAGCCGTCGAGGCCGAAGCGGCCGCTGACCGCCTCGCCCACGTTGCCCGCCAGGTCCGTCACCGCGACCCGGATCCGGCAGTCCCCCGCCGCCGTCTTCGGAGGCGTCCAGGCGTGGAGGCCGTCGTTCTTGAGGCCGGCCGCGACGTCCTTCCAGGTCTTCCCCGCGTCTTCCGAGAACGCGATCGCGACGGGATTGGCGGGCGTGTCCAGGTTGTCCTTCGCGCTCCAGCGGACCTCGATCGGGACGCCGCCCAGGTAACCCGCCGCCGCCGGGGACAGCAGCTTCACCTCGGGCCGCGTCCGGTCCAGCCGCAGCGTCGCCTGCGGAGGCGTGCCCGGCCGGGGCTCCGGCACCGCGTTGCCCACCCGGTCTTCGCCCGACATCCGCAGCCCGTACACGCCGTCGAGATCCTGGAACGGGATCGGCGAGCGGAGGTCTTCGTCCTCGCCGTGCGCCGCCCAGGTCTGGCCGCCGTCTTTCGTGACCCAGAGGACCGCCTTGCGCAGGCCGGCCCCGCCGAGGTCCACCGCGCTGTACTCGATCGCCACCGGCACCGCCGTGGCCGCCGCGGGACCCGTGACCCGGAGGTCCGGCGCCAGGCCGTCGATCGAGAACGGACGGTCCGACGCGTCCATCCCGGTGTTGCCCGCCAGGTCGCGCACCAGCACGCGGACTTTGAACGACTCGCCGCTCGCCGCGCCGATGTCCCAGTGGTAGGTCCCCGAGTTCGGCAGGTCCTTCGCGACCGGCACCCAGTCTTCCGTGCCGCCCGCGGAGAGCTCGATCGACACCCCGCCCGGCGCCAGGTTCAGGTCCTGGGCCGCCCACTTGACCACCGTCGTGCGCTTCGCGCCGAAGACTTCCCCGCCGTTGGGGGCGAGGACTTCGACGGCCGGAGCGGCCGTGTCGACGACCACCGCGTGCGCGGGGAGGTCGCCGGGTTTGGGCGTGAATTCGCGGGCGCCGTCGGCCCCGACGGGCACGACGAGGAAGCCGAACGCGCCGTCCGACGGCGCGAGGAAGCCGGCGGTGGCCTTGCCGAGGTCGAGCGGCCCCTGGTTGCTCCAGGTGCGGCCGCGGTCGGCGGAGACCCAGAGCTCGGCGGCGGGACGGCCGGACAGCTTGGCTTTGTCGACGGGGACTTCGACGAGGCGCCGGGAGGTGGGGATTTCCCGGGACTTGTCCTGAGCGACGACCGCAAGCAACGAGCCGAAGGACTTGTCCTGCGAGGAAGGCGCCGCGGTCGCGAGCAGAATGACCGCGGCGGCGAACGTCATAAGGTCCTCTTCACGTACTCCCAGGCGTTCCGGAAAAACTTCATCCCGTCCGCGGCGCCGTCGGCTCCCCGCCGCGTCCACCGCGGATGATTGACCATATCCTGAAACCGTTCCGGATGGGGCATCAGGCCGAGCACCCGTCCGGAAGGGTCGCAAAACCCGGCGACCGAAGCCGTCGAGCCGTTGGGGTTCGAGGGGTATCCGGCCTCGCGGCCGTCGGCGTCCACGTACTTCAGGACGAGCTGGCCCCTCTCCTCCCACCGGCGCAGCGCCGCGGCGTCCACCGGAAGGAACTTCCCCTCGCCGTGGGCGATGGGAAGCTCGATGACTTCCTCCTTCTTAAGAAATTCGGACTTTACGGAGGAGACCTTGAGGCGAATCCAACGGTCCTCGAACTTGCCGGAGTCGTTGTTGGCCAGCGTGACCTGGGTCGGCGAGGCGTCGTCGAACGGATCCGGCAGGAGGCCCGCCTTCACCATGATCTGGAAGCCGTTGCAGATGCCGAGGATCAGCTTCCCCGCCTTCACGAACTCGCGGAGGTCCGGCAGCAGCTTCGCGCGGATCTCGTTGCCGAGCACGCGGCCGGCGCCCAGGTCGTCGCCGTACGAGAACCCGCCGGGGATGAGGAGGAACTGCGCTTCCTTGAGCAGCCCGCGGTTCTCGGCCAGGCGGTTGACGTGGAGGACGTCGACGCGGAATCCCGCCTTCTCGCAGGCGGCCCGCGACTCCTGGTCGCAGTTGATCCCGGCGGCCCGGAGCACGATCGCGCGCGGCTCGCTCATCGCCCCCTCGGCTTGAAGATGCCCCGATGGATGTCGTACACGCGCTTCAGCTCCGCGATGGGTTCGGCGTGGTCGTCGACGCGGAGGTCGCGGTAGCGGTCGTTGAAGCCGCCGTAGCCCCAGCCGTCGCGGACGATCAGCAGCGCGGCGGACTGCTTGCCGCGGGTGTCGCCGCCCGCGTCCTGCCCCGCCTGGAGAGCGGCGATCAGGCGGTCGCCCAGGTCGCCCTTCGACGCCTTGAAGGCCTTCAGCATCCCGGCCGTCACCGCCTCGCCCGCCAGGATGTTGCCCTGCGCGCAGACGTTCTCCTCGGCGAGCCCGCCCGCCCAGGCCAGGCAGTCCTTGCCGGTGAACGTCGCGGACTTCCCGCCCGCGTCCACGATCCCGGCCTGCCGGCGCTCGCGCTGGGGGTCGTCGGCCGTGAGCTGTTTCAGGACCTCGTCGGGCGCGACGCCCTTCGCCAGCAGCTCCAGGCCGCGCGGCCCGTAGGTCGTGTTCGCGTACGACTGCGTGGCGATCGCGCCCACGCCGGCCTTCGCCCACGGGACGACCGAGCCGACGGCGACGAACTTCGACTGCACCGCGATGCCCAGCTCGCCCGTCTCGGGATCGCGCGCGACGATCGAGAACGTCGCGACGACCGGCTCGCTCTCGGGGGCCGCCGCGCACCCCGCGAGGATCAGCAGGATCGCCGCCGCCGGCGCAGCCCCCCAGGGGGGCGAGCACAGGGGGGAACCCTCTTGGTTCTTGGCTCTTGGCGCTTGGCTCTTCGCCCTTACCATCGCAGCGGCGCCTGCCACGCCTCTTTCAGGTCCGCGATCGCCTCGTCGAGGACGAGGCCCTTCCGGCCCGTCACCGTCAGCCGCGGCGCCGCCGTGACCTCGCCGACGCGCGTAAACGCCACGCCCGCGAAGGCTTCCTCGAAGCGCGCGACGTCCCCCGGCTTGATCTCGATCAGGAAGCGCGACGCCGACTCCGCGAAGAGCGCGACGTCCTCGCGCTCCGACACGCTCAGCTTCATGCCCAGGCCGCCCGCGAACGCGGACTCCGCGGCCGCGACCGCCAGGCCGCCCTCGGACAGATCGTGGCACGCGCGCAGCAGGCCGCGCCGGATCGCCGCCGCGATCGTGTCGAGAATCTTCTTCCCCGCCGCGAAGTCGACCTTCGGAACCTGGCCGCCCGAGGCTCCGTTCACCAGCAGGTAATGCGAGCCGCCCAGCTCGTTCCGGGTGGCGCCCACCAGGTACAGGACGTCGCCCGCCTCCTTCGCGTCCATGGTGACGCAGCGGCGGACGTCCTCCACGATCGAGATGGCGGAGATGAGGAGCGAGTGCGGGATGATGATCGTCTTGTCGCCGACGCGGAACTCGTTGTTGAGGCTGTCCTTGCCGGAGATGAAGGGCGTGCCGTACGCGACGGCCGCGTCCTGGCAGGCGCGGGCGGCGAGGACGAGCGCGCCGAGGTTCTCCGGGTTGTCGGGGCGGCCCCACGAGAAGTTGTCGAGGATCGCCGTCCGCGCCGGATCGCCGCCGACCGCGACGACGTTGCGGAGGGCCTCGTCGATCGCGTTGGCCGCCATGTCGTAGGGCGAGAGGTCCCCGTAGCGCGGGTTCATGCCGTTGGCGACCGCGATCCCCTTGTAGCCCGTGAGGACCGGGCGCACCACGGCGGCGTCGGACGGCCCGTCGTTCGCGACGCCCGTCAGCGGCTTCACCACGCTGCCGCCCTGGACCTCGTGGTCGTACTGCCGGATGACCCACTCCTTCGAGCAGACGTTCCAGCTGCCGAGGATCTTCTTCAGGTCCGCGCCGTACGACGGCTTCTCCGCCAGCGTCGCCGGCTTCGCCGCCGCCGGCGTGTACGTCGCCGTCCGCTCGAAGCGCGGGATCCCGTCGTGCAGGAACTTCATGCTCATGTCGGCGACGACCTGGGCGTTGTAGCGCAGGACCAGGCGGCCGTGGCCGGGGAACGCGCCGATGACGACGGCTTCGACGTCCTCCGCCTTGAACACCGCGAGGAGGTCGTCGATCTTCGCGGGCGACACCGAGAGCACCATGCGCTCCTGGGCCTCGCTGATCCAGATCTCGGTGTAGCTCAGGCCGTCGTACTTGAGCGGCACTTTGTCGAGGTCGACCTCGACGCCCAGCTCCTCGCCCATCTCGCCGCAGGCGCTGGAGAGGCCGCCGGCGCCGCAGTCCGTCACCGCGGTGTAGAGCCCGCGGTCGCGGGCCTGGAGCACGGTGTCGAGGACCCGCTTCTCCACGATCGCGTTGCCGATCTGCACCGCGCCGCTGGAGGCCGTCTCCGACTCCTCGTGGAGCTCGAGGCTCGAGAACGTCGCGCCGTGGATGCCGTCGCGGCCCGTCCGGCCGCCGACGACGACGCAGAGGTCGCCGGCGTGGACCTTCTTGAACGAGGCGGCCTTGGGGAGGATGCCCACGGTGCCCGCGTAAACCAGCGGGTTCCCGGTGTAGCGCTCGTCGAAGAAGACCGCGCCGTTGACCGTCGGGATGCCCATCCGGTTGCCGTAGTCGCGCACGCCGCTCATCACGCCCTTGAGGAGGCGCCGCGGATGGATCGTGCCGGGCGGGATTTCCTTCGCGTCGGGCAGGCCCACGCAGAAAACGTCGGTCGAACAGATGGGCTTCGCGCCGAGGCCGCAGCCGAGGATGTCGCGGATCACCCCGCCGAGCCCGGTGTTGGCGCCGCCGTACGGCTCGATGGCGCTCGGATGGTTGTGGGTCTCGACCTTGAAGCAGACGTTGTACTCGTCGTCGAACTCGATGATGCCGGCGTTGTCCTTGAAGACGGAGACGCACCACGGGGCGGCGACGTCCTTGGTCGCCTGGACGATCGTCGACTTGAGGAGGTTGGGGATGACCTTCCC
Organism: Planctomycetota bacterium; assembly: GCA_036383955.1. Taxonomy (GTDB): domain Bacteria; phylum Planctomycetota; class MHYJ01; order MHYJ01; family JACPRB01; genus JACQFK01. The sequence continues at coordinate 57,363 of DASVNH010000181.1, read as the reverse complement.
CTCGAAGGTGATGTGCCCGGCGAAGGTCTTGTGCTTGCAGTGCTCGCTCCAGGTCTGGGCGATGGACTCGAGCTCCGCGTCCGACGGGTCGCGGCCGACGCCCTTGAAGTGCTCCTGGACGGCCTTCATTTCCTTGAGGTTGAGGGCGAGGCTCATGTCCTTGGAGAGCTTCACCAGGCCGTCGTCGGACAGCCCGAGCAGGGCCACGGTGATCTTCCGGAAGACGTAGGACGTCCCCACGTCGATTTTCGCGAAGGCCCGCTCGCCCAGCGTGATCTCCTCGATCGCCTCGTTGCCGAGGACGCGGGCGGCGGCGTCGCGCAGGCGGGCGTCGACGGCCCCCCGGACCGCGTAGCGGGTCCCGGTCTTGAGGCGCCGGGCGCGCAGGCCGAGGTCGGCGACGGCCTTGAGGGCGCTGGCCTCGACCGGGTCCATGACGCCGGGGCGCTTGAAGACGAGGACGACCTGGGCGCCGGGCGGCACGGCGGGGGGCTCGGCGCCGGGCGTGAGCGTGAAGTCCTGGGCGACGGCGTCGACGAGGAGCTCGCGGGCCACGCGCTCGGCGCCGGGGCGGTCGAGATCCGCGTCGACGAGGAAGACCTGGGAGGCGCGGACGTCCTCGAGGCCCGCGAGGCCGGCCTCGCGGAGGGCGGCGGCGGCGCCGCGGGACGCGGGGTCGACGAGGCCGGGCTTGGTCGCGACGTCCACTCGCCAGATCATGCGGGCGACACCATAACAAAAGAATCGGGAATCGGGAATCAGGAATCAAGGGTCGCGGAATCGGGTGCTACGATAGAGGGAGATGCCCGACCATCCCTGGCAGCCCTTTTTCAAGCGGGCGGAGGATCTGGCGACGTCCGCCTTCCTGACGATCCCCTTCGTGGGGCCGGCGATCGCCGACTATTTCGTGACGATCGTCGTGCCGGTCTGCTCGCCGCCGCGGGACCGGGTGATCGGGCTGCTGAGCCGCTGCCTGAGGGGGGTCCAGGGCCGGGCGGCGGCGGCCGCGCTGCGGCTCCTTCCCGCTCCGCGCAAGCCCGGCTAGGCTCCCGAAAAAGAAAAACCCCCGGGGCTCGCGCCCCGGGGGTCTTCTTTTGCGCTAAGCGCGTTACTTCTTCTTGGGGGTGACGACCTTGTGCACGTACGTCGTGCCATGGCCGTCGCCGAACGGCTGCGCGTCCTTCGCCCAGAAATAATAGGCGTTGACGAAGCCGTCGATCCACCAGGCGACGCCGTTCGCCAGGCTGATCAGGAAGTACGACACCACGTTGCCGTACAGCCAGGGCGAATCCGTGTAGCCCTGGTTGGCCCAGTCGCCGAGACCGTTCGTCAGCATCTGGGGGCCGTAGCAGCCCGACAGCGGAACCATGAGAACAACGACCGCCAGAGACAACAGAGCCAACTTCTTCATGGGAAATCCCTCCATATTTTCCTCCAGCCCACCGTGTTGGAACGAGTCTACCTCACGGGGACGTACTGTCAAACGTTATGCACAAGTTTGGAGAAACCCTAATGTAACGGCGGTCCACCGCAAGCGTCCACGCGCGCCGTTCTTTGCTTGACACCCCCCGGGAGCATCTATACCCTGTCCGCTCAGATCGGCAATGGCTCCAACATCGGCACCTCCCGCGGAGAATCTTCATGCCTAAGCGCACGGATCTGAAAAAGATCATGCTCATCGGGTCCGGCCCGATCGTCATCGGCCAGGCCTGCGAGTTCGACTACTCCGGCACCCAGGCCTGCAAGGCCCTCCGCTCCGAAGGCTATTCCGTCGTGCTCATCAACTCGAACCCCGCGACGATCATGACCGACCCGGAGATGGCCGACCGCGTCTACATCGAGCCCATCACCCCCGAGTTCTGCGAGAAGATCATCGAGCGCGAGAAGCCCGACGCGATCCTCCCCACCCTCGGCGGCCAGACCGCCCTCAACACCGCCGTCGCCCTCTGGGACCGCGGCATCCTCCAGAAGCACAAGGTCGAGATGATCGGCGCCAACGCCGACGTCATCAAGAAGGCCGAGGACCGCGAGCTCTTCAAGAAGGCGATGGTGAAGATCGGGCTCGACGTCCCGAAATCCAAGGCCGTCCACACGCTCGACGAAGCGCGCGCCTTCATGGCCGAGTGCCCCCTCCCCCTCGTCATCCGGCCCAGCTTCACGATGGGCGGCTCGGGCGCCGGCATCGCCTACAACGTCGAGGAGTTCGAGAAGATCGTCCAGTACGGGCTCGAGCAGTCGATGATCACCGAGGTGCTCATCGAGGAGTCCATCTACGGCTGGAAGGAGTTCGAGCTCGAGGTGATGCGGGACCGCAAGGACAACTGCGTCATCGTCTGCTCGATCGAGAATTTCGACCCCATGGGCGTGCACACGGGCGACTCCATCACGGTCGCCCCCGCCCAGACCCTCACCGACCGCGAGTACCAGGCGATGCGCGACGCCTCGCTCAAGATCATGCGCGAGATCGGCATCGAGTGCGGCGGCTCGAACATCCAGTACGCCGTCGACCCCAAGAGCGGCCGCATGACGGTCATCGAGATGAACCCGCGCGTCTCGCGCAGCTCGGCCCTCGCCTCGAAGGCCACCGGCTTCGCGATCGCGAAGATCTCGGCGAAGCTGGCCGTCGGCTTCACCCTCGATGAGATCCTCAACGACATCACCAAGAAGACGCCGGCCTGCTTCGAGCCGACGATCGACTACGTCGTCGTCAAGACGCCCCGCTGGGCCTTCGAGAAGTTCCCCGAAGCCGACCCGCGCCTCGGCATCCAGATGAAGTCGGTCGGCGAGACGATGTCGATCGGCCGCACCTTCAAGGAGGCGCTCCAGAAGTCCGTCCGCTCGCTGGAGCAGGACCGCGCCGGCCTGGGCTGGGACCGCAAGGACAAGCCGATGGCGCCGGAGGACATCCGCCGCAAGCTCATCGAGCCCAACACCGAGCGCCTCTACGCCGTCCGCCACGCGATGAAGGCGGGGATGTCGATCGAGGACATCCACGACCTCACCAAGATCGACCCCTGGTTCCTGCACCAGCTCAAGGAGATCGTCGACTTCGAGGACGTCATCCTCAAGGACCCGACGCCCGACAATTTCCGCCGCGCCAAGCGCCTGGGCTTCTCCGACAAGCAGCTCTCGAAGATGTGGAACGTCACGCCCCAGGAAGTCCGCGCCCGCCGGATCAAGGCCGGCATCCTGCCCGCCTACAAGCTCGTCGACACCTGCGCCGCCGAGTTCGAGGCCGCGACGCCCTACTACTACTCGACCTACGAGAAGGACAGCGAGGCGCGGATCACGCCCCGGAAGAAGATCATGATCCTCGGCGGCGGCCCCAACCGCATCGGCCAGGGCATCGAGTTCGACTACTGCTGCGTCCACGCCTCGATGGCCCTCCGCGAGATGGGCTACGAGGTCATCATGGTCAACTCGAACCCCGAGACCGTCTCCACCGACTACGACATCAGCGACCAGCTCTTCTTCGAGCCGCTGACGGAGGAGGACGTCCTCAACATCTGGGACACGCTCAAGCCCGAGGGCGCGATCGTCCAGCTCGGCGGCCAGACCCCGCTCAATCTCGCCCGGCCGCTCGTCAACGCGGGCGTGAAGATCCTCGGGACCTCGGTCGACCAGATCGAGCGCGCCGAGGACCGCGGCAAGTTCAGCGCCGCCATCGACAAGCTCGGCCTCGTCCAGCCGCCCAGCGGCACCGCCCGGACGTTCGAGGAGGCGAAGCTCGTCGCCACCAAGCTCGGCTACCCCGTGCTGGTCCGCCCGAGCTACGTGCTCGGCGGCCGCGCCATGGCCATCTGCTACGACGAGAAGACCCTCGCCCGCTTCATCGAGGAGGCGACGGAGGTCAATCCCGACCACCCCGTCCTCGTCGACAAGTTCATCGAGGACGCGCTGGAGATCGACGTCGACGCCCTGAGCGACGGCGAGGAAGTGTTCATCGGCGGCATCATGGAGCACATCGAGATGGCCGGCGTCCACTCGGGCGACAGCGCCATGTCGATCCCGAGCTTCTCGCTCTCCGACGGCCAGCTGGAGACCATCCGCAAGAACACGATCGCGCTCGCCAAGGAGCTCGAGGTCTGCGGCCTGATGAACATCCAGTTCGCCGTGAAGGGCTCGACGGTCTACGTGCTCGAGGTCAACCCGCGCGCCTCGCGCACCGTGCCCTTCGTGTCCAAGGCCATCGGCGTCCCCCTCGCCAAGGTCGCCGCCCAGATCATGGCCGGCAAGAAGCTCCGCGACTTCGGCCTGCGCAAGGAGATCGAGCCCAAGCAGTTCTCGATCAAGGAGTCCGTCTTCCCGTTCAAGAAGTTCCCGGGCGTCGACATCATCCTGGGCCCCGAGATGAAGTCGACGGGCGAGGTCATGGGCATCGACATCGACTTCGGCCGCGCCTACGCCAAGGCGGAGCTCGCGGCGGGCCACCACCTGCCGACCAAGGGCAACATCTTCGTGTCGGTGAAGGACACGGACAAGCGGGACGTCGTGTTCATCGCCAAGCGCCTCGAGCAGCTGGGCTTCAACCTGATCGCCACCGGCGGCACGGCCAAGCTCCTGGAGCGCAACGGCATCAAGTGCCGCGCCATCCACAAGATCGCCGAAGGGCGCCCCAACGCCATCGACCTCATCATCAACAAGGAGATCGACCTCATCATCAACACGCCCAGCGGCAAGGGCGCGAAGACCGACGAGGGCCGCATCCGCTCGTTCGCCGTCTCCCACGGCATCCACGTGGTGACCTCGATCTCCGGCGCCCAGGCCGCCGTCCAGGGCATCGAAGCCCTCCAGGCCAAGAAGCTCGAGGTCCGCGCCCTCCAGGACTATCACCCCCAGTACGGCAAAAAGTAGGTCCAGGAGACAGGTCCAGGTCCAGGATCCGGGGTGCCCCCCACCGGAATCCCTCCGGGTCGCGATGCCGGACCGGCCCATTCCGCCGCTTCTTGGGTACCATAGCTCCATGACGGCCTCTACTCCCCCCGGGGCCGGGGGGATGCTTCCTGGACCTGGACCTGCCTCCGTGGTTTCCTGGACCTGACATGCGGTATCTGGTCACCGGCGGCGCGGGCTTCATCGGGTCCCATCTCTGCGCGCGCCTCCTCGAGGACGGGCACGAGGCGATCGCGCTCGACGACCTTTCGACCGGCGCCGCCGCCAACGTCGAGGCGCTGAAGAAGAACCCCCGCTTCGAGCTCGCCGCCGGCACGATCTTCAACGCGACGGCCGTCGCCGGCCTCGTCGCCCGCGCCGACGCGATCGTCCATCTCGCCGCCTCCGTGGGCGTCTTCCAGATCGTCGAAAGCCCCGTGCGCACCATCGAGACCAACGTCCGCGGCGCCGAGATCGTGCTGCGCGCGGCCGCCAAGCGCGGCTGCCCCGTGCTGCTGGCCTCGACGTCCGAGGTCTACGGCAAGTCCGCCCACGTCCCGTTCTCCGAAGACGACGACTGCGTCCTCGGCCCGAGCTCGAAGAGCCGCTGGGCCTACGCCGCCTCCAAGCTCGTCGACGAGTTCCTCGCCCTCTCGTACGGGAAGGAGCGCGGCCTCCCCACGATCATCGCCCGCCTCTTCAACACCGTCGGCCCCCGCCAGTCCGGCCGCTACGGCATGGTCCTCCCCCGCTTCGTCCGCCAGGCCCTGGACGGAGGCCCCCTCACCGTGTTCGGCGACGGCGCCCAGTCGCGCTGCTTCGCGTGGGTCGGCGACGTCGTCGAAGGCCTCATCCGCCTCCTGCGCGAGCCGAAGGCCGTCGGGCAGGTCTTCAACGTCGGCAACGACGAGGAGATCACCATCGCCGCGCTCGCCGACCTCGTGCGCCAGCGCGTGAACCCGGCGCTGGCCGTCGAGAAGATCCCCTACGACCGGGCCTACGAGGCCGGCTTCGAGGACATGCGCCGCCGGGTGCCCGACCTCCGCAAGATCCGGAGCCTGGTGGGCTACGCGCCGACGCTGGGGATCCGCGAGATCGTGGACCGCGTCATCGAACACGAGCGGCGCCTTGGAAGTCCAAAGGGAACGTGAGGATCGCCCTGCTCGTCCTGCTCCTGATTCCCGCGCAGCAGCGGAAGCTGGAATGGAAGCTCGCCCCCGGCCGGGTGGCGCGCTACGCCTTCCTCGAGAAGAACGGCAAGCCGTCGAAGGATCGCGACCTCGTCGTCTTCGGCAGCGAGCTGACCCCGACGGGCAACCGGATCTTCGCGGACCGCTACGACGAGCTCCCCCTGCCGCTCCTCCTCCAGCTCCCGCCCGAGCCCTTCAAGGGCGGCGCCGCGTGGGAGTACAACGGCGCGTTCTTCCAGGACGGCTCCGACGTCTCGGGCTTCCTCGAAGCGGCCGTCGGCTTCGGCGGCTTCAAGCCCGTCGCCGTGAAGGGCCGCTACGTCCTCAAATCGATCCAGAAGAAGGGCGACGACGAGATCGCCACGATCGACGGCGCCTTCTCCTTCTTCGAGATCCGCCGCGACTTCGTCAACAACCAGACCAAGTTCGTCGTCACCAAGAACGACCTGGGCACGCTCGCCACCTCCGCCCAAATCAGCGTCTCCCGGGGCCTCCTCGTCCGCGGCGGCTGGCAGCTCCGCGTGAAAGGCCAGGAGCGCGTCGTCGAGCGCGGCGCCGCCCGCGTCGCCGACAAGGCCTTCAACGTCCATGAGATGATCGAGCTCCTGGAGGAGAAGCCCGTCGAAGCCGACCCGGCCGCCGCGCTGAAGAAGGGCGTCGACTTCCTCCGCGGACGCGCCGGCTCCGGGCCCGACCAGGCGCTGCTCCTTCACGCGCTGCTCGCCGCCGGCGCGACGGCCGACGACCCCGTCATCGCCGCCGCGCTCAAGACCCTGCGGGCCGCGCCGACGCCGCCCGAGACCGCCGCCCTGGCCCGCGCGGTGTGGGCGCTCGCGCTCGGCGGCGCCGCCGACGACGCCAAACGGCTGGCCGCGGAGCTCGTCGCGCGGCGCGACGTCCGCACGGGCGTCTGGAGCGCGGGCGGGCGCAACGACGGACCGAATCCGGTGATCACCGCGACGGCCGTCGCCGCGCTGGCGGCCGTCGACGGCGCCAAGGTTCCGGACGACGCGTGGACCTCGGCGCTCGAGGCCTTCCTGTCCTCCTGGATCGAGGAGGGCCCGGAGGTCGACCTGGCCGTCGACTTCGCGGAGAACGCGACGACGATCGCGGCGGACCCGAAGAAGGTGGTGCCCGCCACCTGGCCGGCGGACGCGGGACGTCGGGGCGGCGGCAACAATCCCCTGCAGATGGGCGCGCGCAAGGGCTCGGGCTTCGTGGTGCTGGCGGCGCTGGAGACCTGCCTGGTCGCGTCGTCGAAGCTGAAGCTGGAGGAGCGGCAGCGGCAATCGCTCGACACCGCGCTCCGCAAGGGGCTCGCGTGGGTGCAGTCGCGCTGGACGCTGCGCGGGGTGCCGCCTTCCGAGGGCGCGTGGTCGCTGCAGCGCCTCGAATACCTCGGCCGCCTCGGCGCCGTGCTCGCGCGATCGAAAGTGGAGGTCGTCGCCGGCTCGGACTGGCGGCTCGAAGGGACGTCGATGCTCCTCCGCGGCCAGGGCGACGACGGCGCGTGGGCGTCCGGCACGGAGCAGGCCGTCGCCAAGACCGCCCACGCCCTGCTCTTCCTGGCGGCCGCGAAGCGCTAGCGGGCCACAGAGACACAGAGGCACAGAGTTCGTTCTTATAGGGAAATGCTAAAGGTCCGCTCTGTGTCTCTGTGCCTCTGTGGCCAATTCGCGGGAACTCACTCGACCCGGGGAGAAAGGAAGCTCGCCGTCTCGATCGCGGCCACGTGGCCGACCACGAGGATCACGAACGGCGTGAAGCTGCCCGTCTCGATCGGCACGTTGTACCACCACATCACGGCGGGGATCGCGGGCGTGGCCAGGCCCTGAAAGGCCAGGTTCATCCACCACCAGGACGGCCCCTCCCGCAGGCGGAACCCCTGGAACAGCGCCGGCACCAGGGTCGCGGCCGCGAGGACCAGGTTCGGCGCCTCCGGCCGGAACAGCTCGCGGAGGAGGTCGGAGGCGGACGCCGTCGGCTGCGTCCCGCACGCGATGGCGAACGCGCCCACGACGGTCAGGGCCAGCGCCAGGAGGCCGTCGACCCCCAGCCGCGGATGGATCGCGCAGGCGAGGCCCGGGGCGAGGCCGAGGACGGCCCCCAGTCTCCAGGTCCATTCGAACGGGGCCTTGCCGACCGCGAAGGCCAGCGCGCCGCCGGCGGCGGACATCGCCGGAAAGACGAGCCAGCGGGCGTAGCCGCGCAGGGGATGAGGAGCCATGTATTAGCTTACCACCCGCGAGCGGCGGAGCGCGGCCTCCAGCGCCACGGCGCCGCCCGCGTTGAGAAGCGTGAAGAACGCGAGGAGCTCCGGCAGGCGGGTGCCCACGAAGATTTCGCTGACCGTGAAAGCCGACGCCGCGGCGGCCGCGAGGGAGAGCCCCAGGCCCTTCGGGAACCAGGCGGCCGTCCGCTTCAGTCGCATGCCGTGCAGCACGACGTTCGGCGCGGTCGCGAGCAGACCCAGGATCTGCATCGGAGGAAGGAGGGCGTAGCGCAGCGCCCGGACCGGCTCATCCGGATAAAAGAACAGGAAGGTGCTCGCCGCCATGCCCAGCGTCGCGAGCGGCGGCGCGAGGAGCACCGCCATCCAGATCTTCGGCGCGATCGCGACCGCCAGGGCCGCGGCCAGCCCCATCAACCCGCCCAGGAGTATGATGTCCCGCCCTCCCGAGCCCCGGGCGATCGCCTGGAACGCCAGGCCGGCCACCAGTCCGCCCGCCGCGGAGAGTCCGGGCAGGATCCCCCAGCGGGCCGGGCCGCTCAGCGGACGCATGCCGCGAGCTCGGCCTCGGCGGCCGTCAAGATCTCGGCGAGGCCGCGGCCCCAGGCCGCGATGAGCGCCTCCGGCTCGCTCGACGTCGCCGCGATCTCCCGCCGGTGCGAGCGGTGCAGGCGGATCTCGCCGGCCGCGGTCAACAAGGTGAACTGGATCTCGACGACCGCCGCCGGCTTCGCCCGCAGGTCGGCGTAGAGCGCCGCCACGTTCGCCTCCAGCAGGTGCGTCTCGGGCGCGACGCTCGCCGCGTCCACCACGTGCGCGAAGAGGCCCGCGCCGGAGATCCAGCGCCGCGCCGCGTCCGTGACCTGCGCCGACGGCGGCGTGAAGAACGCGTGGTAGAAGTCGCTCTCGTAGACGGCCTCGCCGCCTCGATAGACGAACTCGACGCCCTCATACGCCCGCGAGATGAGGAAGCGCCGGACCTTCAGCGTGCCGGCCCCGCCTTCCTTCGACGGCCCCGGCCGCTCCACCGAGAGCGCGTAGGTGCGCCGCTCCGCCGCCGGAGCCTTGAGATCGACGCAGCCGGCCAGCAGGATCGGGACGCACGCGAGGATCCGCATCATTTCTCCACCAGTCTGGCCCGGGGCGGCGGCTCTCCGAAGACCGCGCTGGCCGGATAGCGTTTCAACGTGCCCATCAGCTCCCGCAGGTCCTGCGTCGCCACCCGGAGATTCTCCATCGTCGCCTCGCCCTGCGCGCCGGTCCCCGCCACGGTCCGGTCGATCCGCGCGAGCGTGCCGTCGAGGCGGACCAGCACCGCCTCCGCCTTCTGCAGCGCCGGCGGCGCCGCCGCCGCCGTCTCCCGGATCTTCGCCAGGGTGGGCGCGACGTCCTTCTCCAGCAGGTCGGCCAGCGCGCGGATCGCCGCCCGCAGCTCCTTCACCGTCTCGCCGGCGAGCTCCTTGCGGACGTCCTTCGTCAGCGCCGTCGCCTCGGCGACGAACGCCCGCGCGTCGTCCGTCACGGGCTTGAGGGACTTCCCGACCTCCTCCGCCAGCCCGATGACGCGCTCGACCAGCTCGTCGATTTTCACCTTCTCCAGGCGCACGAGGAAGCTTTCGGCGCTGGCCATCAGGCGGTTGCCGGTGCTGGGCACCGACGGCAGCACCGGATGCTCCGGGGCCCACGTGTGCGACGGCGGCGGATGCTTTTCAGGATCCAGCATGTCGAGCTCGATGTAGGTCCCGCCCGTCAGCCCCTGGGACGCCACGCGGGCGCGCAGCCCGCGGTCCACGAACTCCTTGAAGACCTGGGCCGGATCGCCCTTCCCGAGGGACGAGGCGTCGTCGGGCGACAGGGCGATGACGACGCGCACGCGGGTGTCGTCGACCCCGTACTTGGAGCGGGCGAAGCCGATGGACTCGACGCGCCCGACCTGCACGCCGCGGAACTTGACCGACGCGCCGCCGTCGAGGCCCTGCACCGACTCGTCGATGTAGGACTCCACCAGGAACTTCCCGCGGAGGATGTTGCCGGCCCCGAAGACCACCACGGCGCCCGCCGCGATGGCCGCGGAGACCAGGACGAACATCCCCAGCCGCACGTAGCGAACCTGCGCGCTCATCTCTTCACCTCATCGACCGGTCAAGGGCACGGTCAGGGTCAAGGAAACGCCCCCCCTGCCCCCCGGGGGGGGATGGGGGGGATCCTCCTTGACCTTGACCTTGACCTTGACCGTGACCTGTTCAGGAAGCCTCTCTTCGGAAGAAACGCCGGACCCAGGGGTCCTCCGAGCGGTCCCGCAAGTCCGCCGGCTTCCCTTCCGCGATGATGCCCTTCTTCGAGCGGTCGAGCATGATCACCCGGTCGGCGATCGCGTAGATGCTCGGCAGCTCGTGGGTCACCACCACGAACGTGAGCCCCAGGCTCCGCGACAGCCGGATGATCAGCTGGTCGAGGTCGGCGGACGTCACGGGATCCAGCCCCGCCGACGGCTCGTCCAGGAACAGCAGCGGCGGATCCAGGGCCAGCGCCCGCGCGATCGCCGCGCGCTTGCGCATGCCGCCCGAGATCTCCGACGGCATGTGGCCCTCGAAGCCGTCCAGCCCCACGAGCGCGAGCTTGCTCCGCGCCACCGCGTCGCGCGCGTCGCCGGGCAGCGCCGTGAACGCCTCGAGCGGCAGCCGCGCGTTTTCCAGCAGCGTCATCGACCCGAACAGCGCCCCCTGCTGGTACATCACCCCGATCCGCTTCAGGATCCCCTCGCGCGCCGCGCCCTCCGCGGTCGCGAGATCCTTCCCTTCGATCCAGACCCGCCCGGCCAAAGGCGGCAGCAGCCCGATCATGTGCTTGAGCAGCGTGCTCTTGCCGCAGCCCGAGCCGCCCAGCACCACGAAGATCTCCCCCGCCTTCACCTCGCAGGAGACGTTCTCCAGGATCGTCCGGCCCGCGTAGCCGGCCGTGAGCCCCTCGACGCGCGCGATGACGTCCGCCATCAGATGTCCATCGCGAACAGCATCACCGAGAAGACCCCGTCCGCCACGATCGTCAGCAGGATGCCCGCCACCACCGCCCGCGTCGTGCTCAGGCCCACCGCCGTCGCCCCCGTGCCCGTCCGCAGGCCCTGATGACATCCCACGCCCGCCACGATCAGGCCGAACACGAACGTCTTCAGCACGCTCATGCCCAGGACCGGCAGCGTGACGACCGTCGCCGCGTGCCGCAGGAACGTCGCCGGCGGATACCCGAACGAGCCCACCACGATCGCCCCGCCCGTCATCGCCATAAGGTCGAAGAACAGCGCCAGCGGCGGCGTCACCAGCATCGCCGCCAGCACCCGCGGCACCGCCAGGAAGCGCGCCGGCGCCAGGCCCATCGTCACCAGCGCGTCGACTTCCTCGTTCACCTTCATCGTCCCGAGCTCCGCCGCGAAGGCCGAGCCCGACCGCCCCGCGAGCAGGATCGCCGTCATCAGCGGCCCCAGCTCCCGCACCACCGACACCGTCACCAGCTCCGAGACGAACACCTCCGCCCCGAACTGCCGCAGCGGCACCGCCGACTGGAACGCCAGGATGAAGCCGACCAGCAGCCCCATGAAGCAGATGATCGGCACCGCGTTCACGCCCGCCGCCTCCGCCACCCGCAGGACGTCGAGCCACCGCACGCTCCGCGGCCGCCGGACCGCCGCCGCCAGCGCCGCCGTGATCTCGCCGATGAACGCCACCTGGCTCCGGAGGTCGGCCCAGAGCGTCGCCGTGGCCTTGCCGACGTCCTCCGCCATGGACGTCGGCCTCGGCGGCTCGGGCGCCTTCGCCGGCGTTTTCGGAAAGAGCTCCAGGAGGGCCTGGAAGCGGGCCGGGAGGCCTTGGACGTCCGACGCCCCGCGCCGCCGCAGCTCGACCAGGAGGCCGATGCCGGTGCCGTCGCAGTGCTCGACGCCCGACGCGTCCACGACGACCGGCCCCTTCACGGCGTCCATGGCGGACGCCCAGAGCTCGGCGGTGGAATGGACGTCGAGCGTCCCCGACAGCGCGATGACGCCGGGACGGACGTCGAGCCGGGCCGACATGATCCCCCTCTCTCTTCCTATCTAGATCGGCGCTCGGGGGGCGAATCTGGAATCAGGAGGCCCTCGAACCGCCCGGCGTTATCCGTCAACGGCCGATTCCGGCCCACGACAGGAGAGAGGCGGGACCTGGACTCCGGGATTCTGGACTCCGGAATCCGGGTTTACTTCTGGGCTTTCCCGAGCGCCCTCAGGAGCGCCGCGCGGAGGTCCTTGGCGGGCTTGCGCCCCGCGAGCTTCTCGAGGACCTCGCCCTTGTCGACGACCACCAGGGCCGGGGCCTGGGTCACGCCGAAGCGCTTCGCGTCCTCGCTTTTGACGGAGGCCTTCACGAAGACGAGGCGGTCGTGGAGCGGCGAGATCGCGCGGTCCTCGAGGGCCTTGTGCAGCTCGGCGTCACCGAAGACGTAGACGACCGGCTTGCCCGCGGCGCCTTCGCCCGCGGCCCAGGCGACCGCCCGCGGCGCGCAGCGCTCGGCGGCGGACGCCATCGCCTTGTCCAGGGCGGGCGCGTCCTTGAACTCCGCGCGGTAAACCTCCTCGCCGTCGGGCTCGAGGAAGATCAGCTCCAGGCAGCGGGTGGCCCGGACGGCCTCCGCCGTCTTCCGGTCGCAGGCGCGCACGAAGCAGAAGTTGCCGGCGCGCTTCTCGATGGCGGGATCGGACAGGGCCTTGTCGAGGCCGCTCGACTTCCCGCAGACCGAGCTGCCGGTCTTCGGGTCGACGGTGACGATGATCAGGATGGGCTTGCCCGCGCGGGCCGCGAAAACGCGCGCCTGCTCGAGCTTCATCCAGACGACGTCCTCCGTCGAGGGCGCGAGAAGCAGGAGAAGGGCGAGCGACTTCATCGGCCCTCGCCTCCCCAGTTGGCCACGCCGTTGTAGGTGGCGTAGCCGCGGATCGCGTCCTCGGAGGTCTGCTTCTCGTCGTACTCCACGCAGACTTTCTTCCCCGCCTCGAAGCGGACGTCCTCGACGCCCGGCATGCCGAGCAGGACCGTCTCCACGATGCGCGGCGCCGAGACGAGGTCCAGCTCGGTCGTCTTCATCCGGTCGCGCTTCATCTGGGCGTGGAGCGCGATGGTGGACAGCTGCGACGGCTTGAGCTCGCTCACCCAGACTTTCAAGTGCGTCCCCTCCTTGACGGCGATGACCGAGACGTCGCCGCTCGAGAAGTGGGTCGCGTCGAGCTCGGGGACCCTGTCGTCCTCGAAGAGGAAGCAGGACAGCTTCGACCAGGTGTTCGCGTAGATCACGTGCCCGAAGCCCTTCTCCAGGCACTGGTGCACTTCGCGCGGCTCGAAGCCGGCCTCGCGAAGGCCGGGGAGGTCGACGAACTGTCCGCTCTGCTCCTTCACGCGCTCCGTCAGCTCGCGGGGCGCCATGGGAGGGGTCTTCTCGTACATGCCCCCCAGGCCGCGGTGCTGCTCGACGGCGGCCGCGATCCAGGCGGGGAGAGCGGCGGTCGGGGCGGGGGTCGCGTCGGGCGTCGAACGCAGCGCCAGCTTGAGGCCGGCGGCGGCGAGGATCGCGGCGGCGGCGAAGAGGGTGAGCGCGAGGGGACGTCGGGGCGCGCCGGCGAGCCGGGCGCGGACGCGCTCCCACAGGCCCGCGGGCGCCTTCCGCCCGAGCAGGGAGTTCCGCAGCAGCCGTCGCAAGGAGTCGTCGTTCATCTGGATTCCCTCCCCAACGCCCGATGGCCGTCGGCCATCCGGCGCAGGATTTTTTTGAGCTCCACGCGTCCCCGATACACCCGCGAGTTCACGGTCCCGAGCGGCCAGCCGAGCGCCTCGGCCGCCTCCTGGTTGGTGAGCCCGTTGACGTCGATCAGCACGATCGCCGCGCGCTGCGTCTCCGGCAGCTCGCGCAGCGCCCCCTCCACGTCCGACGGGAGGAGGAACTCCATGTCCGCCGGCCGCAGCGGCGACTCCGCGTCGGCCATCGCGACGACGGCGTCCTCCGCGCCCGCCGGTTTCTCCCGGCGGCGCCGGCGGTACAGGTCGATGTACGTGTTCGCCAGGATCCGCATCATCCACGCCTTGAAGTCGGTCCCCGCCTGGAAACTGTCGAAGCGCCTCAGCCCCTTCATCGCCGTCTCCTGGGCGAGATCCTCGGCGTCCGAGGCGTTCCCGCTCATGTCGAGCGCGGCGAAGTACAAGGCGTCGAAGTGCTCCCTCAAGAGCTCCTCGAAGGCCCGGCGGACCTCGGACATCGAACCGGCCTCCCGTATCCAACGGCCCCCACGCCCGAAGCTATCCGCGTTCAGGATCCGTGAAGGATTGAATACTCTACGCGCGAGAGCCAAGCGCCAAGTGCCAAGCTCCAAGGAATCCCCCCCACGTCTTGGCGCTTGGAGCTTGGAGCTCGCAGTTAGCGGTCGCCCTTGTCGAAGAGCGCGTCGTCCGCGAGCAGGGCTTTGTACCCCGCTTCCCCGCGGATGGCGTCGAGGTCCTTGTCGCGCTGGATCCACTCCCGGTCCTTGAACCCCGCGCGCACCGCCTTGCCCAGCCATTCCACGGCTTCCGCCTTCTTGCCGTCGAGCGCCTTCAGGCACGCCAGGTTGTAGCGCGAGAGCCGCACGTGGTCGATCTCGTCCGGATCCGCCGTGTCTTCCGGGAGGACGCCCAGGATCCGGACGTAGACCTCCGCGGCTTCGGCCCGACGTCCCACGCGGTTCAGCACCAGCGCCTGGGAGAAGAAGATCTCGCAGGCCGGCCCGCGCCGGTCCGCCTTCAGCGCCGCCTCGCCTTCCTTGGTGGACGTCTTCAGGAACTCGTTCACCGGGGCCGGGTCGCCGAGCTTGTGCAGCGCGACGAAGAGCTCCTCCTTCAGGGTGCCCGACACGCCCGTGGCGGGCTGCTCCGCCAGCGACGCCTTCAGGGTCTCGAGCGCCGCCGGGTCCCGGAACTCCCCGAGCGCCATCACCGCGAGCTCGCGCATCAGCCGGTCGTATTCGCCGATCTTCTCGCGCCGCTCCGCGATCCGCCACTGGTAGCCGGGCTCCTTGATCATCCGCAGCAGCACGGGCGCCGCCCGCGCCTTGCCGAACGCCTCCAGCTCCTTGAACTGCCCTTCGAACCAGCCGGACTGGCCGCCTTCCGTGACGAGCGACGCCAGGATCGCCTCGACGCCCTCCCGGTCCACCAGGTCGCGCACCTGGTCGGCCGCCGCCCGCCGCAGCCGCCCCGACTCGACGGCCTTCTCGACCGCCGCGATCGCCTTCGGGCCGATCCGCACCAGCGCGTCCCGGGCCGGGTCCTTCGTGTCCGTGTCGATGCCGCCCATGAACTCGACCAGCCGGTCGATCGCGGCCTCCGACTTCACCGCGCCCAGGGCCTGGATCGCCGGCACCCGGATGTTGGCCTTGTCCGCGTCGTCCAGCGCGAAGAGCAGGTCCTTCTCCGCCTTCGTGCCCAGCCGGCGCAGGTAGTCGAAGGCCGCGCGGTGCGCGTCGACGTCCTTGTCCTCCCGGAAGAGGCGCGAGATCTCGCCGAGCGGCTTCTCGGAGCGGATTTCGCCCAGCGCGCGGATCGCCTCGAGCCGCACCGCCGGCGTCGCGCTCTTGAGCGAGGCGACCAGCACGTCCTCCGCCTTCAAGCCGTGCGACTTCAGGAACTCCGCCGCCGCGCGGCGCACGGGCTCGCTGGGGTCGTCGCGGAAGAGCTCGCCGACGGCGCCGATCTCGCCGGCCGTCTTCAGGCCCTTGAGGCCGTCGATGGCCTTCTCCCGCGCGCGCTCCTGCGGGCTCTTGAGCGCGGCGTGGAAGTGCGCCTCCGCCTTCGAGCCCGCGCCGCGGAGGATGTCGTACGCCAGGTCCACGCATTCCTTCGAGGTCTCGAGGGAGAAGCGCTTGCCGACGGCCGCCAGGACCTCGGGGTTCTTGGACTCCTTCAGGCCCTGATACACGCGGGTGCGGCGGCCCTCGTCCGGGGAGTCGAGGCGCTTGATGAGGGCCGGCTCGGCGGGCGCGCCGAGGATGAGCAGCACGCCGAGGGCCTTCTCCTTCACGTCGCCGTCCGGGTCCTTCTCTTCCATGTCGTCGAGCTTCGCGACGGCCTTCGCGCTCTTGATCTCGCCGATCGCTTCGACCGCGCCGCGGCGATGCTCCGCGGAGGCGGCGGACAGGGCGTCGATCAGGTCCTCCTCGGCCGCCTTGCCGAGCGCGCGGATGAGCGTGAAGGCCGCGTCGACGACCCCCGCGTCCTCGTCGCCCTTGAACAGCGCCGCGGCCCGCGGCAGCGCGGGCGCGGAGGCGAGCTTCACGAGCAGCAGGAGGCAGCTCCGCCGGACCCGCGGATCCTCGTGCGTCAGGGCGTCGATGAGCGGCTTCTCCGCGGCCTTGCCGGCGGCTTCCAGCCCCTTGCGGGCCTCTTCCCGCTCGTCCAGGAAGTCGCCCCCCAGCCGCCCGATGAGCTCCTTGAGGCGGGCCTCGTCGACATCCTGGGCGGCGAGCAGGATCGCGAGAACGACGCTCATAAGGCTGATGCTACCAAATCAGGTTCCGGTTCAGGTTCAGGTTCAGAAAATCCCCCCCTGCCCCCCCGGAGGGGGGGGACTCCTTCACAAGGCGGACAGGCACGTCCAGTTAGACGGCTGAAACGCTTGGAAGATGGGACGTTTACTAAGGTCTTTGTGAATCAGAGGCACCCCCCCGGGGGCGCGGGGGGTACATCCTGGACCTGGACCTGTTTCCTGGACCTGTCCCGGGTTGGTGGAGCTGAAGGGGGTCGAACCCTCGGCCTCGTGAATGCCATTCACGCGCTCTCCCAGCTGAGCTACAGCCCCATCAGCCCGGGACGCTGCGCAGTATAGGCAGGGCGCGACGGGACGTCAAGCCGTTCTCCGGCGAAGCCGCCACGCCGCCCAGGCGACGAGCGCGACGCCCGTCGCCGCGAAGACCCAGGTCCAGTCGGTCCGGGCCGCGACGTTCCTCGCCGCGCCGGCCATGGGCTCGACGACGAGCCGCTTCGCCCCTTCGATGTAGGGCTCCGGATCGGCGAGGAAGGCGGTCAGGAGGGCCGCGCCGAACACGGCGCCCTTGTTCCGCCAGAGGAACGCGCACGCGCGGTCGCCGAAGCGCTCGACGACCCCGAAGATCTCGGCGGCCCGCCCGCTCGCGCGGATCGGCTCGGCCATCCGGTTCATCAGCACCACGCCGCCCGTCGTCACGTTCGCCCGCGCCGCCTGGGCGCCGAACGCCTCGACCAGGTCGCGCCCCACGCCCGGATGCTTGAGCATGAACGCGACGGCCTCGTCGCCGTGCTTCGCGAAGAGCGTCACCACCGCGTCGCCTTCCGCCGCGAGCAGCCGCGCGCCGTCGTCGCCGAAGCGCGCCAGGAAGCGCGCCGCCGTCGCCCCGTGCGCCTCCAGCGCCGGCAGCGCCGCCGCCCCGCCCACCCGCAGCGCCCGCGCCGCGTCGTCTCCGTACGCCTCGACCGCCCTCACCACGCGGGGCTCGAGGGCTTCGACCACTTCGCGGGCGACGGCCTTCGCCGCCGCGGACTGCGCGCAGAGAGCGCTAATGAGCAGCCACATAAGCTTCTCCCGTATACAGGCGAGTCACCGCCTCTTCCTGCGCGCGGCGCCACCCGAGCAGCGCGCGCGAGAGGGCGTCATCGACGTCCGTCATCAACCGGTTGCGCAACGCGTTGACCTCAGTCCGGACCTTCGCCCGGGCGGCGTCCTCCCAGGCGGCGCCGGCCGTCGCGTCCACCGCGATGCCCGCCGCGAGGCCCGCGGCGAGCCCGATGCCGAACGTCCAGGGCCCGGAGGTCACGCCCGCCGCCGCGAGCCCCGCCGAGAAGAGCGAGGCCGCCGCCTCCCCCGCCGCGACCGCGACCAGGTTGATCCCGAGATCGCGGGCCACCAGGGGCGTCAGGACGTCGACGAGCCCCGCGTGCTCCGCGCGCAGCGCCGCGAACTCCAGCGACGGCTTCCACGCCCGGAGGTCCTCGAAGACGGTGACGAGCAGGCGGTTCTCGGCGGACAGCAGGGCGAACGCGAGATCGTCCTGGATGGGGTCGAGCACCCGGGCGCGGAAGTCCTCGGGCCGGTGCACGTGGCGCTCGAAGGCGCGGCGGACGGCCTTCTCGTAGGAGGCGCGGCTCCGCGTGGCGAGCTTCCACTTGCCCCGCAGGCTGAAGACCTCGTCGAGGAAGGCGGCCTGGCGGGCGTCGTCGAAGTACGCGGCGACGCGGCGGCCCGCGGCGTCGAGCACCGGCGTGAAATCCTGCGCGCGGAGAACGGCGAGAGCGCGCTCGGGATGCGGCACCGGGGGAGCGATGTCCGGGGCGTCGCTCAGGGAATGAGACGGATCCGAGAGACGTCCGGCACCCAGAAACAGCAGCGCCACGGCCCCGAAGATCCCCCGGGCCGGCAAGACACCGACCCGCTGTACCACGATGTATTAGTCTCCCCGGCGAGCCCTCCGTTACGGTGAAAGCGCCGGGCTCCTCCGGGCGCTATTTGCCCGGCTCGAACTTCTTAAGCTCCGAGACGATCTGGAAGTCCTCGCCGCTGGCCTTGATGGTCATATCGGTCTTCACCAGGCCCACGTCCTTCGCGTACCACTCCCAGCCTTCGGCGGCGTGGCGGGTGCCCGACTCGACCTTCACCTTGACCTTCCAGCAGGCGTACTTGCCGGCGGGCACCGTGACGTCCTCCTGCCCCTCGATGATGAAGGTGTACTTCGAGGGATTCTCCGACGCGGCCGCCTCGCCGGTCCACTCCTCGTCCTTCCGCGGGGCGTTCTTCATCTTGAAGAAGGGCTTCGCGACCGCCATCTCGGCCTGCCCGCGCTTGACCTTGTGGATCAGGACGCCGCCCTCGCCCGCCGCCAGCCACTCCGAGCGCAGCTTGCGGATCCGGTCCGCCGTCTTGTTCTCCGACCGGTGCTCGACCACGAAGCACTCGACTTCCCCGATCTTCTCCGTGCCGACCACCTCGTGCACGAGGTCCGTGTCCGGGTCGTAGTCGGTGGAATACGTCCACTTCGAGCCCTTCTTGAGCGGCAGCCACGCCTCGTCCGGCCGGCTCATCTTCACCAGGTCGAGCCCCGCCTCGCCGTAGGTTTCTTTGACGGGCCCGACGCCCCGGGCCAGCCAGGTCTTCCCCGCCGTCGGCCCCATCTTCCAGTCCACGCGGTACGCGCGGAACTTGCCGGCGGGGACGTCGACGTCCTCCTCGCCCGCGGTGCTGAACGCGTAGGCGAGGGGCGCGCCCTCGGCGCGGGCTTCGCCGCTCCAGGCGTCGCCGGCCTTGAGCGGAAACTTGAAGAGCAGCAGGGGGACGTCGAACGCGACGCCCTTCGAGCGGTGGACGCGGACGCCGTCGGCGGCGGCGCTGAGCCAGTGCTTCTCGACGGCGCCGTGCAGCACGACGGCGAGCTCGCCCTCGCGGCCCACGACGCGCTTGGAATATTCGCGCCCGGCGCGGGTCAGATAGGTCCACGTGGTGCCGGGCTCGAGGGGAAAGTAGTCGACCTGCAGCGCAAGCCCTTCGACGATGCTCAGGGTAAACATCAACGCGATCATGGCGCCCGCTCCTTAAGTGTTGGTAACATCTTATACAATCGTGGAGCCCCGATGATCACGTTCACCTGCCCGTCGTGCCAGGGGAAGAATCAGGTCGGCGACGAGTTCGCCGGCCGCAAGATGAAGTGCCCCAAATGCGGCACGCGCATCCGCCACCACAAGGACGGCCCCGTCGAGATCCTCACGATCGGCGCGCCTCCTCCGCCCTCCGCGGCGGCGACGGAGCCCGCGGCCCCCGCGGTCGGCGCGCCGGCCGCGGAGCCCCTGAAGGAATCCACGGCCGTGCTGGCGGCCGTCGCGGACAAGCTGCTCTCGCAGGGGGAAGGCAAGCAGAACACCTACATCATCTGGGGCGTCGTCGGCTTCCTGGCGGTGGTGCTCGGCGGCATCGGCCTGATGACCGGCGACAAGCTCCTCGCGGTCGCGCCGCCGGCCGTCGCCCTGGTGGCGGCCTTCATCTGGCTCTTCCTCCGCGCGAGGAAGCACGCCGAGATCGAGCGGATCCGCCAGGCCGCGAAGCACGGCACCAAGGACGGCGAGAAGACCGAGCCGATCCCCAAGGCGTAGGTCCAGGACAAGGTCAAGGTCAAGGAAGCGCCCCCCCTGCCCCCCGGGGGGAGAATCAAGTCTACAAAGACCTGAGGTACATCCAGATGATGCAGAAGGACCTGGGAGAACAAGTGCACTTCCCCCTCGGGGGGCGGAGGGGGGGAGCTCCTGGACCTGGACCTGTTACCTGGACCTGACTTTGGGGATTTCGCCCTGCAGATAGCGCACGACGTCGCGCGTGTCCGTGCCGGGGCCGAAGAGGCGGCCCACGCCCAGCTTCGTGAGCTCGGCCGCGTCGTCGTCGGGGATGATCCCGCCGCCGCAGACCAGGACGTCGCCCGCCCCCTTCTCCTTCAGCAGGCGGACGATGTCGGGAAACACCGTCATGTGCGCCCCGCTCAGGATCGACACGCAGACCGCGTCCGCGTCCTCCTGCACCGCCGCCGCCACGATCGCCTCGCAGGTCTGGTGCAGGCCGGTGTAGATCACCTCGAAGCCCGCGTCGCGCAGCGCCGCCGCGATGATCTTCGCCCCGCGGTCGTGCCCGTCCAGGCCCGGCTTCGCCACGATGACCCTGAATTTTCGATCCACGTTCGTCTCCGCTAAGGAAGGACAAATCCTCCCGGGATGTTTGTCCCCGGGTGGACAAACATCCCGGGAGGATTTGTCCTCCTTCTTCACCAGTAAATCGGCGGCTCCCGCCACTCGCCGAAGGGCTTCTTGAGGACGTCGACGACCTCCCCCAGCGTCACCCCCGCCTTGACCGCCGTCAGGATCCGGGGCATCAGGTTCGAGCCGTCGCGGGCCGACGTCCCCAGCGCCTCCAGCGCCTTGGTCGCGGCCGCGGCGTCGCGCTTCGCCCGGAACGCCCGCACGCGCTCCGCCTGGTCGCGCTCGATCGCCGGATCGATCTTCAGCGTCGGGATCTGGACCCCCGCCTGCTCCTGGTAGGCGTTCACCCCGACGACGACGTAGCGGCCTTCCTCGACGTCCTTCTGGAAGCGGTACGCGGCCTTGGCGATCTCCAGCTGCGGGTAGCCCTGCTCGATGGCGGGGATCATGCCGCCCCGCTTCTCGATCTCGGCGAAGATCTTCTCGGCCTCGGCCTCCATGCGGTTGGTCAGGTCCTCGATGAAGTAGGAGCCGGCGAGCGGATCGACCTCCTCCGTCAGCCCGGTCTCGTGCGCGAGGATCTGCTGGGTGCGCAGGGCGATCTTGACGTTCTCCTCGGTCGGCAGGGCGAGCGCCTCGTCCATCGAGTTCGTGTGGAGCGACTGCGTGCCGCCGAGCACGGCCGCGAGGGCCTCGACGGCCGTGCGCACGATGTTGTTCTCCGGCTGCTGCGCCGAGAGCGAGCAGCCGGCGGTCTGGGTGTGGAAGCGCAGGCGCCAGCTTTCCGGGCTCTTCGCCCCGTAGCGCTCCTTCAGCCGCTTCGCCCAGATGCGCCGCGCGGCCCGGAACTTCGCGATCTCCTCGAAGAAGTTCATGTGGCTGTTGAAGAAGAACGAGAGCCGCGGGGCGAAGTCGTCGACCTTCAGGCCGGCCTTGATCCCGAACTCGACGTAGGTGAAGCCGTCCATCAGCGTGTAGGCCAGCTCCTGGACCGCCGTGCTGCCGGCCTCGCGGATGTGGTAGCCCGAGACCGAGACCGTGTTCCACTTCGGGACGCGCTCCGCGCAGTACGCGATCATGTCGGTGATGATCCGCATCGACGGCAGCGGCGGGAAGATCCACTCCTTCTGGGCGATGTACTCCTTCAGGATGTCGTTCTGGATCGTCCCGCGCAGGCGGTCGAACGGCACCCCCTGCTCCTCGGCGACCGCGAGGTAGAACGCGAGCATGATGGCGGCCGTGCAGTTGATCGTCATGGAGGTCGAGACGTCCGCCAGCGGGATGTCGCCGAACAGCGTGCGCATGTCCTCGAGCGTGCAGACGGCCACGCCTTCGCGCCCCACCTCGCCGCGCGAGCGGGCGTGGTCGGAGTCGTAGCCCATCAGCGTGGGCATGTCGAAGGCCGTCGAAAGCCCCGTCTGCCCCTGCTTCAGCAGGTACTTGAAGCGCGCGTTGGTGTCGCGGGCGGTGCCGAAGCCCGCGAACATCCGCATCGTCCAGATCTTGCCCTGGTACATCGTCGCGTGCGGGCCGCGGACGAAGGGGTACTCGCCCGGCTTGCCGAGGTCCCGCGCGGCGTCCCAGGCCCGGAGGTCGTCCGCCGTCCAGACCGTCTTGTCGGCGGGCACGAGCGTCAGGGGAAAGCGCGAGCGGCCGTTCATCGGAGCGCCTCCTCCAGCAGCTTCCGCGCGCACTGGTACGGCGACTGGTCGCCGGCCAGCACCCGCTCGGCCGCCGCCCGCACCCGGGTGCGGGAGTCGCCCGACTCCCACAAGTCCGTCTGCAGCAGGAACTCCGCGATGCGCCGCAGGCGGGATTCCATGTTCGACTTCCGCCGCTCGACGAACGCGCCCGACTGTTTCCGGGCGGCGACGAGGGCGTCGACGGCCCCCGCCAGCTCGGGGATCCCCTTCCCCGTGTTCGCCTCGGTGAGCAGGATCGGCACGTCCTTGCGCGACCGCAGCCCGAGCTCGAAGGCCGTCCGCAGGTCGTGCTCCAGGCGGTCCGCGCCGCCCCGGTCGGCCTTGTTGATCGCCACCAGGTCCGCGATCTCCAGCACCCCCGACTTCATGGCCTGCACGCCGTCGCCGGATTCGGGGGAGAGCATGACGATGACGACGTCCGCCGCCCGCGAGATCTCGATCTCGGACTGGCCGACGCCGACGGTCTCGAGGAGGATGAGCGTGCGGCCCGAGGCGTCGAGGAGGTCGGCGGCGTCCTGGGTGGCGCGGGACAGCCCGCCGCTCACGCCGCGGGAGGCCATGGAGCGGACGAAGATGTCGCTCTCGGCGGCCTTGGTCATGCGGACGCGGTCGCCCAGGAGAGCCCCGCCCGTGAACGGGCTCGTGGGATCGACGGCGATGACGCCCACTTTTTCGCCGCGCGAGCGGTGGAGGTCGGACAGCTCGTCGACGGTCGTCGACTTCCCCACCCCGGGCGGACCGGTCAGGCCGATCCGCAGGGCCTTGCCGGCGCGCGGCGACAGGGTGTCGAGCAGCGCCCGCCCCTCGGGCGCGCCGTTCTCGACGAGCGAGATCGCGCGGGCGAGGGCCAGCGGCTCTCCGCGGAGGACGTCGTCAGCCAAGGCCATTCTTCCTAGTTTAGCAGGATGCTTCCTCCCATGTACGGGGGAACAGCGGGCGTGACAGCAATCGTCACGCTATACTGTCCCGTCATGCGGTTGGGGATTCTCGGCGGGTCGTTCAATCCCATCCACCACGGCCATCTGGTCGTGGCGGAGCGGGCGGCGGAGGCGGCGCGGCTGGACCGCGTGCTGCTGATGCCGGCGGCCCTCCCGCCCCTCAAGAGCGCCCGCGAGATCGCGCCGGCGGCCGACCGCCTGGCGATGGTCCGGGCGGCGGTGCGGGGGCACCCCTTCCTCGAGGCCAGCGACCTGGAGATCCGCCGCGGGGGGGTGTCGTTCACGATCGACACCCTGCGCGAGCTGGCGCGGCTGCTGCCGGGGGCCCGGCCGCACCTCATCCTGGGGGCCGACGCGGCCGCGCTGCTGCCGCGATGGAAGTCGATCGACGAGGTCGCCCGCCGGGCGACGTTCCTGATCGCCGCGCGTCCGGGGCACAGAGTTGAGGCCCGGATGCCGAAACAGAAGGTAGTGGACGTGCCCCTGCTGGACATCTCGTCGAGCGAGATCCGCGACCGCCTCCGCCGCGGGCGGTCGGTGCGCTGGCTCGTCCCCGAGCCGGTCCGCCGCCATCTCGAGCGCAAGAGGCTCTACAGATGACAAAGATTCCCGGGATGTTTGTCCTCGCGAGGACAAACATCCCGGGAGGATTTGTCCGAACACGATGATCGGGAAGCTGCAGGCCGGGTTCGAGGAGTCCTGCGTCGGCGCCGGGCACGCCATCTCCCTGTTCCTGAAGGCGCTGGCGAGCCTGGCGCGGCTGGGCCGGAAGCTCGGCGAAGCGGTCCGCCAGCTGGCCCGCTGCTTCCTGGGCTCGATGCCCGTCGTCTTCATCACCTCCCTCTTCACGGGGATGATCGTGTCGCTGCAGACGGGCGACGTCCTCCGCGACTACGGGCAGGAGGCGTCGCTGGGCTTCATCGTGGCGGTCGGCATGTGCCGGGAGATGGGGCCGGTCTTCACGGCGCTGGCGCTCGCGGGCCTGGTGGGCTCGACCTACGCGGCCGAGCTGGGAACGATGAAGGTGTCGGAGGAGATCGACGCGCTGGAAGTCATGTCGATCGACCCGGTCTACTACCTGGTCATGCCCCGGATCCTGGCGCTGGGCATCGCGGGCGTGCTGCTCACGATCTATTCGGACGCCATCGGGATCCTGGGCGGGGCGTTCGTGGCGCAGGCGCGCTTCAACGTGGACATCGAAGCGTTCCTGCGGAACGGCCGGGACGCCCTGAAGATGAAGGACATCTACGGCGGCCTGTTCAAGGCCCTGGTCTTCAACCTCACCACGGCGGCGGTGGCCTGCAGCCAGGGCCTCCGCGCGAGCGGCGGGCCGGAGGGCGTCGGCCGCGCCACGCTCCGCGCGGTCGTCGTCAGCTTCATTTTGGTCCTGGCTTTCGACTATATCCTCTCGTGGATGCTATGATGAAGTTCGTGGATCTCATCGACGAGACGCCCCACGTCTCCCATGACGCCCCGCTGAGCTACGCCGCCCTGGTCGACCGCCCCGCGGCGGTGGCCCTGAAGGACCTCTCCAAGTCGTTGGGCGGCAAAAAGATCCTGGATGGGGTGACCCTCGACGTCCACAAGGGCGAGACCCTGACGATCATGGGGGCCTCGGGGGCGGGCAAGAGCGTCACGCTGAAGCACATCGTGGGCCTGATGCGGCCCGACCGGGGCCACGTGCTCGTCGAGGACATCGACGTCTGCCACGCGCGGGGCGAGGAGCTGGACGCGGCCCGGCGCAAGATCGGGTTCTGCTTCCAGGGCTCGGCCCTGCTCAACTCGATGTCGGTCTTCGAGAACGTCGCCCTGCCCTTGCGCGAGCACGAGAAGCTGTCGGTGGCCGAGATCAAGAAGCGCGTCGAGGAGAAGCTCGGCCTGGTCGGCCTCAAGGACGCCGGCCAGAAGGCGACGGCGGAGCTCTCGGGCGGCATGAAGAAGCGGGTCGGCCTGGCCCGGGCGATCATCCGCGACCCCGAGATCCTCCTGTACGACGAGCCCACCGCCGGCCTCGATCCGGTGATGTCGTCGGTCATCAACGACCTCATCCTCGAAACGCAGAAGAAGCTGTCGGTGACCTCGATCCTGGTCACCCACGACATGGCGAGCGCCTTCAAGGTGTCGAACCGCGTCGCGATGCTGCTCAAGGGGAAGATCCACAAGATCGGCAGCGTCGAGGAGTTCCAGAAGAGCGACGACCCCGTCATCCGCCAGTTCATCCACGGCGAGTCCGAGGGCCCGCTCACGCGGGAGCTCGCGTGAAGGGCGCCGCCTGGCTCGGCTTCTTCTTCTTCGTCGCCCTCGTCCTCCTCGGCTTCGCCACCCTCCTGGTCGGCGACCTCTCGTCGCTGTTCGAAAGCTCGGTCTTCATCGACGTCCATTTCGAAAAGGTCCAGGGCCTTCGGGAGCGCGACGACGTCCGCGTCGACGGCGTCCTCTTCGGCAAGGTCCACAAGATGGACCTCCATCCGTCGTCGGGCGTGGTCGTGCGGCTCCGCCTGCAGCGGCCGGTGGCGATCTACGCGGACGGCCAGATCGAGGTCGACGCGAGCTCCGTGCTCGGCGGCAGCTACGTCGCGATCAAGCGGGGCTCCAAGGCCCCGGAGCAGAACCCCGCGATCTTCGCCGGCAAGAACAAGCCCGGCCTCGACGAGTTCGGGGCGATCGCCTCCGAGAACCGCGAGAACTTCCACCAGCTCATCGCCAACCTGAAAGACGTGTCGGCCGCCCTCAAGGGCAGCCAGGGCTCCATCGGCAAGGCCCTCAACACCGACGAGCTCCACAAGAAGGTGACCGAGGCCGTCGACGAGATCCGAAAGACCGGCGAGACCGCCCAGAAGGAGATCAAGCGGGTCGGCGACAACCTCGAGAAGATCACCGAGAAGCTCGACAAGGGCCAGGGCCCCGTCCCCGCCCTCCTCAACGACAAGAAGATGACCGAGAAGGTCGAACGCACGCTGACGGAGGTCGAGACCGCCGCCACGAACCTCCGCAAGGTCTCCGAGAAGATCGACCACGGCGACGGCGTCCTCGCCAAGCTCGTCAACGACAAGGAGATGGGCGAGCGGCTCAAGCGCACCGTCGAGAACGTCGAGCGGACGTCGGAGTCCCTCCGGCAGATCACCGGGAAGCTCGAGGCCGGCGAGGGCTCGATCGGCAGGCTGCTCCAGGACGACGAGCTCTACGAGAAAGCCCGGCGCACCCTGGAGGACGTCGACAACACCCTCGGCCGCGCCGCGCGCTCGATCCTCGAGGTCGTGATCGACTCGAAAATGTACTTCGACAGCGAGGTGAGCATCTCGCGGCTGGGGGTCCGGATCTCGCCGGCCGACGACAAGTTCTTCTACGCGGGCGCGGCCTTCATGAGCTTCAACGGCGAGGGCGAGGTGCTCTTCGACGAGTTCGAGGACGTGAACAGCACGGCGACGGAGATCAAGGGCGAGCTCCAGGTGGGCTACCGGATCCCGTGGTTCCTCGACAAGCGCATCACGGTCCGGGCCGGCCTGCTCGAGGGGCGGCCGGGCGGGGCCGTCGAGTTCCGCTGGGACGAGTGGCTGTTCATCAACCATCCCGTCGAGATCACGTTCGAGGCCCGCGACGCCTACAACGACGTCGAGGAGGACGAGATCGACGAGGAGATCGACGGCCCCATGCTGCGCGTCTTCGCGAAGATGCCGCTCTGGACGCGCAAGGCCAACTGGTTCGAGCTCCTGCTCTCCACGATCCGGCTCTACGGCGGCGTCAGCCGCATCGGCGAAGCCCCCGAAGGCATGGTCGGCCTCGGCATCGAGTGGCCCGACTCCGACTTCCGCGCGCTCATCGGGTTGATCGGCATCGCCCGCTAGAGAATCTCGAATCTCGAATCTGGAATCTCGAAGGTCGCCCCCCCCTGCCCCCCCGAGGGGGGATACACTTCAGGCGGATGCCGCGCTCCTTCCGAATCGCCGGACTCGCGATCCTGACCTTCGGGACGCTGGGACTCTTCGTCGCGTGGCTGCTGCTGGGCGGGCCCGCGGATCGCGCCGTCGAGCGGATGTTCGCCGAAGCGTTGCGCGAAACACGAACCCGTGCCGTCCTTTCGGGTCGGCCTCACCTCCTCGTCCTCACGTCTTCCACGATGGAGATCCGTGAGGAAAGTGACGACCGCGTCTTGCGTCGGATGTCGATCCCCGGCGCCACCCTCCGAAACGGTCCCGCCTGGATTCGGCTGGATTCCACGGGCAGCGCCCGCTTACCCCCGGCCTTTTTCGGCGGCTTGCGGGCCGAGAGAGATTTCGACGGGTGGGGTTCCGATCCGATGCCCATAGGGGACGTGGTCTACGCGTTCTCGCCACGGCGTCACTTCTACATGAATCTGGACCTCGCGTCGGGCCGCGTGGATCAGGCCTGCTATCTTGCCGACGAGCCGGCCTCGCTCGCGTCGCGTCTCTTTTCCTGGGAAACGTTAGACTAGCCCGCGTGAACGAGACGGAGATCGGCGGCGGGGATGTCCGCTTCGGGCCGACCGCGTGGACCGTCGTGCGCTCCGCGCAAAGCGGGTCGCGCGCGGCCTGGGATACGCTCATCGCGAGCTACTGGAAACCCGCCTACTTCTTCATCCGGCGCCGCGGGCACGACGTCGAAAGCGCCAAGGACCTCACCCAGGGCTTCTTCGCCGTCGCCCTCGAGAAGGACTTCCTCGACGGCGTGAGCGCCGACCAGGGCAAGTTCCGCACCTGGCTGCTCGCCGCCCTCGGCCACTACCTCTCGAACGAGCGCGATCGCGCGAACGCGAAGAAACGCGGGGGCGGGATCGACTTCCTCCGCGCGGAGCTGGACCTGCCGGACGTCGGGCCCACCCCCGAAGCCGCCTTCCTCGCCGGCTGGGCGCGCGAGACGCTGGCGCGGGCCATGGAGAGGCTCCGGCGGCAGGTCTCGGAGGCGGATCTCGCGCTGCTCAAGGGGACGTCGACGTCCGACCTGACGCCGACCGACCGCAAGCACCGGCTCTACCGCCTGCGGAACAAGCTGCGGGACTGCCTGCGGGAGGAGATCGCCCCTTCGCTGGAAAAGGCGGAGGAGGTCGAATCCGAAGTCCGGGAACTGTTCCGCGCGCTTGGAAAAGATTTTTGACGACCTTTTCCCGGGACCGCTTCTGATAGGCGCATGAACTGTCCACGATGCGACGCCCCGGCGAAGACCGAGACGCTCCGCGAGCTCGGAGGGGTCTGCGAAAAGTGCCTGCTGGACTTCGCGGCGGAAAAGGACGCGCCCGCGTTCCCGAACCTGAAGATCCTGCGGACGCTCGGCGAAGGCGGCATGGGCGTGGTCTACGAGGCCGAGCAGACGGCGCTCGGCCGCAAGGTCGCGCTGAAGGTCCTCTCCCCCGCCCTGGCGAGCGACCCCTCCTTCGTGGAGCGCTTCACGCGGGAGGCCAAGGCCCTCGCGCAGCTCACCCACCCGAACATCGTCGGCATCCATGAGTTCGGCGTGCACGACGGCGTGCCCTACCTGGTCATGGAGTACGTCGATGGCGTCTCGCTGCGGAACATCCTGAAGAAGCTCGACAGCGTCCGCGCGCTCGAGATCGTCCCCCAGATCTGCGACGCCCTCGCCTACGCCCACTCGCGCGGCGTGGTCCACCGCGACATCAAGCCGGAGAACATCCTGCTCGACCGCCAGGGCCGCGTGAAGATCGCGGACTTCGGCCTCGCCAAGCTGGCCGAGCCGGACCAGACGCGCATCACGCGCACCAACGTGGTCATGGGCACGCCCCATTACATGGCGCCCGAGCAGATGGAGAGCCCGAACACCGTCGACCACCGCGCCGACCTGTTTTCGCTCGGCGTGGTCTTCTACGAGATGCTGACCGGCGAACTGCCCCTCGGCCGCTTCAAAGCGCCGTCGGAGCGGGCGGACGTCGACCGCCGCCTCGACCCCGTCGTGCTCAAGTCGCTCGAAAGGGCGCCCGCCGACCGCTGGCAGAGCGCGGACGCCATGAAAGAGCGCGTCACGCGGCTGGAGGCGGTCCCGCCGCCGGCACAGGGGCCGCGGAACGTCTACGCGATCGCCGCGCTGGCTTGCCTCGGGCTCGCGGCGCTCCTGGGCGCGACGGTCGGCGGCCGGGCGGACGCGACCTGGGCGGCCGTCTTCAAGACCGCCGCCCCCCTGCTGACGGCCGCGTTCGTCCTGAGCGTCGGAGCCATCCTCAAGGCGCCGAAGGTGGACGGCCGCCGCGTCGGGATCGCCCCCGCCCTCTTCGCGCTCGCCGTTCTCGGCCTCGGCCTCGTCGTCGCCCTGATCGCGATCCGTTCGGAGCCCTCGCATCCCGTTCAGATCCCGACGGCCGCCATCGTCCTCGGGCTCGTGCTCGGCGGCGGAGGCTGGTTCTTCTCCAAGCGGCGCACGTTCATCCAGACGGCCTGGTTCCTCCTCGCGGCGGCGCTGGGCCTGGCGATCCTGGCCATGGAGTGGACGTCGAACGGCCTCGCGATGGCGACCGCCGGAGCGGTCCTCGGCGCCAACGTGCTCGCGTTCATGGGCCTCGTCTCGCTCCGGGGTCGCGCGGCGCCCGGGCAGAAAGTCGCCGGCTGGGCCGTCCCGGTCGTCACCCTCTTCCTGGCGAGCGGCCTCGTGTCGTCCAGCGCTCCCGCGAAACCCGCGGCGAGCGGGGCCGGCCTTTCCTACGAGCGCGTGGAGGAGTTCGGCATCGATGATCTCTGGCCCGAGGATCTCCCGTCGGGCCTGCGCTTCGGAACGGTGGCCGAGTTGCGTCAGGCGATGGATGAGGCCGCGCTGTCCTTGTCCGGCGTGGACTCCCCCAAGACGGCGGTCGTCCTGCCGGGGCCCGTGATCCTGGTCGGGATCGAATCCAAGGAGCGGCCCGGCCCCCTCTCCCGCTGGAACGAGCGCCGACTGGCCTGCGCCCGCGCCCAGATCCACCTCATCAACCCGAACACCGGAACGGCGAATCAAAGCGCCGACGTCCTCCGGAAGCGCCTCCACGCGTCCTTGCCGGGAGCCGCCTTCCGCCGGCGCGTGACGGAGTGGAAGGGCAAGGTCGTCTTCGGATACGGCCTCGATTGGCCGCCGGACGACGTCCACGTCAAGGGCGTGTCCCTCGGCCGCACCATCAACGGCCCCGACGCCCTCAAGAAGTCGGGCTTCCCCCAGGAGATGATGGACGGCCTCAAGGAAGTCCGCTATCGGAGCGCGCCGGACAGGAAAGTCGAGATGGTCGGCTTCGTGTTCACGGACGAGGGCTATAAGCGCTGGGCGCGCTACGCGACGAAGCCGGGCCTCGCGATCGGGCAGACCATGACCATCCAGATCACGCGCGCGGAAACGCCCGAATTGCTCGAGGCGGTGGTCGACGCCCTCCGCTAACGGATCTTGAGCGGGCGGCCCTCGGTCATCCAGGCCTGCATGCCGCCGCGGATCGACCTCACGTTCGTGTAGCCCTGCTGCTTGAGCAGCTGCAGCGCGGCCATCGAGCGCTTGCCCACGCCGCAGATGGTCACGATCGAAGCGGCCTTGTCCGCCGGCAGGCCCTGGACCGGGCCGGCCTGGATCGCCTGCAGCGGGATGTTGACGGCCTCCGCGATGCGCGTGCCCGCGAACTCGCCGGGCGTGCGGACGTCGAGCAGCAGCGCGCCCTTCTTCACCAGCTCCTGCGCTTCGGGATGATCGGCCGTGTCCGACGCGCTCGGCGGCGGGGGGGGCGGCGCCTGGCCGGCCTCGGCCGGGAAGAGCTCGGGCAGATGCTTCTTGATCGAGCCCGTGTACTTGAAGACGTTGTCGGGGAACATGACCACGCAGATCGCGCCCGGCTCGTCGGGGACGAGCTTGAGCGCGCCGGCGAGCGCCATGCCCGAGCTGGGACCGGCGATGACGCTCTCTTCCTGGTTCAGGCGCTTGCAGACCTTGTAGGCCTCGTCGTTCTGGATCTCGACCATGCCGTCGTACTCTTTGGGCAGGAAGAAATCCGTCAGCTTGAGCGCCTTGAGGCTGCGGACGCCGGGGATGTCGTGCCCGTCCCCCGGGTAAACGCCCAGCACCTTGACGTTCGGGTTCTTCGACTTCAAGAAGCGCCCCGTTCCGGTGATCGTGCCGCAGGTGCCGAGGCCCGCGACGAAGTGGGTGATCTTGCCTTCCGTCTGCCGCCAGACTTCGGGGCCGGTCGTGCGGAAGTGGGCGTCGGGGTTGGCCGGGTTCTTGTACTGGTTGAGCTGGTGCCAGCCCGGCTGCTTGGCCATGTCGTTGGCCTTCTGCATGGCGCCTTCGGGGGCGCCCGGCAGCGGGCAGAGGTCGTCGTTCAGCTCCACCAGCTTGGCGCCGAACGCGCGCAGGGCCCAGCGCTTCTCCGCCGGGATCGCGAGCGAGAGGCAGGCCGTCAGCTTGTAGTTCTTCGCGTTGGCGATCATGGCCAGGCCGAGGCCGGTGTTGCCGGACGTCGGCTCCACCAGGTTCTCGATCTTGACGCCCTTCTCCTCCGCGTCGCGCACGAGGTTGGCGGCCACCCGGTCCTTCACCGCGCCGAAGGGGTTGTACCACTCCAGCTTGGCGTAGACCTTCGTGTGCTTGAAGGGCAGGATCCGGTTCAGGCGGACCATGGGCGTCGGATTCTGCTCGTTGGAGAGCATGTCCAGGACGCTGTCGAAGACGCGGCGCGAAAGGTCAGTCATAGGGGCCTATTATGTCGACGTCCCGGGGGCCGCGCAACATCCCGCAACCCGAGAGCCAAGTGCCAAGTGCCTAGAAGTCCCCCCCTGCCCCCCCGGGGGGAGCTAGAAGAGGGAGGCCTGATCCTTGGAGGTCGTTTCGCCGAGGTGCTTGGCGGCTTTCTCGGTGGCCTTGCGGCCGCGCGAGGTGCGGATCAGGAAGTCGTTCTGGATGAGATAGGGCTCGTAGACCTCTTCGATGGTGTCCTCTTCTTCTCCGACGGCCACCGAGAGGGTCTTGAGGCCGACCGCGGTCCCCCTTTGGGCGCAGAGGGCCCGCAGGATCTTGCGGTCCATCTCCTCGAGGCCGGCCTCGTCGACGCCGAGCATGGCGAGGGCCTCGAGCGTGACGGCCCGCGTGATCTTGTTGCCGGCCTTCACCTGGGCCAGGTCGCGCACGCGGCGCAGGTAGCGGTTGGCGACGCGCGGGGTGCCCCGCGACCGCGCGGCGATGAAGACGGAGCTTTCGTCGTCGATGTCGGTGCCGAGGATCTTCGCCGACCTCTTGAGGATCTTCACCAGGTCGTCGGGCGGATACCACTCCAGCTTCTCGAGGATGCCGAAGCGCGAGCGGAAGGGCTCGCTGAGGAGGCCTTCCCGGGTCGTCGCGCCCACCAGCGTGAAGCGCTTCACCGGCAGCGTGATGGTGCGGCCCTGGACCCCCGACTCCATGCTGATGGAGACCTGGTAGTCCTCCATGGCGGAGTAGAGGAACTCCTCCACCGTGGGCGGCATGCGGTGGCACTCGTCGATGAACAGGACGTCGCCCTGCTGCAGCTTCGTGAGGGTCCCGACGAGGTCGCCCGCGCGCTTGAGGATGGGCCCGCTGGTGGTGTGGAGCATGGCCTTCATCTCGAAGGCGATGATCCGGGCGAGGGTCGTCTTGCCGAGGCCGGGGAGGCCGCTGAAGAGGATGTGGTCGAGGGCTTCCTTGCGCTTGCGCGCGGCCTTGATGGCGATCTGGAGGTTGTGGACCGTCTTGCCCTGGCCGATGAAGTCGTCGAAGGCACCGGGGCGGAGGGTGTCCTCGAACTTGAGGTCGCGGTCGTACGGGCCCGCGGCGGGCACGACGTCCTACTTGCCCGCGGGCGCGGCCGGGGCGGCTTCCGCCTTCTTGGGGGCCGGCTCGGGGGCCGCGGGCTTCTCCAGGACGACGCCCATCTTCTCCTCGATGCGCGTGGAGCGGCCGACGCGGTCGCGGAGATAGTGGAGCTTGGCGCGGCGGACCTGGCCCTTCTTCTTGACCACGATGTCCGCGACGCGCGGCGAGTGGACGGGGAAGATGCGCTCGACGCCCTCGCCCTGGACCAGGCGGCGGACGGTGAACGTCTCGCCCAGGCCCTGGTGCTTCTTGCCGATCACGGTGCCCGCGAAGATCTGGACGCGCTCGCGGTCGCCTTCGATGATCTTCACGTGGACTTCGACGGCGTCGCCGACGTCGAACTTCGGCGTCTTCTTCCGCAGCCAGTCTTTTTCAATCGCGTCGAGGGAGCGCATGGTTCCACCGTTTCAAATCTGGCGATACGTCTTCTTCACCGCGCCCGGCAAATCCGGCCGGCGCTGTTCCGTCCGTTCCTTCGACTTCTCATCGCGCCACTCGGCGATCGCCTTGTGATCGCCGGACAGCAGCACGGTCGGAACCGGCAACCCCCGGACTTCCGGGGGCCGGGTGTACTGGGGGTACTCCAGCCCGCCGCCCGTGAACGACTCCTGCGCGAGCGACGCGGCCGAGCCCAACACACCCGGAATCTGCCGGACCACCGAATCCAAAAGAACCATCGCGGGGATCTCCCCGCCTGTCAGCACGTAATCGCCGATCGAGACTTCCAGGGGCGACAGCCCCTGGCTGACCCGCTCGTCGAACCCCTCATAGTGCCCGCACAGAAAGATCAGCCCCTTCTGCTTGGAGAGCTCCTGGCACAAGGTCTGGTCGTACCGCACGCCCCCCGGCGTCAGCAGCACCACCAGCGACTCTTCGCGGCCGTTCTTCCGAAGGTGGTCCACCGCGTCGAGAACGGGGTCGGCCATGATGACCATGCCCGGCCCGCCCCCGTAGGGCGGCGCGTCCACCTTCTTGTGGCGGTCCTTCGAAAAGTCGCGCAGGTTCACGAGGCTGACTTTCGCCAGCCCCTGCTCCTGCGCCCGCCGCAGAATGCTCTCCCCCAACACCCCCTGGAACATCCCAGGGAAGAGGGTCACGATGTCAATGATCACGCGTGCACCTATAACTCCCCGTGCACCCCCGGAAAGGGAGTGGCTATTATCTCCATCGGCTTCCGAGGGTCAAGACCTTTCTCGGGATCAGGCCCGGGCCGGTTCCTTCTTCCTGGACCGGGACCGGGACCGGCTTTTACAATCACCCACTATGACGATCACCAAGGCGTACTTCCGCTACGACAAGGACGCCGTCATCCTCAAAGAAGGCCAGCCCAACGACAACCGCATCTTCTACCTCACCAAGGGCACCGCCGTCGCGGAAGTGAAGGGCAACGTCGTCAACCAGCTCAACCCGGGCGAATGGTTCGGCGAGCTCAGCGCCCTCCTCAACGGCCCCCGCACCGCCACCGTCCGCGCCATCACCCCCTGCGACGTCGCCGTCTTCAAGGGCCTCGAAGACCAGAACATGGTCGAATCCATGGCCCGCGACCCGAAGATGATGCTGCAGCTCATCCGACGCCTCGGGCAGCGGCTCGTCGAGACCACCCAGCGCGCCGCCGA
The DNA here is from genome assembly GCA_036383955.1 of Planctomycetota bacterium. Lineage (GTDB taxonomy): Bacteria > Planctomycetota > MHYJ01 > MHYJ01 > JACPRB01 > JACQFK01. The sequence goes on along the minus strand of DASVNH010000181.1, from coordinate 22,258 downwards.
GGAAACCGCCGAGATGTCCCGCCAGGCCATGCGCTACCGCAAGGCCATCAGCGGCACCCTCTACGCCCTCGAACGCCTCAGCGAGAAGTTCAAGAGCAAGGTCATGGAGGAAACCCGCCAGCATCTCGCCGGCCTCAGCGGCGTCCCCACCGGCGACGTCCAGGACGTCGACGCCGCCTCCTTCCCCTCCAGCAAGGCCACGATCCTCGGGGCCTGAAAAACCATAAATCGTACTGTCCAGTTTATGGTGCCCCCCAAGGAGCGTAATTGGAACTCAGTATCGTTTGCGCTTGCGCTCGCGCCTCGCGTAACCCATACTGACGCGCCGTGACCCGCGTTCTCCTCGGGGTCCTGGCCGCCTTCTACGCGCTGCAGTCCACGTGGCTGCTGCACGCGGGCTTCGACGCCCTCTTCCCCCGCGTCGCGCTCCTCGTGACGCCGGACGCGTGCTGCGCCGCCGCCTGCGGCTGCCCGGCCGAGGTCGTGGCCCGCGGCGACTGCTGCTGCGGGCCGTCGGCGAAACCGACGTCCCCCAAAACCGCGACGGCGAGCGGTTTCGACATCGCCCGCTGCTCCGGCCTCGAGCTCGCGATGGCCCAGGCCGTCAACCTGCCGGCCCTGGACGTCTTCCCCCGCGTCGAGGCCGCCCCGCCGCGGGTCAGCCGCCTGACGCTTCCCGACTTTACGCCGGACGTCGACCCCCGCGTCCTCGACCTCGACAAAGTACCGCTCTAAGCCCTTCCTCAGGTCCCGGTTTTCTAACTGAGGAAGGATGCTCACATGCTTTCATTGCTGTTTCTCTTGGTCTCTCAGGAACCCTCGCCCGCGAAGCAGGAGGACGTCGTCATCGAAGGGAAAAAGGACCCCTCGTCCACCACGCCCTCCCTCCCGGAGGCTCAGCGGCGGATCGAGCGGACCCCGGGCGGCGTGAACGTCGTCGACGCCGAAGCCTACCGGACGGCCCGGGCGGCGTCGCTCGACGACCTGTTCGACTACACGCCGGGCGTCTTCGCGGCCACCCGCTTCGGCTACGAGGAAGCCCGGATCTCCATCCGCGGCTCGGGCCTGCAGCGCACGTTCCACGGCCGCGGGCTGCGGGTGCTGCAGGACGGGATCCCGATCAACCTCGCCGACGGCAGCTTCGACATGCAGCAGATCGAGCCGCTCGCCGCCCGCTACGTCGAGGTCTACCGCGGAGCCAACGCCCTCCGCTACGGCGCCTCCACCCTCGGCGGCGCCGTCAACTTCGTGTCCCCCAGCGGTTACGACAGCGCCCGCCTCGTCACCCGCGCGGAGGCCGGCAGCTTCGGCTACGCCCGCGGCCAGATCGCGTCCGGCTTCGCCATGGACCAGGCGGACTACTACCTCTCGATCACCAACCTGGAGGCCGACGGCTTCCGCGAGCACGCCGACCAGGCCACCGGCCGCTTCTTCGGCAACCTCGGCTTCAAGCTCTCCCCCAGCGCCGAGAACCGCGTCTATCTCACCTACGTCCAGACCGACTCCGAGCTCCCCGGCGGCGTCACCCGGAGCCGCATGCGCCAGGACCCCGAGGCCGCCAACCCCGCCAACGTCGCCGGCGACCAGAAGCGCGACTTCGACTTCGTCCGCTTCGCCGACAAGATCACCTGGACCTCGGGCGACGCCCGCCTCGACGCCAGCCTCGGCTTCACCCACAAGAGCCTGGACCACCCGATCTTCCAGGTCATCGAGCAGGACAGCGACGACCTGGTCCTCTACACGGCCTACACGGACGAGAGCCGCTGGGCCGGGCGCCGCAACACCCTCACCTTCGGCTTCCTGACGACCTACGGCCAGACCGACGAGCACCGCTTCACGAACCTCGGCGGGCACACCGGCGCCGAGACGGCCGACCAGGACCTTTCCGTGGCGAACCTCGAGCTCTTCGTCCAGAACCAGCACTACGTCAGCTCCAATCTGGCGTTCGTGGCCGGCCTCCAGGCCGTCGTGGCCCGGATGGAGCTCGACGACCACTTCGGCGTCGACAACAGCGACGACGACGTCTTCCGCGGCGTCAACCCGAAAATCGGCCTCCTGATGGACGTCGATCAGGACATCCAGGTCTTCTTCAACGTGAGCCGCGCGATGGAGAACCCCTCGTTCTCCGAGATCGCCAACAACGCGGCCGGCGGGCTGAACTTCCCCGAGGAGCAGACGTCCTGGACCGTCGAGCTCGGCACGCGCGGCCGGTCGGGGATCTTCGCGTGGGACGTCGCCGTCTACCACGCCTGGGTGAAGGACGAGCTGCTCGCCCTCGTCGACCCGGTCACGAGCGCGCCGCTCGGCACCGTCAACGCGGACGACACGATCCACCGGGGCGTCGAGCTGGGCCTCTCGGTCGTCCTGCTGGGCTCCGACGTCAAGCCCGGGGCGGCCGCCGACAAGCTGACGCTGCGCCAGACCTACACGCTGAACGACTTCCGCTTCCACGACGACGCCGCGTTCGACAACAACCGCGCCGCCGGCATCCCGGTGCACGTCTACCACGCCGAGCTCCGCTACGAGACCTTCTTCGGCGTCTACGTCGCGCCGAACGTGGAGATCCTCCCCAAGGACATGTTCATCGACCACGCCAACACGTTCGAGGCCCACGGATACGCGAGCTACGGCATCCAGCTCGGCTACAGAGCCGGGAACCTGCTGCTGTTCGTCGACGGCCGGAACCTCTCGGACCGGATCTACGCGCCCACCACCGGCGTCATCGCGGACGCGGGCGGCGTCGACCAGGCGCAGTTCAACGCCGCCGACGAGCGCTCCTTCTACGCGGGCGCGGAGGTCCGCTGGTGATCGTTCTTCTTCTCGCCCTGGCCCAGGCCGATCCGCTGGAGGACGTCCTCCGGCAGCTCCGCGAGGAGCGCGCGGCCTGGTATCAGCGGCAGCGCGCCCGGCAGGAGCGGCTCGACGGCCTGCGCCAGACCACGCGCCGGCTCGAGGGCGAGACCGCCGAGCTCAAGACCCGCGAAGCCGAGGCCGACAAGCAGCTGACGGACGTCGGCGCCGAGCTGGCGACCCTCCGCAAGGAGGAGGAAGTCGGGACGGCCCGCGCCGCCGAACTCGGGCCTTCGCTCGATCGCGCCTTCGCCGAGGGCAAGGCCTACGTCGCGGCGGGCCTGGACTACCGGCGCAAGGACCGCCTCGCGCGGCTGGAGGTCGATCCCGGCGTCCACTCCCCCGGCGAACGCCTCGGCCGCTACTGGTCCTTCCTCCAGGAGGAGCTCCGCGTCGCCCGCTCGGGCGAGGCTTACTCCGCGGCGATCCCCCTCGACGGCGGCCGCGTGAAGCCCGCGCGCATCTTCCGCGTCGGCCACCTGCTGCAGGGCTACGTGACGGAGGACGGCCTCGAGTCCGGCTTCGAAACCGCCGGCGCCTGGAAGCCCGCCGGCACGCCCGCGCGCGACCAGGCGGCCCGGGACGCGATCGAGATCCTCGACCGCCGCCGCGCCCCCGCCCTCCTCAAGCTGCCGGTGAAGCGATGATCCTGCTTCTTCTCCTGTTGCAGGATCCCATCCTCGAGGAGGCGAAGCGCGAGCTCGCCGCCGAGAAGGCCCGCATCCAGAAGGAAGACGCCGCCCAGGAAGCCGAGCTCGCGGCCGCGCAGGCCCGCGTCGCCGCGCTCGCGGACGAGTTCGCGACGCGCACCCGGTCCGTCGCCGCCAAAGCCAGGGAGCTCGAAGCCCGCCGCGCCGAGCGCGCCGCCCTGCGCACCGCGCGCGCCGCCTCGCGGCAGTCGTGGAGCGACGTCCGCCGCGCCGCCGAAGACGCGGCCCTGAAGATCAGCGACTTCCTCGAGTCCCTGCCCCCCGGCGAACGCCGCGACGCGCAGAAGGCGTCGCTGGCGGCGCTCCGGACGTCGCTCGCCGCCCCCGCGGAAGCGCCCGACGTCCGCCCTCTCTTCGACCTCGCCCGCTCGCTGCTGGAGGAGTCGCGGACCTCCGCCGTCTTCGACCACGCCGTGCGGAACGCGGAGGGCGTCGAGGAAACCGCGAAGATCCTGCGGGCCGGCCTGATTTTCACGGCCTTCCAGACTCCGGCGCGCGTCGGCGAGGTCTTCGCGGCGCCGACGGGGGCCGAGGGCTACCGCTGGAGCGAAGCGCTGCCGGCCTGGGCGAAGGACGACATCCGCCGCGCCTTCGCGGCCCCGGGCGAGACCGACCTGCCCATCGATCCGACGCTGCGCCTGGCGCCCAGCAAGCGCGAGGAAGGCCAGAGCGCGGGCGAGTTGTTCCGGGCGGGCGGCCTCATCATGATCCCGCTGGCGGCCGTCGCGCTCCTTTCGGCCGTCATCATCTTCGAACGCTGGTTCACGCTGCGCGCGCGCGGGCGGTCGCCGGAAGCCGAGCCCATCCTGGCGAACGTCCGCTCGGGGAAGCTCGAGGAGGCCGACCGGCTGGCGGCGCCGGGCCGCGGGACGGCGACGCGGGCGATGGCGGCGGCGCTGCGGGAGCGCGCGGGCGGCCGGGCCCGGATGGAGGAGGCGGTCCTCGAGGCCGTGCTCCACGAGACGCCGGTCCTCGAGCGCTTCCTGCCCATGCTCGCGGTGCTGGCGGGCGTCGCGCCCATGCTCGGCCTGCTCGGCACGGTGACGGGCATGATCAGCACGTTCGACACCATCCGCATGTTCGGCAGCGGCGATCCCGGGCTCATGGCCGGCGGCATTTCGGAGGCGCTGATCGCGACGGCCTCCGGCCTGGTCGTGGCGATCCCGCTGCTGCTCTGCCACAGCTGGTTCTCCGGCCGGGTGGACCGCGTGCTCGCGGACGCGCAGCGGCACTCGACGACGCTCGTCAACATTCTCAGCGAGGTCCCCCGTGATCGCTGAGCTCTTCGCCGCCGGGGGCGTCGTGATGGGGCCGATCCTCGTCGCGTCGGTCGCGGCGTGGTGGCTGGCGCTCTCGGGCGACGCGCGGTCCCGGCGGCTGCTGCGCGACCTCCTGTCGGCGCGCGAGCTCACGGGCGCCGCGGTCGTGAGCGAGGCGGGCGTCGGGCGCGTCGAGCTGGCGGCGGACGACATCGCCGGACTCCATCAGCGGCTGCGCTTCCTCGCGGTGCTCGTGGGCATCCTCCCGCTGCTCGGGCTGCTCGGCACGGTGTCGGGCATGATCGGCACGTTCGAGGTCATCCACACGATGGGCCTCGGCGACCCGCGTATGCTGGCGGGCGGCATCCGCGAGGCCCTCGTCGCCACCGAGGCCGGCCTCGCCACCGCCCTTCCCGCCCTGCTCTTCCACCAGATCGTCGCCTCCCGCCTGCGCCGCGTCGAAGGCGAAGAGGAGATCCTGCTCCGCCGCCTCACCCGCCTGGCCCCCGACACCGCCCGCTTCGGCGAAATCGCCGTGCGCCTGGGCTACGTGACGTCGGGGGACGTCGACGGCCTCCTTCCCGTCGCCCGCGAGCGCGCCTGCCGCATCGGCGAGGTCCTCCTCGCCCAGGGCAAGCTCACGCCCGTCCAGCGCCGCGTCATCCTCGCCCTGCAGGGGACGCGCCATGACTGACGTGACAAATCTTCCCGGGAGTTTTGTCGCATGATCGACTTCTCGGCGCTCCGGAAGCGCGGGCGCGGGCAGCCCGAAGTCATCATCCTGTCGCTCATCGACATCATGATGGTCATCCTCATCTTCCTGCTCGTCACGGCCAACGCGGGCCGCGAGACGGGGATCGAGGTGCGACGTCCCCAGGCCGCCACCTCCGCCGCGCTCGAGGACGACTCGATCATGATCGGCGTCGGCCCCGGCGGCGAGCTGTCGGTGGAAGGACGCCGCATCGACCGCCTCTCGCTGCGCGGCCTGGTCCAGCAGCGGCTGGCGGCGCGGCCCGACCTGGGCGTGGTGCTCGTCGCGGACGAGCGGGTGCCGGCCGGCACGCTCGTCGGCGTCATGGACGAGGCGCAGCGGGGCGGCGCCCGGCGCGTCGCGATCGCCTCGCGGAAGGAGGGGCCGTGAGGGAGTGGCTCTTCGGCCTCCTGGCGATCGGCGCCAACGCCGGGCTCTTCCTGGGCCTCGCGATCGCCAACGCGCCGAACAAGAAGTCCCCGGTCCGGACCGACCTCCAGCTGCGGGAAGTCTTCCTCGCGGCGCCGCCGCCCCGGACCTCCGCGCCGCCCGCCGAGCCGCCCCGCGAGATGACCGAGGCGCCCGCGGCCGCGTCGCTCGCGCTTCAGAGCCCGACCTCCTCCGAGGGCCCGGCGCCCGAACGCTTCGACCCCCGCGGCGCGACGCCCGGGTGGGACGTCGGCGCCCCCGCCGGCGGCGGCCCCGCCCTGCGCTTCTCGCTCGGCCGCGGAGGCTCGGCGGAGGGCGTCGTGGGCGGCGTCGAAGGCGGCGTGCCGGGCGGCACGGGCCGCGGCGCGGCCTTCTCCCTGTCGCAGGTCGACCGGGGCCCCATCCGGGCCGTCTCGGCCCTGCCCCCCTATCCGCAGTGGGCGCGCCTCCGCAAGCTGGAAGGCTCCGTCTCGCTGCGCGTCACCGTGGACGAGGCCGGGCGCGTGGGCGACGTCCAGATCGAGGGCGTCGAGGGCGACTCCCGCTTCGGCGAGGTGGCCCGGGACGCCGTCCTGCGGTGGCGCTTCGAGCCGGCGGTGTTCGACGGCCGCAAGGTCGCCTGCGTGCTGACGCAGCGCGTCCGTTTCCAGCTGGTGGATTGATGATCGCGCTCCTTCTCCTTCTCGCCCAGGACCTCGAGGAAGGCGACAAGGCCTACAAGGCCGGGGACTACGCGAAGGCCGTCGGGCATTTCGAGAAGGCCGTCGCGTCGAAGCCCGACGCGCAGGTCTGGCTGGTCCTCGGCAGCTGCTACCTGCGCGTGGAGCGGCCGAAGGACGCGGTGAAGGCCTTCCGCGAGGCGCTCGCGCTGAAGGCGGAGGGAGTCGACGTCCATCGCGCGCTGGGCCAGGCGCTCCTGAACGCGGGGCAGCTCGACGAGGCGATCGCGAGCTTCCGGACGGCGGAGGCCAGGGATCCGAACGGCCAGGACGCCTACTGGATCGCGCGCGTCTTCATCCAGCGCGAGGAGTGGACGCAGGCTGTCTACGAGCTCTCGCGCCACCGCCACGCGCATCCGGAGTCGATCGAGACGCTGGAGACGCTGGCCTACGTGCTCGGGCGGTCGGGGCGGCACGGGGAGTCGGCCGACGCCTACCGCGCCCTCGCGCGGCGCAAGCCCCTCGAAACGAAGTATCTCGTCTTCGTCGCGCAGGCGGAGGCGGCGGCCCAGCGCTACGGGCCGGCGGTCGACGCCCTGGAAGCGGCGCGGCGGCGGGGGGCCGTCGATCCGGCGGCCGCGCGCCTGCTGGGCGATCTGTATCTCACGCTGAACATGCCGCGGGAGGCGGCGGCGGCCTACGCGCGGCTGACGGACCTGAAGCCCGACGACTGGGTGCGGCTCGGCCACGCCTATCTGCGCTCGAACGAGACGACGTCGGCGCGGGAGGCCTTCACGAAGGCGGGGGCGCGGCCCGACGCGCTCACGCAGCTGGGACATCTCTCGGAGCCGGCCGACGCGCGGCGGCTCTTCAAGGAAGCCGGGGCCTGGGGCGCGCTGGGCGAGCTGGAGCTGAAGGCGGGCGACGCGAAGGCGGCGGCCGTCGCCTTCGCCGAAGCCCTGAAGACCGACCGCTCCGCCGCGGCGCACTACCACCTGGCGCTCGCGCTGAAGCAGGCGGGCCAGGACGAATTCCCGGCGCTGCGCGACGGCCTGCGCGAGCACCCGCTCGACGAGAAGCTGCGCGCGCTGCTGCGGGCGAAGTAGAGTATCCTAAGGCCGTGCCGGCCGACGATGAACCGCCCCATCTCATCTCGCAGAACTGGGCCACCGCGTGGCTCTTTCTCTATATGCCCTGGATCATCGTCGTGCCCAAGTACCTAAGGGCCGTGGGACAAGAGGAAGCGGCCGGCTGGAGGAGCGACTTCCTGATTCCGACGACCGTGATCGGGTTCATCGCCGGATGTTTCCTGGTCAGCGCGCCCACGAAGCGGCGCGTGATCTTCTTTGCCGTGCTCAGCGCGGTTCACCTGGGCATGGCGGCCGGCTTCTATCCCATGTAACTCTGACGGAGGAACCCTTCCATGGCCGAAAAGACCAAGGACGCTGCCGCGCCGGCGTCGGTGACGCTGGAGATCCGCGGACCCGAAGGCGAGGTCTGGGGGACGCTCGTCGCTTCGGCCAAGGACTTCAAGACCGGCTCCGTCGGCTTCTACGGCAGCGGCAAGATCCAGAACCCCAGGAGCGGCGCGAAGTACCAGGTCGGCGCGAATATCATCCTGGTGGGCAGCAAGGGCTAGAACCTCACGGCCCCAATTCCTTCCTGAGGATCTCCCCGCGGCCGGGAGGCGGCCCGCCGCGCGACGGCCTGCGCGGACTCTTGAGGGCGGAATACGCCGGGTTAACGGGGCGCCGGGGCCGCGGGGGCGAGCTCCGGATAATGGTTCGCGACGAGCCAGAACGCGGCCAGGACCTTCACCAGCTCGACGAGCTCGCTGAACGCCGCGGGCTTGATCAGATACGCGTTGGCCCCCAGCTCGTAGGCGCGGGTGACGTCGCGCTTGTCCTTCGAGGAGGTCAGGACGACCACCGGCAGGGCGCGCAGCCTCGGCTGGGCTCGGATCCACGCGACGACCTCGAAGCCCGAACACCGGGGCAGCTTGAGGTCCAGGAGGACCAGCGCGGGAATGGGTCCGCCCGGCGCGCCGCCTTCTCCGGACAGGGCCGCGATCGCCCGCTCTCCGTCGGTCACCACCTTGAGCGGCCCCGCGAAGCCCGCCTTGCCGAAGGCCCGGTTCATGAGGAGGACGTCGTTGGAGTCGTCTTCCACGAGCAGGACGGAGGCCAGGGAGATCGACATCTCACGTCCTCAGGTCGATCCAGAACCGGCTGCCCGGCCCCGGGCCGGGTTCCACGCCGGCGGCCCCTCCCACGCGTTCCACGGCGCGGCGCACGATGGCGAGGCCGATCCCGGTGCCGGGGTAGGCCGAGGCCGGGTTCAGGCGCTCGAAGACGTTGAAGATCCGGTCGTGATACTGCTTCTCGACGCCGATGCCGTTGTCCTCCACCCACAGCCGCGCGCGATCGCCGCGGGATTCCGCCCGGACCCGCACGCGGGACTCGACTCCCGGCGCGACGAACTTCACCGCGTTCGACACGAGATTGGTGACGGCCTGCAGGAGCGAGTTCCAATGCGCCTTGACGACGGGGAGCGGCTTGTCGACCGTGACCCGGGCGCCTTTCGCCTCGAGGTCCGCGGACAGGTCGTGCAGCGCCGCGTCCAGGAGCGCGTTCAGGTCGACATCCGCGACCGCCCCCTCGTCGCGCGCCAGGTGGCTGTAGCTGAGGAGGTCCTGGATCAGCGAATCCATCCGCTTGGCGGACGAGATGATCCGGCGGGCGAAGTCCTGGCCATCCTCGTCGAGGGGCCGGTCGACGTAGTCTTCCAGCAGCGCTTCGGCGAAGCCGCCCATCGCCCGCAGCGGCGAGCGAAGGTCGTGCGCGACGCTGTAGGTGAACGCCTCCATCTCTCCCCGCGCGCCCTCGAGCTCGGACGTCCGTTCGCTGACCCGCCTCTCCAGGCCGACATTCAGCTTGGCGATCTCTTCCTCCGCCTGCCGGCGGCCCGTGACGTCCTCGATGGAGAGGAGAATCTTGGAGCCGCCGGAGCCCTCCAGGACGATCCGCCGGGCGTTCAGGAGCAGGATCCGGCCGCCGGCCTCTTGCCGGATTTCCAGGCCTTCGAAATGGCTGTCCTTGGGAAGAATCTGATCGAGCGCCGTCCGCAACGGCGCGTCGGCCCATCGCCTATTTCCGACGTCGTAAATCGGCCGGCCTTCGACGTCCGCCTTGGAAAGCGCGAACGTCGAGTAGAACGCGCGATTCGCCCGGTGGACGGTCAAGTCGCCGTCGAGAATGACCAGCGGAACCTGCACGGTCTCGACGATCCCCTCGGTGACGGCCGTCGCCTCTTCCAGGGCCAGCAGGGCCCGCTTGATGGCGTCGATGTCGACGAACACGAGGACCACGCCCCGGATGCGGTTGTCCAGGTCCCGATAGGGGCGGACGCGGACGGAGCACCACCGGCCCCCGCCGACCCGGACCTCCTGCTCGAGGGGAGAGAGCGTTTCGATCACGCTCAGGATCATCTCTTCGAGACCCGGGATGTCGGCGACCGCCTTGAAATCCGTGATCCGACGTCCGACGTCCGTCGCGGCCAGGTTCAGCAGCTTCTCGGCCTGGGGCGTGAAGCGCCGGAACTTGAGGCCCGCGTCGACGATGGCCAGGGCGACGTTCGACGCGAGGAAGACGTTCGCGAGGTCGCTGTTGGCCTCTCCCAGCTCCGCGTTCTTGTGCTGGAGCTCGTCGTTGAGCGTCGTGAGCTCCTCGTTGGACGACTGAAGCTCTTCCTTCGACGTCTCGAGCTCCTCGTTGGTCGACTGCAGCTCCTCGTTGGCCGAGAGCGTCTCCTCGCTCGCCGAGCGGAGTTCCTCGTTCGCCGCCTCGAGCTTCTCGAAGATGGACTGCTGGTAATCCCGCTGGGCGACGAGCTCGGCCTTCAGCTTGGCGAATTCCCCGTCGCCCGGCGCGGCGGCGTTCGAAGCTTCGCCCGGGGCCGGGGGCGCGGCGGAAACGGCGCCGGGCATGAACACGACGATGACGTGCGGCTCCGCGCCGGCGGGCCCCGCGAGCGGGGCGACCTCGATGACGGCATTGGCGACGCGGTTCCGGTACTCGAAGCGGACGCCGTCCTTCCGAACCCGCGCGCCGGTCAGCTTCGCCTCGCGAATCAGGCGGTCGAGATCCACCACGAGATCCTCGCGGACCATCTTGAGCACGCTCGCGCTCAGCTTGCCCGGCGGGATTTTCAGGAAGGCTTCCGTGTCGCCCCGGACTTCGACGACCTGATCGCGGGCGTTCAGGACGACCACGCCCGGGACGTGGTTGGACAGGAGGTAGCGGTCCGTCGCGCGGGCCACGTCGAACGCCGAAGGTTCCGGCTCCGCCCCCGGGTGCCGAGCCGCTTTGGAAAAGAGCCGTTCCGGGGCGAACGTCGGCGCTTCGGAGGACGTCCCGGGCTGACGGCGATAAACCTTCGTCTTCTTGTCCTGGAGCAGGAACAGCTGGGGATAGCGGTCGACCGACTCCGACGACCCCAGCAGCAGGAAGCCTCCGGGCTTGAGGGCGTAGTGGAAGATCGGGATGACCCGCTTCTGCAGCGCGGGGCCGAGATAGATGAGCATGTTCCGGCAGGAGATCAGGTCCAGGCGGGAGAACGGCGGATCCCGGGTCACGTCCTGCCGGGCGAAGACGCAAAGGTCGCGGATGCTCTTGGCGACGCGGAAGGTACCGCCGTCCCCGGGAGTAAAGAACCGACTCAGGCGCTCGGCCGACACCTCGGCCTGGATCCCGGGGTCGAAGAGGCCCGCCCTGGCCTTGTCGGTCGCGCGCTCCGAGACGTCGGTGCCGAAAAGCTGGACGTCGAAGTGGCGCCCCGCGTCCTGCAGGTACTCCACCAGGGCGATCAGGATCGAATACGCCTCCTCGCCCGTGGAGCAGCCGGGAATCCAGAGGCGGAGCGGCTCCTGATCCGGCCGATTCTGAAGGAGCGCGGGGAAGACCGAGCCCTTCAGGACGTCGAACGCCTCCGGCTCGCGGAAGAACGACGTGACGTTGATGAGCAGCTCGTCGTGGAGCGCCCTCACTTCGAGCGGGGTCTTTTCCAGGAAGCGGGCATAGTCCGCGAACGCCTCCATCTTGTGGATCGCCATGCGCCGGGCGATGCGTCGTTCGATGGTGGACTGTTTGTACTGCGCGAAATCCACGCCGGTCGTCGCCCGCAGGAGGCCGAACAGCTTGTCGTGATCGCCGTCCGCCGGTCGCGGGGGGTCGGGGGGACGCGCGCGGGCGACGTAGGGGTGGCGGCCGATCCTCGAGAGCTCCCGGGCGATGCCCTCGGGGGAGAGCACGAAGTCGACGCAGCCCGTCTCGATGGCGTTCCGGGGCATGTCGCCGAACTCCGCGCTCTCGTCCTGCGCGAACGTGATGCCGCCCTCGGCCTTGATGGCCTCGATGCCCGCGGTCCCGTCGGAGGCCGTCCCCGAGAGGACCACGCCGATGGCCTTCTCGCGGTAGTGCCGCGCGAGGGAGACCATGAAGTGGTCGATGCACTCGTGCTTGGCGTGGGGACCCAGGCCCCGGGGAACCAGCCTGAGCTTCCCGTCGGCGATCGTCATGATCGTGTTGGGGCTGATCACGTACGCGTGGTCCGCCTCCACAGGGAGGCCGTCCTGGGCCTCCTTGACGGGCATGGGGGTCGTCCGCGACAGGATGTCGGACATGATGCTCGGGTGGGACGGATCCAGGTGAGGGATGAGGACGTACGCCAGGCGGGCGTCCGCGGGCAGGTGCTCCAGAAGCTTGCGGAACGCCGAAAGACCTCCGGCTGACGCGCCGATCGCGACGACGGGGACCGACGGGGTCTGGGTCTCTTCCGTACGTTGGACTCCTGGTCGTTCCGCGGTTCGCGGAACTCGTCGCGTCTCAAGAGGTCCGGGCGACGCGACTGCTTTTCATTGTAAAAAAAAACCAGGCATCCCGTCTATGGCGGGTTTCGCTAGAGCCCCGCGGCACTTCACGTTTCCATCGGCCGCGTCACAGCCCCAGCTCCTTCTTGAGGATCTCCACGCTGGCCGGCGCGTGACCCGCATAATGATTGTTGAAGTAAGCCCAGACCGGGATGCCCTGGTCGAGAAAGTCCTGGAGAACCCTGACGGTCTCCTTCATCTCCGGCCCGCGGTCGATCACGATCTTGTCCCAGGTCTCCGTCAGCGCGTCGATCCGCTTCCGCTCCCCCAGGAAGCGCACGTAGGCCGCCCCGCCCGTCAGCAGCTTCGCCCCCCACTGCCGCCAGAGCGCCGCCGGCTTCGGCATCCACTCTTGCTCCGTCAGGGCGAAGTTGACCTTGTGCTCGCGCAGCAGGCCCAGGAGGTCGTCGCTGATCCACTTCGGATTCCGGATCTCCACCACCAGCCGCTCCTTGCCCGGCAGGAACGCCGCGAGCCGCCGCAGGAACTCGGAGGACGTCGGACAAGCCGACTGCCTGTTGAAGTAGCCGAACTGCAGGAGGATGAAGCGCAGCTTGGGGCCCAGGGGGTCGACGGCCCGCATGAACTCCGCCCAGTCCGCCTCGCAGCCCTCGAGGACCTTCTCGGCCGTGATCTGCTTGGGCGTCTTGAGCGCGAAGCCGAAGCCGTCCGGCGTGACCGCCGCCCACTTGGCGCACATGGCCGGGCTGGGCATGCGGTAGTAGGTCGCGTCGATCTCCACCGTGTCGAAGCGCCGGGCGTAGGCCGCCAGCATGTCGCGCGGCTCGGTGTCGAGGGCGTAGAACGGCCCGATCCAGGATTTCTCGGAGAAGCTCGACGTCCCGATCCGGATCACATGCCGCACGCCTGGAGCAGCGCCTCCTGCACGGCGAGATCGTGGTCCATCGGGAATTCGGGGGCCTTGCGACCTCCCACCACCGCGGCGAACTCCCGCAGGTCGGCGAGCTGGCCGGGGACCGCGGGGAGGTCGATCGACGTCCATTTGCCGCCGGCGGCGCAGACCTCGATCTTCGGCTCGGGCAGGTGCGGAATGACGACGGCGCCCTTCGTGCCGTAGAGCTCGAAGCGGCGCTGCCGCGGGACGACCTCGAGCGCGGGGACTTCGACGACGCCCCAGGCCCGCTCGTAGCTGAAGACCGTGATGCCGTGGTCGATGAAGGACGTCGGCTCGTTCGTCGAATGGTGCGCGAGGAACGGCCCGACGCGCTTGGGCGCGCCGAGCAGCGCGACCATGAGATCGATGGCGTGGCCGCCCATCTCGAAGAAGATGCCGCCCTTGTAGCGGCCGCACTCGGCGACGTTGCGGGCGTAGCCCGGGAGATCCTTGGCGAGGCGGCCGCGGAACTCGTAGAGCGCGCCGAGCTCGCCTTTCCTCGACAGCATCTCGCGGACGGCGGGCAGGTAGCGGAAGAGGTAGATCATCTGCACGTGGAGCTTCTTTTGCCGCGCGAGCGCGATCAGCGCGCGGTGCTCCTCGAGGTTCGTGCCCGCCGGCTTCTCGAGCATCACGGACCGGCCGCTCTCGAGCGCCAGCTTGGCGAGCGCGAGGTTCTCGTAGACCCGGCTCTCCACCACCACCCCGTCGAGCTTCTCCGCCAGCAGTTGCTCGGGCTTCTCGAAGACCTTGACGGGCAGTTTGGACGCCCAGGCCTTGGACCGGTCCGCGACCACCGCCGGATCCGGATCGTAGAAGCCGACGAGCTCGAACTCCTTGGGGTTCTCGGCCACGCGGCTCACGATGCCGGGGGCGTGGGAGTGCCACATCCCGAGCATGCCGAGGCGCAGCGGCGGGCCGTCCTGGAGCGCGGCCAGGGCCGTCGAGGCGATGAATTCGCGGCGGCTGATCATCCCGGAATTGTAGTAGAATCGCCGGCCATGTTCACCGGGATCGTGGAGAAGCGCGGGCGCGTCCTCCGGGCGGGGCGAAGGATGTCGGTCGACACCGGCTGGCCCGACCTCGTCCTGGGCGAGTCGATTTCGGTCCAGGGCGTCTGCCTGACGGTGGCGCGGATCGACGGCCCCCGGGCCGGCTTCGACGTGGTCGCCGAAACCCTGCGGAAGACCACGCTCGGCGGGCTGAAGGGCCGGGTGAACCTGGAGCGGGCGCTGAAGGCGGGCGACCGCCTGGGCGGCCACGTGGTCCAGGGGCACGTCGACGGCACCGGCGAGGTGCTTCAGGCCGGCGCGACCCTGCGCGTGCGGACGCCGCTGGCCGCCCAGATGGTCCCGAAGGGCTCGGTGGCCGTCGACGGCGTGAGCCTCACGGTCGTGGACGCCTCGCAGGAGGAGTTCTCGATCGCGCTGATCCCGACCACCCGCCGCCTGACCAGCCTGGGCTCCGTCAAGCGGGGCGACCGGGTCAACGTGGAGCTGGACGTGCTGCTCAAGAAGCAGGACTCCGGCCTCACCCTGGACCTGCTCCGGAAGGCCGGCTTTGTTACGAACTAAACAGTTTAGTTTGTAACACTCAGGCTGTCGAAGCCGATCGCCAGGCGCAGCGAGACGCCGCCCGGGACCTCGGCCGACTCGAAGGCGCACCAGCGGATGGGGTCGAGCCCCCGCAGCCCGCGCCACAAGTCCTCCCGGAAGGCCTCGATCCGCCCCTTCCGCGCCGCGTGGAACAGCTCCGCTTTCTCCGCGTCGGGCAGGCTCGACCTCCCCTGCTCCGCCCACTCGCGCTCCAGCTCGGCCCGGAAGGCCGCGTCGCCCTTCGGCAGCGCCGCCACCCGCGCGAACCACTGGATGGGGCCGTCGAGCGACTCCCGCAACTGCGGCGGCAGCAGGATCCCGCCCGCCATCCCGGGGGCGTCGGCGAAGCCCATCTCCTTCAGGCGCGCGCGCAGCCGCTTGGCCATCTTGCGGTCCCGCCAGAGGCCGCCCGACGTCCCCGCCGTGATCACCGCCTCGGTGAAGCCGCGGTTGTTTCCGAACAGCAGCCCGCCCTCCACCGCCGCCCAGCAGGGCTGGAAGAAGTCGTTCACCTCGCCGACCCCGGCCGGCCACTCCACCCCGCGCAGGCGGGTGTCGCCCACCGGATCGTCCTGGAAGTTCGACTTCCCCATGTTGCCGCCGATCTTCAGCACGAGCTCCTTCAGCGCGTCCGACGCCTGGGCGGGATCCGACACCCGCACCATCAGCGCGAAGCAGGGGAACACCTTCCCGTCGTTCTCCTGCTGGCCCGTGATGAGCGCGATCCCGGGGTCGATGAGCGGCAGGAGGCGGGTTGACATCCCCGCTTTCTCCAGCGTGTCGATGGCCTGGCGGACGTTGGACGTCGGCACCGGCGACGCCGTCGCCTTCACCCACTCGTAGAGGTCCCGCAGCGAGGCGGGCGTCGCGAACATCCCGGTCGTGGTCGTCGGCGCCAGCGCCAGCGCCGCGTTCGGGGGCGCCTGTCCCGGATAGGCCGCTTCGACGCCCTCCAGCACCGCGTCGACCCGCGCCGCGGCGCCGTCCAGGTCGACGGAGAGCCGGAGGGCCTTCGACGTCCCGAGCTTCAGGTGCGGCAGCAGCCCGAGGTCCGCCGCCGCCGTTCGCAGCTCGGCCAGCGGGCGGGAGCCGTCGAAGCGCACGACGGCCTCCATCGGCCGGGCGCCCTCGGGGGCCTGGCCCCGTCCGCGCAGGGCTTCCTCGACGAGCGCCTTGTCGTTGCCCGCGACGGCCACCGCCCCCGCGAAGCCGATCCAGATCTTCCCGGCGCGGAGGAGCCCGTCCTCGCTCTTCAGCACGAGCGGCGCGAAGGGGGTCCCGAGATACTCCAGCCAGCGCAGGCGGGTCGAGGCGCAGAAGCGCGCGGTCTTCCACGCGTCCGGCGCCGCCAGCGCGACCACCGCGTCCCGCCCGGCGAAGCGCGACAAGTTTTCCCGGGATATTTGTCCGCGCTTCCGCGGGTCGGCCAGGTCGTCGAGCGACGGCAGGCCCGCGTCCCGGAGCGCCGCGTTTAGGACCGGTCGAATCGCGGCGTCCTTGAGCAGCTTCCGCTCGATCACGTTCCAGGCGAACGACGCCTCCATCCGGTCGAGATGGACGTCGAGATTCCGGGCCCGCGCCACGACGTGGACCGCGCCGGGCACGTAGCGCCCCGCGTCGCCCTCGGCCACCAGGTACTGCAGGGAGCGGCCGGCCACGTAGAGCAGGATCAGGGCGAGCGGCAGCCCGACGACGGCGATGAGCGTCTGCCACCACCAGCGGAGGCCCCGGATCCATCCCCAGACGATCATCCGTACCGCCGCAGCTCCCACAGCAGGTGCTTGAGCTCGGGCAGGAGGATGTCCTCCACCGCCAGCCGTACGGCCCCTTCCGAGCCGGGCAGGCAGACCAGGATCTTGCCCTGGGACGTCGTCCCCAGCACCGCCCGCGACAGGATCGCCGCCGTCCCGATCTCCTTCACCGACAGGGCGCGGAACATTTCCCCGAAGCCGGGCAGCTCCTTCGCGATCAAAGGCCGCGCCGCCTCCACGCTGCCGTCCTTCCGGCTCGGCCCCGTGCCCCCGATCGTGAGGACCAGGTCGTGGTCCCGCAGCGCGGTCTCGACGGCCGTCGCCACCCCCGCGTTCGGCACGATCGCGCGCAGGAGGACGTCGTGTCCCGCCCCCTTCAGGAGCTCCTCGGCGCGGCGGCCCGAGACGTCGGTCTCCCGCGTCTTCGAGTCCGTGACCGTGAGGATGGCGACGCGCGCGACGGCCTCGCGCGCGGCCTTCTCCTTGTGATCGTGAGCGCCCATGGAGCCCCCTTTTAACGAGGATCATAGCCGTTCGGACGGGTATGATCGACACCCCCTATGGCCGACCGCGAGACGGATTTGATGCTGCGGGTGAAGGCGGGCGACCGCGCCGCCTTCGCCGAGCTGTTCGGCCTATTCGAGAAGCCGATCCTGAACTACCTGTTCCGCCTGGGCAAGAACCGCCCGCTGGCCGAGGACCTCCTGCAGGAGGCCTTCCTGCGGGTCTGGAAGGCCGCCCCGACCTGGGAGCCCGCCGCCAAGGTCTCCACCTGGGTCTTCAAGATCGCCTACAACCTCTACCTCAACGAGGCCGCCCGGCGTCGCGAGAAGCCCCTCCAGGGGGCCGACGAGACGGCGAACGACGACCCGACGGCCGACCTGCAGCGCGCCGAGCTGCGGGCGGCGGTGAAGAAGGCCGTCGACGCCCTCCCCGAAGGCGAGCGGGAGGTGCTCCTGCTCTCGGAGTTCGACGGCTTCAAATACGCCGAGATCTCCGAGGTGCTGGGCATCCCCGTGGGCACGGTCAAGAGCCGCATGTTCAGCGCCGTCCAGCGCCTCAAGGAGTCCCTCAAGGGGCTCAAGTAGGACTGTCTCTTTTGTGACGGCCGACGGCCTTGCTGCGTCGTATGAACCTCGGTAAGATTAAGTCTGTCCGGTCGTCTAAAACACCGGGGGGTTGGCGTATGAAACGGCTCACGGGCGCCCTGCTCTGCGGCTCTCTCTTAGGGGGCTGCGTGATGTACGAAGACCGCTACCACACGCCGGGCGTCACGCCCGTGCAGAAGGCCGACGTCCTGTCGATGCGCGCGGCCAACTACCCCGACGGCCAGATCCTGGACATGATCCACAAGAACGGGGTGGCCCGGCGCCTGACGGCGGACGAGGTCGTCGAGATGAACAACGCGGGCGTTTCGGGCCCGGTGATGAACGCCATGCTCGAAGCGCCCGTCACGCGTTACCGCCCCGCGACCGAGGTGCGTCACGCGTATTATGACGTCGAGCCCGCCGTCAACTTCGGCGCGGCCGTGCTCACGGGGTACCTCATCGGCCGGCATTTCCGGCACTAGAGAGGAGAGAGCCATGAAGAAGACCTTCGCCGCCCTCGCTTTCCTCGCGGCCCTGCCCCTCGCGGCGGCCGCCCAGGTCAGCAAGGAAGACATCAAGAAGCTCGTCGCCGCCGGCGTGTCGGAAGACGTCGTCCTGACCTACGTCCGCGCCAACGGCCCGGCGCCCCGGATGTCGGCCGACGACCTCATCGAGCTCAAGCAGGCCGGCGCCGGCGAGAAGGTCCTCGCGGCCCTCGCCAGCGGCACGACCAGCGCTCCCGCCCCGCGGCCGCAGGTCGTCGAACAGCCGGCCTACGCGCCCCAGACGACCTACGTGTACTCGACGCCCCCGGCCTCGTCCTACTGGTGCTCGTCGCACTACTCCTATGACGGATGCTCCACGTACGTCCGGCCGGTGGTGAGCTACGGGTACTATCCGAGCTACTACGGCGGCTACGGGTACTACGGCGGAGGCTATTGCGGCCCCTCGTACTACCGCCGGCCGTACTACAGCGGTTACTACGGGGGCTACTACGGCGGCCGCTGCGGCTCCGGCGCCCGGGTGGGCGTGTCCATCGGCTGGCGCTGGTAGTCACTTTTTTTCGCTCGCCGGCCGCCGGCGCGCGTCCAAGAGGACATGGATACGCGTCGCGACTTCCTGATCCAGGCGGCCGGCCTTCCCCTGCTCCTGGGCCTCCCCGGCTGCTCCCGCGCCGAGGCGCCGTCCTGGCTCGCGAAAGCCCTGGGCCGTCTGCGCGAACAGGACGCTCCCGCGCTGCTGTTCCGCCTGCCGGGCGACAAGGACGGACGCTGCGCGTTGGGCCACTCGATCACCCACTACCTGCTCAACTCGCAGGATCCCGAAGTCCATGAAGTCCTCAGCGAGGCCGCCGTCCTTTGCCTCGAAAGCCCGGTCGTCCAGGATCGCTTTCGCGGGGCCCGGACGTCCGACACCCTCCTCCTCGTCGACGGCGACGGCTACGCCCTCGACGGCATCGCCTTCGATCCGGGCGACCAGTGGATCAACTTCGTGCCGGCCGCCCGCGCCCTGCTCCACGGGCCGGGAGGACGTCGCCTCGCCGAGCGCGCCGATCGGGCCCGCCAGCGGGCGACGAAGGAGACCCTGGCCCTCCTGGCGCGGCCGGAAGTCGATCCGGAAGGCGCGCTGATCCCGCTCCTCGTGCAGGAACGCGCCCTGGCGCCCGCCCCGCGGCAGGAACAGCTGCGCACGGCGATCGAGGCGCATTGGACGTCGATCCCCATCAGCACCCCCGGCCCCCGGATGCCCTACGGCGTCGAAGCCACCACCCAGATGAAGGGCGGCTGCGGCGACTGCGGCTGCGAAGAGGCCCCCGCCAAGAATTTGATGGTGGCCTGCGGCATGGCGGTGATGGTCAAGAACTCGCGCTACTTCGTGAAGTTCCTGAAGAAGTAGCCCTACTGGTGCCACTCGCCCACGAACGGGGCGTAGGTCGACTTCCATTCGCGCTCGAACCAGACCGGCGACGACGGCCGGCCTTCCTGGCCGAGGACGTCGACGGCCACCACGTGGTACCGCCGCGACTTCTTGCCCGCCCCGGGATCCGCGTAGACCCGCTCCGCCACCGTCTCGGTGGTCAGCCGCGTGATCGGCTCCTTGTCGAAGCGGCCGTCCAGCCGGTACACCCGGTAGCCCCTCAGGGACTTCTCGGGATTCGCCTCCCAGCGCAGCCGCGCGGTCTCCCCGTCCTCCTTCGAGAACAGGTTCCGGACCGGCGACGGGATCGTCAGCGTCGCCGCCGACGGCCCGCCCGCCACCCCCCGCGCGTTCACCGCCCGCACCCGGTACGCGTAGACCCCGAAGCGGCACGGCTTCCCGTCCGGATCGAAGGCTTCCTTCGACACCGTCCGCTGCCAGACGGGCTCGCCTTCGACGGACGTCGGCTTCGCCAGGTCGATCCCGACGTCCTCCCAGGCCGTTCCCTTCACCGTCGCGACCCGCGTGAAGGCGCCGACTTTCGTCAGCGACCCCACCTGCGGCTCGGCCACTGGCGTGCGGCTCTTGAGCGGCTTGAGCTGGTCGTCGCTCAGCGCCTCGACGGGGGCCCGCTCGATCTGGTATTCGACGGCCTCCTCGACCGCCGCCCAAGCGACCTCGACCTTTCCGGCGGCGAGCACCGACACGACGACGTCCTCCACCAGCCGCGGCTGGGCGCGCGCGCGGACGCCCTCGACCTCGTAAAAAGCCAGGCCGGCCGGATCCGGGTCCGTGAAGGAGCCCGCGCCGGAGCCGATCTCGCGGTACTCGGCCTTCCAGGGGACGTCGGCGACCGCCTTCCGCACCTTGGCCTCGACGGGCGGGTCCCACGTGACGACGGCGCCGCTCACGCGGACGCTCCGGACGCGCGGCGCGGGAGGACGTCCCGGCCCCGGCCGGTAGGTCCAGATCTGCTGCTCGCGCGGCTTGCTGGTGCAATTCTCGAGGACGACGCCGAGCTCGGGGGCGTAGGCCAGCACGCGCGCGCGGTTGCCGCTGGGATCGGGCTCCTTGAGATCGGGCTTCTTCCACGCGCTCCCGTCGAAGTGCCAGGTCTCGAGCGCGTCGGCGACCTTGACGATCGCGACGATCAGCTTGTTGCCCGGGTCGTAGGCCAGCACGGCGTCGTTCTTGTCCGTCGGCGGGGACGCGGGGGGCGCGAGGTCGCGCCATTCGTTCTTGCGGAGGTCGTACGCCCACGTGCGCGGGTCGTTCGAGAACTGGGAGCCGAAGAGGACGTGGACCTTGCGCTCCTGGTCGTAGGCGAGGTTGCCGCCGCTCCGGAACTCGGGCTCCTTCGGCGGCTTCATCCGGGTCCAGGTGTTGACGTACGGGTCGTAGACCAGGGTGCCCTCGCGGGAGCCTTCCCCGCCGAAGACGACGATCACGTCGTGGTCGACGTCCCAGGCCGTCGCGCGAAGGGGCGCCAGCGGCGGAGCCGGAAGGGGCCGGAGGTCGCGCCAGCGGTTGGCGGCGAGGTCGTAGGTCCAGACGGACGATTGGTTCAGGTCGATCTCGCGCCGCCACTGCCAGCCGTGGCTGCCGCTGAACGAGGGGAAGCGGACGTAGCGGCCGCGGACCGGATCGTAGGCGTTCTGCTGGGCGCAGCAGACGCCGGGCGGAGAGACGTCGGGCTCCTTGAGCGTCCAGGTCCAGGTCCCGGGGTCGCAGACCCAGACTTCCGAATGCTGCTCGCCGCCGCCGCCCGGATTGTGACCGCCGTAGCGGAGGAGGACGCCCCCCTGGGCGTGCCAGACGAAATCGCCCTCGTAGCCCATGCGGGGCGACTTCGGCGTCCCCTCGACCGGCGTGCGCTTGACCCAGTCCTGCGTCAGGAGGACCAGCGCGAGCGTCAGCATCACTTACTCTACGCGCAGGCGGCGACGACCAGGGCGGCGAGCAGGAGCAAGGCCCCGATCCAGGCCGCGACCCGGATCTGGACGGGCCAGGCGGAGCCCTTGAACTCCAGGACGCCGAGGACGAGGCCCGTCCCCAGGCCGCCCAGATGCGCGACGCTGTTCACGGGCAGGCCGGTCTGGGTCAGGGCGAGGCCCAGCCCCAGCATGACCAGCGCGCGCAGGCCCTCCGGATGTCGAAAGACGGCCCGCCCGCCGTACGCGTGCGCGACCCGCACCAGGGTCATGCCGACCAGGCCGTAGGTCGCGCCCGACGACCCCGCGGTGGCGCCGTCGACGGCCAGCACGCCCGCCGCGATCGCCGCGATCCCGCAGGCGAGATAGCCGAGGATGAATTTCCCGGAGCCGACGGCCCGCTCGATCGACGCCCCGAACCCGAAGCCCAGGGCCATCGACAGCAGCACGTGCGGCAGCCCGACGTGGACGAACATGGCCGTGAACAGCCGCCAGGC
>DASVNH010000180.1:0-19924 GCA_036383955.1 Planctomycetota bacterium | reverse complement strand
CGCCACGATCAGCCGCGCCGGCCCGGCCCGGCGGAGCGCGCGCAGAACCGCGTCGGCCCCGACGCCGGCGGTGATGCCGTCGTCGACGACGATCGCGATCCGGCCCGCTGGGCACGCCGCCCGGCGCCGCGGCGTGTAGAGCGCCCGCTGGCTCCGCAGCGCCGCGAGCGCCTCGCGCTTCTCCTCCTCGACGTAGGCGGGCGGGACGTCGAGCCGTCGCGGCAGGAAGAGCGATCCGTCCTCGGTCACGGCGCCGATCGCGATCTCCCGGCGATCCGGCGCCCGGAGCTTGCGGACGAGGAGGACGTCGACATCCCCCGCCAGCTCCCCGGCCATCTCGCGGGCCATGACGACCCCGGCCCGCGGAAGACCGAGGAGGAGGGGGCGCCTTCCCCGATAAGGGGCCAGCCGTTCCGCCAGCAGGCCCGCCGCTTGTTTGCGGTCGTGGAAGAGCATGTTACGCCGCGGCCCCGGCGCGCGGGCGGATGACGCTCGCCCGCTGGGCCCAGAGGCTGTCGGGATACAGGTCGAGCAGGCGCGACCAGGTCTTCGCCAGGCCGTCCTTGTCGCCGGTCTTGTAGCGGCTGACGCCCTGCCAGTAGATCGCCTCGGGGCGGAGCGCGCTGTGGCGGGGGTCGTCCGCCGCGCGGGAGAAGGCCTCGAGGGCGCGCGCGAAGTCGCCCTGCTGGAACGCGATCGTCCCGCGCGCGACGCGCAGCAGGTGGTCGAACTCCGCGGGCGGATGGAAGCCGAACGCGCGGTAATGGACGGCCTCGGTCCCGTCGAGGAACACGAGGCCCGGCGTCCAGCCCACGAGGAAGCGCCGGGCGAGCGCCTCGTGCGCGTCGATCCGCGGGCGGAACGTCACGAAGTCCTCGTTCAGCGCCCGCTCCGATTCGGCCCTTGGATACGTCACCGCATCCATGCGCTGGCAGCCGGTTCAGGTGGGCGAGAAGAAGTCGAGGAACAGCGGCTTGGCTTCCGCCCGCGCCCGGTCGAGGGCGGTCGTGTAGTCCGTTTCCCATCGGATGGCCATGCGGCACCTCCATGCGCTCCCGCATGAGGCGGATCCCCGGGGAAGGCCGGACGTTAGCCTAGTGGTTCGACTAACTTGATTCCGTGGGTTGCCCCCTTCGGGCACAACCCACGGAATCAAGGTTGACTCACCCCTAGTACTGCTTGTAGGGGAGCCATTTCCCGCACATCGTGATCTTCATGCGGGCCTCCCCTTCCTTGCCCGTGACCTTCTCGACGTCCATCGTGAAGTCGATCGCGCTCATGATGCCGTCGCCGAACATCTCGTTGGCCATCGCGCGCAGCGGATCGCCGTAGACGCCCACGATCTCGAGCAGCCGGTACTTGAAGGGGTCGGTCGTGATCGGAAACTCCGTCCGGACCGGGAAGGCGGTGAGGGTCGCGACGGCCTCCGGCGCCCCGAGGGCGGCGGCGAGCTTCTCCGCCTCCGGAGGATTCAGGCGCTGCTGGCCGTGCAGCACGGCCGCGACGTACACGGGATTGCGGCCGATCGTCCTGCCGAGGTCCGCGTACGTCAGCTTTTTTTCGGCCATCTTCGCGCGCAGGGTTTCCAGCACGATCGCTCCTTTCGACTAGGCGAACCGGACGACGGGCGGCAGCGCCGCCGCCGCGAGAGGCGCCTCGGCCCCGGAGCGGCATCGCTCCGTCAGGAAATGGAGCACGTGGCGCCGGATCTTGGAGTACGCGGGATCGTCGATGATCGTCGCCCGCGTCCGGGGCCGCGGGATCTCCACCTGGACGATCTCGGCGATCCGCGCCTTCGGGCTGTTCGTCATGAGCAGGATCTTGTCGGACAGGAGAATGGCTTCGTCGACGTCGTGCGTCACCATGAAGACCGTGTTCCGCGTCCGCTCCCACATCCGCACGAGCTCGTCCTGGATGACGCCGCGCGTCAGCGCGTCGATCTGCGCGAAGGGCTCGTCGAGCAGGAGCATCTTCGGTTGAGTCGAGAACGCCCGCGCGAGGCCGACCCGCTGGCGCATCCCGCCGGACAGATGGACCGGCTTCTTCCGGGCGGCGTCCGCCAGCCCCACCATTTCCAGGGTGCGGCGAACCTGGGCATCGATCTCCTCCTTCGGGGCTCCCCGCTTGGACGCCTTCACGGCGAGGCGCACATTGTCCCAGACCGTCATCCACGGCATGAGGGCGAAGGACTGGAAGACGACCATGCGGTCGAGGCCGGGGCCGTCGATCTCGCGGCCGTCCACCACGATGGAGCCGGAGCTCGCCTCCTCCAGCCCCGCGATCATGAAGAGGAGCGTCGACTTCCCGCAGCCCGAGTGCCCGACGAGCGTGACGAACTCGCCCTTCTCGACGCGGAGTCGGACGTCCTCAAAGACCGTCCACGTCCCCTTCCCCTGCGGCTCGGGAAAGCGCTTGCTGACGTTGTCGACGTCCAGAAAAGCCATTTACCCCGTCCTCCCCCTCGGGGGGGCGGGGGGGACGCTTTGGGTTCTTGGCGCTTGGCGCTTGGCTCTTTCGTTCATGCTTCCGCGTACGCGATCCGTTTCGCCAGGCGGTTGAAGCCCAGCTCGAGGATCACGCCGATCAGCCCGATGAGGATGACGGCGAAGATGAGGCTCGTGAGGTTGAGCCCGTTCCACTCGTTCCAGATGAAGTAACCCAGGCCCAGCGTGCCGAGCAGAGCCTCGGCGGGGACGACGGCCACCCACGCGGCGCCGTAGGAGATGCGGAGCCCCTGCAGGATCGTGGGACCCGCCGCCGGCAGGATGACGCGGAACAGCCGCTCCGACCCGGTGAGCTGGAGCATGCGCGAGACGTTCAGGAGGTCCTTGCGGATGTTGGCCACGCCGAACGCGGTGGTGGCCACCGTGGGCCAAAGCGAGGCCATGAAGACGACGAGGAAGGCCACCCAGGCCGCGTCCTTGACCGTGTACATGAAAAGCGGCATCCAGGCGATCGGCGAGACCGCCTTCAAGATCTGCATGTACGGCGAGCAGGCCTGGAAGATCGTCCGGTTGAGGCCGAGGATCGTGCCCAGAACGATCGCCATCGCCGTGCCCGCCAGGAAACCGGCCAGCACCCGTCCGACGCTGTAGGCCGCGTAGACGCCGATCCCCTTGTCGTTCGAGCCCTTGTCGTAGAACGGGTCTTTCAAGAGCTCCCACGCGTCCCGGAACGTCGGCCCCGGCCCCGGCAGCTTGGTCCCCTCCTTCTTCGGGTCGAGCGTCGCCACGTGCCAGGCGATGAGCGCGCCGAGCCCGAGCAGCCCGCAGAGGGCCAGCCATCTCCAGGGAGTCGGAGCCATCTCACTGCTTCCGGATCGGGAAGCTCGCGGCGTACTCGGCCGCCTTTTCGGGGTCGAACTCCTTCCCCAGGATCACGTGCTTCCGGTAGGTGTCGGCCGGCGGCGCGTGGCCCAGGTCCTTCATCATCTGGCCGCAGCCCGCGGCGAGGAAGACCTCCTCCGCCACTTTCTTGTAGTCGATGTCCTGCGCGATGTACCCCCAGCGCTTCAGCTGCGTCAGAATCCACACCCCCATCGAGTGCCAGGGGTAGGGATCGAAGTCGATCCGGTCCGGCACGTCCAGCGTGTTGCCCAGGCCGTCGGGGAACTTCCCGGTCAGGACCTGCTCGACGACCTCCACCGGCTGGTTGAGGTAGTTGCGCGGGGCGATGGCCTTGGCGACCTCCGCGCGGTTCTCCGGCTTCTTCACGTGGAAGGTCGCGTCGATGATCGACTTGAGGAGCGCGCGGAACGTGTTCGGGTTCTGCGTCGCGAAGGCCTTGGACGTCGCGAACGCGCAGCACGGATGCCCCGCCCAGATGTCCCGGCTCAGCTTCCAGATGAAGCCGATGCCCTGGTGCACGGCCCGCTGGTTGAAGGGATCCGGCGCGAGGTAGCCGTCGACGTTCTCCGCCTGCAGGTTCGCCACCATTTCGGGCGGAGGAACGACGCGGATCTTGATGTCGACGTCCGGATTGAGCCCCGCTTCCGCGACGACGTAGCGGAGCAGGAGGTTGTGCATGGAGTACTCGAAGGGCACGCAGAAGGTGAAGCCCTTCCAGCTCGCCGGGTCCTTGCGGTCCTTGTGCTTCTTATGGAGGGTGATGGCCTGGCCGTTGACGTTCTCGATCGCCGGCATGACGAAGGGCACCGCCTGCGAGCCCAGGCCCAGCGTGCACGCCAGCGGCATGGGCGTGAGCATGTGGGTGGCGTCGGTCTGGCCCGTGATCGACTTGTCGCGGATCATCGCCCAGCCGGCCACTTTTTCGACGACGGGGTCGAGCCCGTGCTTCGCGTAGAAGCCCATCGGCTGCGCCATGATGAGCGGCGTCGCGCAGGTGATGGGGATGAAGCCGATCTTCGGCTGCTTCTTCTCGATCGGGCCCACGCCTTCCTGCGCGAGCGCCTTCGCGGCGCCCATCGGGAAGACCGAGGCCAGCGCCGCCGCCGCGCCCTTGAGCAGCGGCCGGCGTCCGAAGACGGCGTGTTCGACGGCTTTTTCGACGGCCCGATCCAGCGCGCGTTCTGCGTTCATGCGCCGGACTGACGCAAGCCCGGTGCCACGCGGCGCGCGGGCAGAGACGCTGCCTACTGCGAAAGAGTAGCGTACAATCCGCGACAGCCGCGTAGCTTTGCGGCCCTGTTCCTACCGCCGGGTGGTTTGCTAACGTAGAACTACCTCACGGGCCGCGGGCCCCGCTCTTGCGAAGGAGAGGTGGTGGCGATGGACTATCCGTTCACCTGGGTCGGCGAGGTCCCCCGGGCCTCCTCCCCGCTCTTCCAGCATCTCGTCGACACCTACGCGGGCGAGATCAACAAGGTGGCCTCGGTCTGGACCTGCTTCGGGCCCGACGACCTCCCCTACCGGATCCATCCCAAGTCCATGACCGTGCGCGAAGTCCTGAAGCACGAGCTCCTGTCCGCCCGCCGCTTCTTCGGGGAGTTCCTCGGCTCGCCGGAGCCGCCCGCCGCCGAGGTGCCGCCGTCCGAGGACACGCCCGAGGCGTTCGTCCGCCGCCTCCGCGAGCTCAGCGTGCCCCGGCTCGCGTTCATCGCCTCGCGGACCCAGGACTGGTGGCTCGAGACCGTGCCGTTCTTCGACGTCGTCCGCGAGCGGATCTGGATCTTCTGGCGCCGCGTCCTCCACACCGCCCACCACCGCACCCAGCTCGGCGCGTACCTGCGCCTCCTCGGCAAGCCCGTCCCTCCCACCTACGGCCCGACCGCCGATGTCACCTGGAAAGGAGCTTCTCCCACCTTGCGCCCGTAAGATATCCGCATGATCTCCCTCCTCCTCGCGGGCCTCCTCCAGGAGCCTCTCTCTCCCGCGGAAACCGTCCGGAAGCTCCATGTCCCCGCGGGCTTCAAGGTCTCGCTCTTCGCCGGCGAGCCCGATCTCGTCCAGCCCGTCGCGTTCTCGATCGACGACCGCGGCCGCGTCTGGGCCGTCGAAGGCCTCGCCTATCCGCACTGGCTGCCGAAGGACCGGATCATCATCCTGGAAGACGCCGACAACGACGGCACGTTCGACAAGAAGACGCTGTTCATCGACAAGCTGACCTACGTCACCGGAATCGAGACCGGCTTCGGCGGCGTCTTCGTCACCGCCCCGCCCCAGATGCTCTTCATCCCCGACCGGAACGGCGACGACGTCCCCGACGGCCCCCCCGAGGTCCTTCTCGACGGCTTCGGCCTCGAGGGCAAGCACAACATCGTCAGCGGCTTCAGCTGGGGCCCCGACGGCTGGCTCTACGCGGGGCATGGGAGGACGTCGATCTCCGACATCGGCCCGCCCGGCACGCCGCCCGAAAAGCGGATCCGCTACGACGGCGGCGTCTGGCGCTGGCATCCGGTCCGCAAGGTCTTCGAGGCCTTCTGCGACGGCACGACGAATCCCTGGGGCGTCGCCTTCGACGAGAACGGCGAGGCCTTCATCTCGACGTGCGTCGACGTCCACCTCTACCACGCCATCCAGGGGGCGCACTACGAGCCGTGGCGCAACCGGCCGTCGAGCCGCCACGCCTACAAGCGCATCGACGCGATCGCCGACCACCTGCATTACAAGGGGCCGCTGCAGACCTCGCGGGGCGGCCCGCCCGAGCAGCTGGCCGTCGGCGGCGGCCACGCGCACTCGGGCGCCTACATCTATCTCGGGGACAGCTTCCCCGCCGAGTATCGCGGCACGTTCTTCACGAACAACATCCACGGCAAGCGGGTGAACAACGACCTCCTGCGGCGCCGCGGCTCGGGCTTCGCGGCCGGGCACGGGCCGGACTTCCTGGTCTCCGACGACCCGATGCACATGGGCGTGCTCGTGCAGGGCGGCCCCGACGGCTCGCTCTTCGTGAGCGACTGGTACGACCGCGGCGAGTGCCACACGCGCAACCCGCATCAGCTGACGGGGCGGATCTACAAGGTGAGCTACGGGGAGCGACGTCCCCCTCCGGTCGACTTGGCGAAGCTCACGACCGAGGAGCTGATGGAGCTCCAGTTCCACAAGAACGACTGGATCGTGACGCGCGCGCGTCGCCTGCTGCAGGAGCGGCAGCCGAAGCTCTCCTTCAGCCTGAAGGGGAAGGATCGGGCGGCCCAGCTCCGCGCAATCTGGGCGCTGCGCGTCACCGGCAATCTGGGCGAGCCGGCGAATCTCCAAACCGACGGCGACGAGTACGTGCGCGCCTGGGGCATCCGCCTCGACCTGGAGGACGGCGAAGCCTTCCGGCCCGCGACGCTCCTCGAGATGGCGAAGAAGGATCCGTCGGCCGTCGTGCGCCTCTGGCTCGCCAGCGCCTGCCAGCGCATGCCGCTGAACGACCGCTACCCGCTCCTCGAGGCGCTCGCCGGGCGGATGGAGGACGTCGAGGACCCCAACCTCCCGCTGATGATCTGGTACGCCCTCGAGCCCTGGGTGGCGGCGAACCGCGACGCCGCCGTCGAGCTCATGAAGAAGCCCCTCCTCCCTCCCCTGCGCGAGTTCATCACCCGCCGCCTCGTCGCCCGCTGACTCCCTGGCTTCCGTCTTCCGTCTTCCCCTGGCTTCCGGATTCCGGATTCCGGATTCCCCGTCAGTCACCTTTCCCGGTGTCTAAACGTTAGGTAACAGGGCGAGCCGTAGGGGAGATTTCCATGCGGGATCTACGGCTGGCTCTCGTTCTCTCGGCGCTTCTGGCCCCGGGCCTCCTGGCCCAGGACGACCCCAACAAGAAGAAGCCGGTCTCGCTCGACCAGGCCTCCATCGACAAGGCCATCGAGGCGGGGCTCAAGTTCCTGAAGACCTCCGACTCCCCGAACTCGCACGTCGGCGACTCCGACGAGCTCAAGCTGCTCACCTTCATCCACGGCGGCGTCTCGGAGAAGGATCCCGCCTTCGAAGCCCTCCTCAAGAAGTGCCTCGAAGCCCCCCTCGCGAAGACCTACGGCGTCGCCCTCCTCGCCATGTGCCTCGAGGAGCTCGACCGCGTCGCCTACCAGTACAAGATCTCCCAGTGCGGGCAGTTCCTCCTCGACAACATCAAGGCCAACGGCGGCTTCGCCTACGGGGAGCCGACGGCCTACACGGCGGACGTCCCGAGCCCGGGCCGCAAGTCCGTGGCGTCGGCCGGCGGCGTGAAGGACGTCAACGCCCCGCCCCCGGCCGGCGAGAAGGTCAAGCCGGCGGTCGTGAATAAGGTCAAGCTCACGAAGAAGAAGGAAGGGCCCGAGCAGCGCAGCGACAACTCGAACGCCCAGTACGGCGCGCTCGGGATGCGCGCCTGCCACGACGCGGGCATCGTCTTCCCCAAGGAATGGGTCCAGAAGTGCCGCGAGTACTGGGTCCAGAACCAGCACGCCGGCGAGAAGGGCAAGGACCGGCCGGCGGTCGCCAGCGGCGGGATGGCGCTCGGCGAGCCGCGCGGGTGGTGCTACAACGACGGCCAGGGCGGCGCGGAGTGCGGCCACGGCGGCGTGCCCTACTCGTCCATGACGGCGGGCGCGATCGGCGCCGTCTGCATCTACGACTACATGCTCGGCAAGGAGTGGAAGAAGGACAAGGTGGTGCTCGACGGCCTGGCGTGGCTGGACAAGAACTGGAC
This sequence comes from Planctomycetota bacterium, assembly GCA_036383955.1. Classification (GTDB taxonomy): domain Bacteria; phylum Planctomycetota; class MHYJ01; order MHYJ01; family JACPRB01; genus JACQFK01. Next base: position 11,848 of record DASVNH010000180.1, on the reverse strand, counting down.
GGTGACGAAGAACGTCGGCCCCTGCGAGACGTCGAAGGGCGTCGAGACCGCCTGGCTCTACTACTATCTCTATGCCCTCGAGCGGACCGGCATGCTCTACGACACCTCGCTCATCGGGAATCACGACTGGTACTTCGACGGCGCGCGCGTGCTCCTGGCGGCGCAGAAGCCCGACGGCTCGTGGGACGAGAGCCACTTCAAGAAGCCGACCTGGGATACCTGCTTCGCCGTCCTCTTCCTGAAGCGCGCCACGCGCCGCCTCGTGGCCAGCGGAGGCGGGATCAAAAGGTAGACGTTCCAAAACCGTTGCACGAATCGCCCGGCGCGGCTTGAATGCTCGTGCCCGATGAGCTACGCCCGCCTTCCGGACGGTTCCCGCATCGTCGATCGCGCCGCGCCCGACGCCCGCGTCCGCCGCGATCTCAGCTTCGACCGGATCGTGAGCGAGCTCCGGGCGGCGAAGAGCGACCTCCTCATGAACGAGCTGCGAGCGCTCGACGGCGGCCAGGGGCGCGCCGACCACGACGCCGTGATCCGCAGAATCGCCTCGGCGATCCAGAACGGCCGCCTGGTCTGGGAGCTTCCCCCCGCGGCCGCCTCCTCGGCCGGAGGCTCCGCCCTTCCCGCCTACGTCGAGCCCGCGCCCGCCCAAGAAGAAAAGAAGCCCGCGTCGCCGGTCACCACCCGCGGCGGGACGACGATCATCCGCGCCTCGCTGTTCACGGGGGGCACGACGTTCCGCAAAGCCGCCCCGCCGAAGAAGCCGAAGGTCACGCCCGAGCTCGCGCTGGAGTACGCCGTCGCGCTGCTCCGCTCTCCGGACGCCACCCGGATCGAGTGCTCGTTCACCCAGGATCCCGAGGCGCCCAAGTTCGAGAAGGGCCTGCGCCTCTCGTTCCAGGGCGTGGGCGAGGTGGAGGCCTACGCGGACGAGAAGCTGACGACGAAGCTCGACCTCGGCCGGCCCGTCCCCGCGAAGGTCTTCCTCAAGGCCGTGAAAGCGGGACTTCTCGAGCTCGCCCTCGAGGCCGAGGAGGACGAGCGCTTCGAGCGCGCGCCGGCGAAGGCGGCGATGGCGGTCGTCGAGCTGAACCTGGCGCTCCACAAGCAGGACGTCGACGCGATCGGCCGGATCCACGTGAATCCGGACACGGATCCGGTCTCCAAATACCACGACGACCTGAAGGCGCTGACGCTGCCGGCGCAGATCGAGGTCGCGGACGCGGAAAAGGCGGACGGCTCGCGCTGGCTGCACGTCCAGCGGGGCGGACACCACGCGCGGGCGAAGCTGGTCCTCCGGAAGCTGGACGCGGCGCGCTGGCCGGCGGGCGTCGACGACTACCGGATCACGCTGGAGGCGGAAAAAGTCGCGCTCTACGACGTCGAATGGGACGGCGCCGCGCTGCCGCTTCCCTACTCGCTCAAGGTCGGCGCGCTGAAGGCGGCGGACAAGACGCTCTGGGTCGAGGGGCGCGAGGCGAGCGCGAAGCTGGGCGACGTCCACCTGAAGCTCGGCCTGGACCGCGCCCCGGGCGGCCTCGCGAAGACGCCGAAGCGGGAGGGCGCCGTCGCGCGCCTCACGGTCGCGGAGATCGCGGAGCTGAAGGTCGACTACGCGACGCCGGCGGGCGAAGCGACGGCCTGGGACGAGGCGAACGGCCGGTTCTACATCAACCTGATGCCGGATCCGGACGGGCGGGAGCTGACGCTGCGGGCGTCGCTGAAGCCCGCGCTGCCGGGCATTCCGGTACATTTCATGCTGGCGCCGGACCCGAACAACGGCAAGGCGCTGCCCAAGAGCTGGATCTGGAAAGACATCCAGGACCCCGTGAAGCACCGCGACCGGATCGGGCGGGACGGGCTCTACGGCTTCCAGGCCGTGACGGACGCGAGCGGCACGGCCAGGCAGTCCGTTTTTCTTTCGCGCTTCGGCGGGGACGTCTTCCATCCCGCGGCCTACCTCGACCAGGATCCGCATCTGACGCGGTACGTGCGGGGCCACGCCGAGCTCGCGAAGCGCGCGCCCGTGTTCGCCGCCAAGCCGATCCAGGTCTGGCGCAAGTTCTGGGTCCAGCGCGTCGAAGTGGAGGGCTTCCGTTATCCCGACCTCGGCGCGGCCGCCCGGAAGTGGGACAACGTCTACGCGCGCATGGAGGACGCGGGCAGCGTCGTCCTTTCGCGAAGCGCCGTCGACGCGTGGGGCGTTCCCGTGTTCTATCCGCGGTATGTGGTGGAGCTCGGCGGGGGCCCGGAGACGGCGCTGGTCGCCACGGACGCGACCAAGCGGACGTTCTTCCAGGGCCTGCGGCGCGAGACCGACAAGCCCGTCAAGGTCCCCATCCTGATCTGCGACGCGGTCTGGAATCCGGCCCAGAACACGAAGCCCGTTTCCAAGACCCAGGTCGAGGCGTCGAACTTTCCCGTCGACTTGTACATGTCCGAAATGATCGTGATGCCTCCCCTCCAGGGAGGCGGCCTGATCGTCTCGGGGACCTGGAACGCCAAGGTCCTCGACCCGTCCACGGGGGCGTACCGGACTCTTGGATCGGGACCGCTGACGGACCAGGATCTGTTCGTGGATCCGAACCGGCTGTACTACTACGACGTGAAACTGCGCCGGCCGTCGGGATCGCTTCCGTTCGCGGACGCGACCCATGTCGACATCCTGGATCTGGCGCTGAAGGGCGCGCGGAAAAGCCTGGGCGCCTACGACGCGTCGAGCCAGGACATCATCGCCGGCTGCGATCCGCGCGACCTGCCGGAATTCCAGAACACGATCGCCCATGAAATCGGCCACGGGTTCAAGCAGGCCTGCGAGCCCGGGACGCAGCCCGATTACGCGCCCGCGCACCCTCATCCCGACATCACCCACCATCAACCTTGGCATTGCGTCTGGCAGCGCGATAAGTGTCTCATGTACCGCACCGGTCCCATCCCCGGGACGCTGGGCGAATTCTGCCCCGCGTGCCAGCCCTACGTCCTGGTCGAAGATATGAGCGGCCTCTTATGAACGCGTCCCGCGACAAAGCCCTGGAAGCGCTGAGACTGGCGGACTCGGCGTTCAAAGACCTGGACGACGGGCGGGTTGCCCAGCTGACCCGGGCCGTGCTCGACGCCCTGGCGACGGACCCCGCGCGCCCGACCCCGGAGCCCGAAGGCTTCGTGGCCCTCGTCGCCCCGCGAAAGCTGGACGCTCCCGGCGAGAAGGATCCGTGGCCCGTCCTCGTCGCGTACCAGCACACGCCCCGCCGCGCCTGGGAGGCGGACCTCAGGCAGAACACGCTGCTGATCGCCACGGACCTGCGGAACGGAGACACGGCCGCCTCCGTCGCGTTCCGGGACGAATCCGACGGCCGGCAGCGGCGGGATCTCACGCCCCGCCCCTCCCGCACCGGCCCTCCGCCGAACGATCCGCCCCCCTCGGCCCGCACGACGGGCGTGGACCTGCTGGACTTGAGGCGCCTCTTCCCCGATTTCACGAAAGAGCCCCGACGCCTCGCGCTGGCGGTCGTTTACCACGATTGGCCGTCGAACGTGGCCGTCTCGGAACGCCTCGATCGCTCGCCTTCGGCGTCGCGCACCACCGCGCGCCGCTCCCCCTTCATCAAGCCCGGCGACGCCCAGGGCGAAGGGGCGGGCACGACGCTGATCCTCGCGACGTCCCCGGCGCGCGGCCTCGAGGCCCGCGGCACGGTGGACGCGGACGTCAAGGCCATCCCCGTCTTCGAGGACGAGGCGGGAGCCTGGGTCAGCCCGATCACGATCCTCTTCCTCAAGCTGGACGACCCTCGCCCCGTCCTGCTGCGCGCGCAGGTCCCCGTGCGAGGGGAAAACGGGCGCGTCCGCGGCGCCTTCTCGCTCTCGGTCGGGTCCGCGCTGCCGCATGCCGACCTGCGAGGCTCCTACCAGGTCTACCTCGTCGCCGGGGCGCAGCTGGCGGGCCCCTATCCTCTCGACGTCCACGAAAGCTGAAACCGGCCCCGGGGGCGTCCGGTACTGGCGGGGGTCGGAGGAAAAACCATGAGACTCATCGCCGCGTTCGCGCTCCTCGCCCTGATCCCGCAGGAAGAAAAGACGTTCAAGATCGACGACTTCGAAGGCGAGCTCGCCGGCTGGACGCTGTTCAAGCTCGAAGGAGGCGCCATCGCCGAGGACGGCGAGTCGAAGATCGCCGTCGTCAAGGACGGGGCCAAGGCGGGCAAGGGCGCGCTCGCCTACACCCACGAGGTCACCGCCGGCGTCATCCGCGTCCTCGGCCGCCAGGGCGAGATCGACCTCAGCGGCATGAAGTCGCTCCGCTTCTGGGTCAAATCGTCGGCGGCGACGGCCGTCGTCGTCTCCCTGACCGAACGCAACGGCGCCGGCTACCAGGCCGCGTTCTCCGTCGGCACCGGCGCCTGGCAGGAAGTCGCCGTCAACCTCGACGAGTTCGCCGCCGACGACCCGGCCAAGGACGACAACGGCAAGCTCGACCTCGACCAGATCGCCTCCTTCCACCTCTTCGACTTCGCGGGCTTCCTCGCCGCGCTCGTGCCCGACACGAAGGGCACGCGCACGCTGGGGCTCGACGACGTCCGCTTCTCCTCCAAGCCGGTCCCCTTCACCACCGGCTTCACCAGCGCCACGAAGGTCGTCCCCGTCCATCTCGTCGACAACTTCGAATCCCCCGTCATCCGCTGGTCCCCGCTCAGCGTGGAGTTCGGCGACGCCCTCAAGATCAACCTCTACGACGCCCCGGTGGCCGTCGACACCCTCGCGCCGCCCACCGGCGGCAAGCAGGCCCTCAAGTTCAGCTATCCCCGCAAGGCCGCCAAGGCCCACGCGATCATGCGCTCCGTCGAGAAGATCAAGCTCGACAAGGCCGCCTCCCTCGAGCTCTGGCTCCGGGTGTCGCACGACGGCACCTACATCGTGAACCTGGAGGAGAAGGACGGCTCGCGCTACGACAAGGTCGTGGAGCTCAGGGCGGCGGACGGCTGGACGGCCTTCGCCGCGGCGTTCGGCGAGTTCGCGCTCGCGCAGGACAGCCAGGACGAGAACGGCCGCCTCGACGGCGCCGAGATCAAGCAGATCGTCGTCGCGGACGCCACCGCGCTGCTCGGCGGCGCCGCGGCCGACGAGGTCCGCCTCTGGATCGACGAGGTGCGCTTCATCTTGAGCCCGTGACGGGAGCGTACGCCCAGACGCCGTGCCCGGTCTTCCCCTTGCCGCCGAACATCTCGGGGACGCCCCGGCCCGCGCAGAGGACCCCGCCGCCCGCCGCGATCGACGCGCCGATCGAGGCGTCCTCCTCGGGGCTCATCCACAGCAGCCGGCCGTCCCCCGCGCGATAGGCGCGGATCTGGCCGTCGAGCGACGGCACGAAGTACACGTCCTTCGACAGGAAGCCGGCGGCCGTGACCCCCGCCGGCTGCGGCTTGGGGAGCGCCCAGAGCGTCGCGCCCGTCGCCGCGTCGAGGGCCTTGACGCTCATCGGACAGTCGCCCGGCTTGCGCGTGTACGGGTTGAACGAGTTGTTGCTCCAGACGAGGACGCGGCCGTCGGCGACCGACGCGTCCGCCAGGATCCCGCCGGCGAGCTCGCCGTAGCCGACGGCCGCCTGCCACACGGGCGTCCCCGTCTCGCGGTCCAGCGCCACGTAGACGCCGCTCTTCTGGCCCGCGCCGACGAGGCGCAGCGACGTCCCGTTCCGCTGGACCTCGAAGAGCTGCGGGCCCGTGCCGAAGTCGTAGTCCGGCCCCTTCGGGTCGGTCATGGTCCACACGTCGTTCTCGGTGATCTGCCGCTTCCAGCGGACCTTCCCCGCGCGGCCGTCGACGGCCACCACCGCGTCCGCCAGGTCCGTGGCCGCCCCCGTGTAGTTGTTGCCCGTCGTGAAGAACAGCGTCCGCGTGTCCGCGTCGAGCGCGAACCCGCCCCAGACCGCCACGCCGTTCGCCGGCGGCTCCGCCAGGCGCAGCGTCCAGGCCGTCTTCCCCGTCTTCGCGTCGAGCGCGATCACCGCGCCGCGGAACGCGGGCCGGAACCCCTTCTCCTGGATCAGCTCCTCGGCCGAGCAGAGCCCCGCGTAGACGAGCCCTTCGTGGTAGAGCAGCGGGCCCGCGTTGCCCGCGGTCGGCTCCCCGGGCGCGAGCCGGACCTTCCAGCGGAGCTCGCCGGTCCGGACGTCCAGCGCGAACGCGTTTCCCTCGGCGCTCGCCTCGAAAAGGAGGCCGTCGCCGAGCGCGCCGGTCCCCGCGAATCCGTGCCAGGGGCGTTCCTTCAGGGGCGTTTCGACGTCCCGGGCCCACAGGATCTTCCCGCTCCGCAAGTCCGCGGCGTAGACCCGCCCTCCCCAGTCGGCGAAGTACACGCGGCCGTCCTCGATGAGCGGCCGGTGGGTGACGTAGGTTTCGGTGCCGATCTTCCAGGCCGGTTTCAGGCCGGCGACGTTGCGGCTGTCGAGGCCCGCGTCCGCGTGGGCGTGGTGGTTGGCGAGGTCCCGGGGCTCCCGGGAATCCTGGCCGGCGGTCGAGACCAGCGCCGTCGTGACGCCGGCGACCAGGAGAATCAGGGGCACGCCGAGCCGGGTGCGGGCGGACGGGCTCATACTTCACCTCTCTCGAGGAGAGACGAGCCGCGGAATCGATGGGCGTGACGCGCAATCAGCGCGGCGGAACGTCGCTGAGCGGGATCTCGCCGCGCAGCATCCGCGCGCCGGCGCCCGTCAGCTTCAGGTAGTGGTCGCTCGGCAGGCCCTCGGTGGTGACGAAGCCGGGGACGTCGCTCGCGCACTTGAAGATCGCCGTCGCCTCGTCCACCTCGTCGAACATCGCGACGTAGGCCGTCGACATCCCCGCCCGCTTCGCCGCCGCGAGCTGGGCCCAGAGGAACTCGCCCTTCCGCCGCGGGATCTCGTCCAGCGGCTTCCCGTTCATGTGGTGCCAGCTGAAGCCGGGAAAGACCACGGGGAGATAGCCGACGCCCGCCTGCCGGCACCAGGCGACGTCCGCCGCCACGACCTTCTCGCCGTGCGCTTTCGCCTGGCCGGGCGACGCGTAGCGGCCCACCGTCCAGGGGCTGACGACGTCCGCCTTCCGCAGGAGGTCGTGCAGCGCCGCGTCCTTCGCCGCGTCCCGGTCGAGCTCGCGCCAGTACGTGGGCACGCCGAGCATCACCGCGCAGCCGTCGGCTTTCAGGACGTCGAGCAGCCCCGCCGCGTCCGCGAGAGAATACGCGCGGCCGTCGCCGAAGCCCACGCCCCAGACGGCCACCAGCGGCTTGCCGCGCGACTTCAGGTAGGCGGGGTCGTCGACGACCTTCCGCAGCGCCTTCCAGTCGGCGGCGACCTCCCCCATGCGCGCCGACGTGAGGCCCGTGAGGTCGTACATGATCGAAAACGCGCGGCCGTGCTCGTTCGCGCCCGCCCGGCAGGCGGCGAGGACGGCGTCGACGTGGGCGCGCGCGCGGGGATCGCGGAGGTCGACGACGAAGCGCTGCACGAAGGCGCCGTCGATGCCGTAGTCCTTCATCCAGCGGAAGTGGCGGCGCACGGTGGCGGGCTTGAACGAGCTGAAGACCTCGGCGGGCCGGCCGTCGGCGCGCGCGAGACCGGTGGCGAAGCGCTCGTCGGGCCCGAGCTCGGAGACGTCGGGCCAGAGATCGATCCGCGCGTTGCCGAGATCGAAGGGCCGCGCCGGCTTCTTCGTCCAGTGGGTCCAGCCGCGGCCCGCGCCGTCGCCTTCGGCGTTGAACCAGCCCTGGTAGCCGACCCAGATCCGGCCGTCGAGGCCGTCGCCGGCCTGGACAAGGAGCGCCAAAAGGACCCGCATATGGGTGGAGTCTAGCGCCCATCCGCCGGAAGGCGTGCTAGACTTGAATCGGGGGCGGTCCCGCTCTCGGAGAAATCCCATGACGGCGAACGACGCGAATCCTTCGCTTGAGCCGCGGGGCGACGTCCGGATCATCCCGCAGAAGACGGCCTTCGGCTCCTACGTCATCATCCGGCGGGTCGCCGCCGGCGGCATGGGCGAAGTATGGGAAGGCTGGCTCATCCCCTCGGCCGAGCTGGGGACGCAGCTGCTCCGCGGCGACCACCGCGACCTCCGCAAGGTCGCCGGCGTGACGTCCCAGGAGGAGGAGCTGACCCGCGAGGAGAAGGAGCGGATCCTCGAGTGGATGCGGAAGCGCACCGAGGAGTTCCTGCGGCATCCCCCCGACGCCGAGATGTACCGCCAGATGCTGGAGTGGGTCAGCCCCCACCGCCGGCTCGGCCAGGATTACCGCCGCGCCATCAAGATCCTCAACCCGGACCTCGCCCGCAATCCCGAGGTCGTGAAGCGCTTCGCCCGCGAGATCGAGTTCCTCTCCCGCCTCAACCATCCCAACATCGTCAAGGTCGTCGAAAGCGGCGTGTCCGGCCCGCACCATTTCGCGGCCATGGAGTACGTCGAGGCCTCCCCCGTCGAGAACCTCAAGCTCTCCATCCCCGAGATGATCCACGTCATCCGGCAGACGCTCGAGGGCCTCATCCACGCGCACCAGCAGGGCGTGCTCCACCGGGACCTCAAGCCGGGCAACATCCTGGTCCGCGACGACCTCAGCGCCGTGAAGCTCACGGACTTCGGCATCGCCAAGGCGCTGGACGAGGCCGTCGACGGCCATCTCACCGCCACCGGCGTCATCATCGGCACGCCCTTCTACCTCGATCCGGAGCGCGCGCGCGGCGAGCCGTCGATCGAACAGTCGGACGTCTACTCCCTCGGCGCCACGCTCTACCGCCTGCTCACCGGAGACCCGCCCGCCAAGGCCTCGCGCCCCATGGACGCCGTCGCCCTCATCCAGAGCCCCCGCGACCCGCGCTGGCCGCGCGAAGCGAACCCGCGCGTCTCGGAGGAGCTGGAGGACGTCGTCATGATGATGCTCTCCAAGGACCTCAAGGGCCGCCTGGGCACGTTCGAGGTCCGCTCCCAGCTCAAGTTCCTCGACGAGAGCAACGCCCTCCTCTATACGGAGGCCACGCGCCGGCAGCGGCGCGAGGACGCGCGCGCGGCCCGGCGGCTCACGAAGGAGGTCCGGCGCCAGCGGGCGGCGCTCGCCGCGGCGGGCGGCGGCCTCCGCGTCGCCGAGGTGAGGAAGCTCTTCACCCTCTATGAGGACTGCGCCGACCGGCACGCCCGGGACGTCGAAGCCTCCGTCAACGAGCGCCTCAACCTCTACGAGGAGGCCCTCGCGTTCCACAAGGAGGTCGTCGAGCCCCGCGGGGAGGCGTTCCTGAAAGGCGTCCGGGACCGGGTCTCGCTGATCGAGAAGCGCCGCGCGCTGGAGCTCCGCCGCCTCGAACGCCGCGGCTTCCGGCGCCGCGAGCGGCGGCCCGCGCGCTGGGGCCGGTCCGTCCTCTTCACGGCGGCCGGATCGCTCATCGTCGCGATGGCGGTGTGGTCGGGGCTGCGCTTCGGCGAGGACCTCCAGAACCGGCGCCGGCTGGACCGCTCGCTCGACATGGCCGAGGCGGCCCTGGAAACGCGGGACTTCGTCGTCGCGCGCACCCAGATCACCGAGGCCCGGCAGGACGCCCAGGACCTGCCGCTCTCGTCGCCCGAGGTCCGGCGGCTGAACGCCCTGGCCGAGCGGATCGAGACCACCGACCGCGTCGAGCTCGCCGTCGTCCGCTACGCGCGCCTGCGGCGCCACATCGAGGCCCGCGAGTACGCCAACGCCGCCGACGAGATCGAGACGGTCCGGCGCGTCCTCGACCGCCCCGTGCCCGCCGACGAGGACGTCCTGGCCGCGCGCGTCCGCGAGCTCCTGGCGCGCCTCGAGCGGGACGGCCAGCTCATCGACCGCTACGCCGCCGACATCAAGATCCACGCGGGCCTCGCCAAGGCCCTCGAGGAGATCGAGGCCCAGGCGGCCCGCTGGAGCGCCGGGCTCGGCCGCGGCGAGCTCTTCCCGCCGGGGGCGCTCGACGACCTCCACGCCAAGCTGGAGCCGGTCGCCCTCAAGCTCTCCAATCCCGAGGTCGTCAGCCCCGAGGCGATCGGGCCCGCCTTCGAGGACACGCTGAAGCGGGTCGCCGCGCTGCGGAACGCGCTCGGGGAGCTCCGCCGCCAGCTCGCCGCCGAGCGGGCCCGCGCCTCCGCGCGCGAGCTGGACGCGGCCGAGGCGGGCCTGGCCAAAGCCGACGAGACGCCCGAGAGCCTGGCCGACGTCCTCGGCGCCCTCGAGCGCGCCGCCGCCCTGCTCCGCCCCGAAGGGGACATCGCGCCGCGCACGCGGCTGGAGCGCCTCCAGGCGCGCCACGCCGAGCTGGAGGGCGCGGCCGCGAAGGAGCCGAAGAAGCTCGACGTCCTCCTGAAGGCCTACCGCAAGAAAGGCCTGGGGGCGCGCGCCAAGGAGCTCGAACGGCGCCCGTAGCCGCGTTCACATTTGCGTGATACGCTGAGGGAATGGGACGGATCTCCGCGGTCCTCTTCGCGCTGGCGACCGGATGCGCCGGGACGTCGGAACGGCCCCCCGACTACGCGCGCCCCTACAACGTGCTTCTCACGGAGTACGCCGTGCCCGTGGTCCTGGCCGCGGCGTCCCCGGGATCGGTCGGCGGCTGGGACGAGGGGATCAGCCTCAAGCGCTGGGTGAAAGGCGTGACGCGCAGGCCGGTCGCGCACGACGTCGACAACGACTTCGTGAACTACGTGCTCCACCCGGTGTCCGGCTCCGAGACGCACATGATGGCGCGGAACCACGGCTGGAGCCTGGGCGAGGCGGCGCTCTTCGACGCGTTCGGCTCGCTGATGTGGGAGTACGTCTTCGAGAACGTCTACGAGCCGCCGTCCAGGACCGACCTCCTGGTCACGGCGCCGATCGGCGCCCTCCTGGGCGAGCTGCGCTGGCAGGCCAAGCGGGCGGGAGCGCCGACGTGGCTCGTCGACCCCCTGGGCGACCACGGCGAACCCTTTCTCGAGCTCTCCCCCGACGGCCTCCTCTTCGGCCTGGAGCGCAAATTCTGAGGTAGCATCGGCGGTCGGCGGGGCTCAGCGGATCGATGCTCCTCGCCTTCCTGCTGCAGGCGGCGGCCCCGGAGAGCGAGACGACCTGGCTGCCCTCCGGCCTTCTCTATCCCCACGCGCTGGCCGACCCCCGCGCCCCCTTCACCGGCAGCCGCGCCCAGTTCTCCCTGAAGGACGACAACGCCAAGCTCGAGAACGCGTTCGGGGAGGAGCAGGCCCTCGTCCGGATCAAGAACGGCGACGACGCGTTCGAGCTCGTCGGCGAGGGCGGCGTCGTCGGGCGCTTCGACCTCGAGGAAGACCTGGACATGGACGCGGCGGACTTCCGCTTCGGCTTCCCCCTCGTCTGGAGCCGCGGCCCGCTGGCCCTCAAGCTGCACCCCTGGCACATCACCTCCCACCTCGGCGACGAGTACATCGACCGCGTCGGGGTCCAGCGGATCTCCTACGCGCGCAACGAGCTCGCCTTCGGCGCGGCGTGGCGCGCGACGTCCGCCCTCCGCCTCTACGCGGAAGCCGGCTGGGGTTTCGCCATCGACGAGCTCAACGAGCCCCCCCGCGTCATGGGCGGCGCGGAGCTCGTCGACCGCCTCCTGGGCGCCGGCGCGCCGGAGGTCTATCTGGCCGCCAACGCGCAGGCCTGGAAGGAGACCGACTGGACGCCGCAGCTGAACCTGCAGGCGGGCCTCTGGCTGCGGTCGGCGTCGACGCCCACCGGGCTGCGGATCGGCCTGGAGTACTTCCGCGGCCCGTCCGCGCTGACCCAGTTCTACCTGGCGAAGGACCACTACCTCGCGCTCGGCTTCTGGATCCACTTCTAGCGCGGATAAATCTGCCCGCTGCGTTTATCCGCGGATCAA
>DASVNH010000179.1:0-15221 GCA_036383955.1 Planctomycetota bacterium | reverse complement strand
ATGAAGGTGGCCGGCGCGCCGGAGGCCGACGTCCTCCTTCGCCGCGAGTACCGCAAGGGCTGGAGCCTGTAAGGAGAAAAGCGGCGGGCGCTTTTCTCCTACGGGCGCGGGAGCGTGAAGGAGAAGGTGGCGCCCTGGTCTTCGACGCCCTCGGCCCAGACGCGGCCGCCGTGGCGCTGGACGATCCGCTGCACGAGGGCCAGCCCGATCCCGGTCCCCTCGAACTCGCTCGGGCCGTGCAGCCGCTGGAAGACCTTGAAGAGCTTGCCGGCGTTCGCCATGTCGAAGCCCGCGCCGTTGTCCTTGATCCAGTAGGTCGTCTCCCGCGCGCCGGGCGTCGCCCCGATCTCGATCCGGGGCTCGGCCCTCTTGGACGAGTACTTGACGGCGTTCCCGAGGAGGTTCGCGAGGACCTGCTTGAGCAGCGCCAGGTCGCCCGCCGCGGGAGGAAGGTCCCCCACGACCACTTGAGCCTTGTTCGCGGGCACGGCCTCGCTGAGGGTGGCGCGGACGAGGGCGTTCATGTCGACGACCTGGGCCTTCATCTCCGACCGGCCGGTCCGCGAGAATTTCAGGAGGTCGTCGATCAGCTGCCCCATCTTCAGGGCGCTGTCGCCGATGACCTTCAGCCGGCGCTTGCCCTCCGCGTCCAGCGACGGCGCCTGGTCGAGCAGGAGCATCTTGGAGAAGCCGTCGATCGCGCGCAGCGGGGCGCGCAGGTCGTGCGAGACGGAGTAGGAGAAGCTTTCCAGCTCCTTGTTCGCGGCCTCGAGCTCGGCGGTGCGCTCGCGCACGCGGCGCTCGAGGTCCTCCGCCAGGCGCCGCTGCGCAGCCAGGGCCTCGTCGCGCTTCTGCTCCGCCTGGAGCACCCGCGTGATCTGCTGGCACATCCATTCGCCCTGCGCCTCGCGCAGGCGGACGTCGGCCTCCGGCAGCAGCAGCTCCGGAGGCATGTAGAACAGGTTGTCGCGGTTGAGATGGGCGCCGACGTAGACGCTCCGGTGCGTCAGCAGCGCCTCGCGGATCGCCCGCGGCGGGACGGTGTCGCGCCGGTACTGGCAGACGCCCATCAGCGGCTTCTCGTGGAAGACCTGCTCGAGGAGCGCCTCGTATTCCTGGAGGCGGTCGAAGTTCCGGTCCGTCCCCAGCTCCCACATCATGTCGCCGGTCGCGCAGAGCCCGCGGAAGCCGTCGCGCAGCGCGTCGTCGATCAGCTTGCGCAGCATCCCCACCATCGCCCGCGGATCGAAGCCCCCGTTCAGGTGGCTCCGGTCCGACGAATAGACGAGCGCGCCCCGCCGGGTCTCCTCGGCGGTGTCGACGCCCTTCTCCGCCAGGGCGGCGTCCACCATGCTCACCGTCTCGGGGTCGCCGAGATAGAGGCAGCGATGGCGGTCCCGCAGCCCTTCCTGGATGAGGGGCACGACGACGGGCAGCTGTTCGGAAGGATGCCCGTCGTAGATGAGGCACTTGTGGCGGCTGACTTCGGCGACGTCCTGCATGGTGCGAAAACAATTATACCCGGCCAGGATCAAGATCGAGATCCCGTCTCGGGTACACTCTCTTCGTGAACCCCGAGGACAACCGGAACCTCCTGGCGCGGCTGGACCGACTCGCGGGCGAGAGCGAGGAGGCGCGGCTGGACGCGGAGGCGGAGGCGGTCGCCAAGCGGGTCGAGCGGGAGCTGCGGAGCCGGGTGCCCGCGGAGGCGGTCGCCGCGATCCTGCCGGCCAACGCCGATCCGCTCGCGCCCCAGGATCCCGTCCGCCGCGCGCGCTTCGTCGAGCACCTGACCGCGATGGTGGAAGCGGCGGTGCTCGACCGCGGGCGCTACGAAGTCGACCTCCCGAGCGTCGAGCTTCCCGCGAACGGCCGGGAGGCGATCTCCGCGGCCGCCTGCGCCGCCTGCCGGGGCGGCTGCTGCCGGGCGGGCGGCGACCACGCCTACCTGACGGAAGAGACGATGGCCCGGACCCTGGAGGCGCATCCGGACTGGACGCTGCGGAAGATCGTGGACGTCTATGTGGAGCGCCTGCCCGCGCGATCGACCGTGAACTCCTGCGTCTATCACGGGCCGACGGGCTGCGGCCTGCCCCGCGAGCTCCGCTCCCCCACCTGCAACACCTACTTCTGCGGGAAGCTGACCCAGCTGCGGGCGCGGCTCCCCCAGACCCAGCCGCCGCCCGTCCTCGCGCTGATGTTCGACCACGGCCGCTGGGCCCGCGCGGCGCTGCTCGACGTCACGGGCCCGCGGATCCTGAAAGAATAATCCGTCACGCCTGGCTGGCCTGCCGCCGCGCCGGCCGCGACTTCCGGCTTGCGGACGCGCGTGAAACGAGGTACAAGGCACGCACGAAAGAGGAGCACACCATGGGCAAAGGCAACAACAGCCACCGCAAGGAAACGAAGAAGCCGAAGCAGAAGGACAAGCCCAAGCCTCCCCCGCCCCGTCGCTAGGCTTTGAGCCCGGCCAGCTTCTCGATCAGACGGGCGTCGCGCTCCGTCACCAGATTGACCACGAGGCCCTTTCGTCCGGCCCGGGCCGTCCGGCCCACCCGGTGGAGGTAGTTCTCCGGGTTTGACGGCAGGTGATAGTTGATCACGCGGACCACCTGCTCTAGATCGAGGCCCCTGGATCCCAGGTCCGTCGCGATCAGAAGGTCGATCTCGCCCTCGCGGAAGGCCTTCAGGTTGGCGCGGCGCTCGACCTTGTCCATCTCGCCGCGATAGACCCGGCACTCGCGCCCCGACTCGCGGATCAGCGCGGCCAGGTCGTCGCACTGCTGCCGGGTATTGGTGAAGACGAGCGTTCCGCCGTCGACCTTCTCGTCCAGCAGGTCCTCCAGCAACGGAAAGCGCTTGCCGTTCGGGACGTCGAGGTTCACCGTCTTCAGCGTGGAGACGACGCGGTGGCTGCCCCCGCTGCGGATCAGCTCCGCGCCGGCGAAGAGCTTGTTCATCAGGCCCTCCACCGACGGCGAGACCGTCGCGGAGAACAGCGCCATCTGGCGCGCGGGCGGGCACGCGCCGGCGATCCGCTGGGCGTCGGGCAGGAAGCCTTTGTCCAGCATCCGGTCCGCCTCGTCGAAGACCAGGAGGCGGACGTCGCCGAGCCCCACCTTCTCCCCCTCCATCAGCTGCAGGAGGCGGCCGGGCGTGGCCACGAGGACCTCGAAGCGCCCCTCGACGTTGCGCTTGACGGCCTCGTACTTGAGTCCGCCGAGCGCGCTGCGGACCCGCAGGCGGGTGGTGTGCGTGAAGGGCTTGAAGGCGCGGGTCACCTGCTCTCCCAGCTCCCGGGTCGGGACGACGACGACCGCGCGCGGCCGGGCTTCCTCGCTGACGGGGTTGCCTTCGACTTCCATCGTCTTCAGCAGGTGCAGCACGGGCAGCGCGAACGCCAGCGTCTTGCCGCTTCCCGTCTCGGAGAGGCCGATCACGGATTTTCCCGCCAGGAGCGCCGGCATCGCGCGCGCCTGGATTTCCGTCGGCGTCACCAGCCCTTCGGCGGCCAGGGTCTCCTGGAGGCTGGGGAGGAGCTGGAAGTCGGCGAACGAGCTCATGAGGGAGGGGATCTTAACGCCGGGTCCGGGGCCGCGCCAGTCCCGTTGTTCGCTCGCGCCTCGGGGGATCCCTTCGACGTCCGCCGTGACGTTGTTTCAAATGCACGATAGCATTCTCCGGCCCGGGGGATCACCCAGATAGGCGTAGGAGGTCGTCCGATGCCCATCGTGAGTAAGCAACGGGTCCTGATCGTCGACGACAATCCGGCCAACCGGCTCGCGTTCGAGGTGGTGCTGGAAAAGGATTTCGACGTCCGCCTGGCCGAGTCAGGCCTCCAGGCGATCGAGCTCGCTCAGCGGGAGGAGTTCGCCGTCATTCTCCTCGACGTCCGCATGCCGGACATGGACGGCTTCGAGACGGCGACGCGGCTCCGTCGCCTGGAAGGGACGAAGCACACGTCGATCATCTTCACGTCGGCGGTCGAGCAGTCCCAGGCCCACGTCTACCGGGGCTTCAGCGTCGGCGCGACCGACTACCTGTTCTCCCCGGTCGAGCCGGAGGTCCTGAAATTCAAGGTCTCCGTCTACGCGGAGTTCTACGCCCGCGATGAGGCGCTCCGGGCGCAGATCGCCCAGCTCAACGACGTCGTGAGCGCGCTCCGGGCGAGCGCGAGGCCCGCGGACACTCGGATTCGCCGGCTCGAAGGCGTGATCGCCGAGATGAAGCTTCAGATCCAGGAACCCGCCGGCGTTTCCTAAGACGTCACCCTTTGACGCCGAATGTCGTACATAGCGCATGCTGAGGAAATTCCGAGGGATCCCCCGGGAGACGTACCTGGGGTTCCTGCTCGCGGGCTTCGGGATGATCGCCGTCTGGGCGGCGATCCGGCCCCTCGACCGCCAGGCGTGGGCGCTGGAAAACGCGCTGGTCGCCTGCGTCCTGGCGCTGCTGTTCCTGACGTATCGAAAGCTCCCCCTCTCCCGATTCTCCTACGGCTTCATCTTTGTCTTCCTCTGCCTCCACGAGGTCGGCTCGCACTACACCTATGAAAAAGTTCCCATCGACGTCCTCGGCCGCGCGCTCGGGTGGGAGCGCAACAACTACGACCGGCTCGTGCATTTCGCCTACGGCCTTCTCCTGGCCTACCCGATCCGCGAAGTCGTCCTGCGCGTCGGGGACCTCAAGGGGTTCTGGGGCTACTTCCTGCCGATGGACGTCACGATGTCGACGTCCATGCTGTTCGAGCTCCTCGAGTGGGGAGTGGCCGTCGTGTTCGGAGGCTCCGCGGGAGCGGCCTACCTGGGCGTCCAGGGCGACGTGTGGGACGCGCACAAGGACATGGTGCTCGCTTCCCTGGGCGCCGCGATCGCGATGGGCGCGACGGCCGCCATCAACGCCCGCTTCCAGCGCGACTTCACGCGCGAATGGATCCAGAGCCTGCGGATCAAGAAGCGCCGACCCCTGGGCGAGGAAGAGCTGGCGAGGCAGATGACGCGGTGACGGCCTCCGGCGTCATCTCCACCAGCAGCGCGAGGTTGTGGAGCCTGGCCGTGAGCGCGGACGCGAGCTCCCGGGCTTCCCGCAGCGCCTGACGTCCCGCCCGTCCCTCCAGGATCGTCAGCTTGCCGTTTTCATACGGCTGGTCGGCGATGAGGGAGTCGAGGATGTAGTCCGACCAGCCCCGCAATTCTTCCAGGCGGGCGACGACGTGAGCGGCATCGACCATGGCGGCAGCTCCCAACACATGAAGTAAGCGGCCGCCGGCGCCGGACCGTCACGCGAATTCGTGAAACTACTTTTCCCGCTCCAGGATCCAGGAGGCGGGAAGCACCCCGGTTCTCAAGGCGTAGCGGACCAGCCCCGGAACTTGGCGGATGTTCAGCTTCGCCGTGAGCAGCTGCCGGTGCGTCTCCACGGTCTTGACCCCGATGCGCAGCTTGCGGGCGATTTCCTTGGTCGTGAGGCCCAGCGTCATGTCCCGCAGCACCTCGAGCTGCCGGCGGGTCAGCGCGGGTCCGGACGCCGGGGCGGGAATCTCCACCAGCCCCTCGAGCCTGAGCCCCAGCGCGCGCAGCGCCTTCGCGCAGCGGGCGCGGGAAGGGGCGGCCGCGGCCGGAAGCGTCAGAATCAGCAACTGGCGTTTCATGGAGTAGCCTCAAGGTGTCGAGCCGGATTCTGTCCCCCCTCCCCGCCTTCGTCCAATACATCTTTTCGCCTCGTCTGATGCCTCAGGGATATGAGAGAGCTATCATCTGTTTGAACATCGATGAGCTGGGTCGTCGCGGTCCCTCGCTATCTGGGCGTCCTCGGCCTGGCCTTCTGGGTGGGCGGGATCGCCTTCTATGGAAGCCTCGTCATCCCCAAGGCCCACGAGATCCTGTCGAGCCATCGGGAGGTCGGCTTCGTCACCCGGGAGGTGACCGGGACGGCGAACGCGATGGGGGCCGTCGTGCTCGGCCTTCTCGCGCTCCACGCGGCGCTCGCCTGGAAGACGTCCCGCCGGGGAACCCGCGTGACGCTCGCGACGACCTGGGCGCTCATGGTCGCGGCGCAGGTCACCCTGTTTTTCCTGCGGGCCCAGCTGGACGCGATGCTCGACCCGAACGCCCTGACGATCCACGATCGCGCGCGCTTCATGCCCCTTCACGAGCGCTACCTGAACGTGACCGGCGCGCTCTGCCTGGCGGCCCTTGCCCATCTCTGGGCGATGCTCCAGCCCGCGCCCCCCCCGGCGCGCTAAGGGGTCCCGGAGGCTTCGAAATCGTCGAACTCCGTGACGGAGTCGGCCTTCGTCCAGAGGCCCACGAAGCCGGATTTGAACGTCACGTCCTCATGGTCGATGAGGAGCTTCGCTCCGACGTAGGCCTGGAGCTTCGACCCCTTGGCGACGACCCGCAGCGTGTGCCATTCGCCCGCCTTGGGCGGCTCGACCTTCGTCGAGGCGATCTGCTTCCGGTTGCCGTCGGTCATCGTATAGAGCCGGAAGTTGTCCTCCAGGCCGTTGGAGCGGACCAGGTAGTAGTTCTTCGCGTCCTTGGCCCGGAAGATCAGGCCGCCGGTCTGGTCCTCCTGGCCGGAGACGGGCTTCACTTTCACGGAGACGTCGACGTCCGCGAAGGTCTTTTCCCGGAGGACGGCGACGGCCCACGCGTCGACCGCGGCGCTCTGGACCAGAACGCCGCCTTTCCGCTCCCACTTCCCTTCCGCGAAGCTCCACTTGGGATTGTCCTTCTCGAAGTCGTCCCGGACCTTGTCCTGAACGCCGACCGCCGCGCGCGGCGTTCCCGCGGCGGGCGGAGCGGAGTCGCACGCGACGGCGAACGAAACGGCGAGGATCGCGAGCCACGTCTTCATGGCGTCCTCCTAGAACATCACCTGGAACTGAACGATCAGGGTGTCCTCGTTGTCGTGGCGCTTCCCGGAGACCACGATGGGTTCCTCGTAGACCGTCCGCAGGTAGTTGGCTTTCACTTTCACGAACTCGTTGGCGTACCAGGTGACCCCGAACGTGACAGAGTCGATCCGGTCGGGGAAGCTCGTGACGAAGGGCGCGAGCGCGTCGTCGAGCGCGAGGCGCGAAAAGCGGGCGACCAGCTGCCAGGCGCCGAGGTCGGGATCCTTGAGGAACGGCCGGGCGGGATTCACGCCCTTCCAGGCGCGGACGCGGTCCCCCTTCCAGGCCTTTCCCTCTCCGGTGAGCACATAGGACGCCTGGACGTAGCCGCCCGTAAAGTGGACGGTGGTTTCGTTGAGCTCTTCCCGGACGCGGATGAGCTCCGCCTGCGCCGCGAAGGGGCCTTCCAGAAACGCGGCCTCGGCGCCCACGCGGACGCGCTCGTCCTCGACTTCCGTGCCGGCCACGTAACTCGCCCAGGGCACCCGCGCCTCGGTGCGCAGCTCCTCGCCCGAGAGGTCGGTCTCCTGACGGCCGGCCGTCACGGCGCCGCCGAATTGGAGGCCGCGCCAGGGGTGCAGGACGAGCCGGAGCGCCCCGTCCTTGTCGCTCGTCGTGTCGTCGCTCCCCGTCCCGTTGTAGAACCCGACGCCGTATTCCAGGATGTCGAAGCTCCCGTTGATCGTGATGCCGTGATCCTCCGCCGGCGCGAACTGGTTGAGGATCGAGAAGTTGATAAGGTCCATGTGCCGCCGCGACTGGATTTCCTCCAGCGAGAACGGCTCCTTCATGCGCCCGAGCATGAAGCGGTGGGTGTCGATCTGGAACCCGACCCAGGCCTCCTCCAGCTCGACGCCGTCCTCCGAGAAGTCCGGCTCGACGTGGAACCGCCAGCGCTCGAAGAACTCTCCGGAGAACTCCAGGCGCATCTTGCGAAGGACGAACTCGCTCTCGTGCGCGGCGTCCGGCTCGAAGAACACCCCGTTCACCTGGAGCAGCCCTTCGAGGGTGAGCTTCGCGTCCTTGCCCCGGACGTAGAAGCCGCCGTCGTAGCCCGCGTCGACGTCCGCCTGCGGGCTCGACAGAAGGAGCGCGGCGAGCAGGGTCATCGACGGCCTTTCCTCCGGAAGTCTTCGTACAGGTCTTCGAGCGCGGCCGACGCGCGCGCCCATGAGTATTGAATCATATGCCGGAGCCGGAAGCGCCGGGCCTTCGCGTGGCGTAGAGTCCATCGGACGGGATCAGCGGGGCACCTTCATGGGCGATCTTGAAACGCGGATGGGCGGACCGGCGGGAGAGTTTCCCTCCACCCGCCAGTCCGTGCTCGCCCCCGGCGGCGCCGGCCGCGATCCCGACCTCGAGCGCCTCGTCGGCCTGTACTGGAAGCCGGTCTACGGCCTGATCCGGCAATCGGGCGCGCGCTCCAACGAGGACGCCAAGGACCTCACGCAGGAGTTCTTCACGCGCGTCGTCCTCGAAGGCGCGCTGGCCGAACGCTACACGCCCGAGAAGGGCAGCTTCCGCGCCTACCTCCGGACCTCCGTGCGGAACTTCCTCCGGAACGAGCATCGCGACGCCACGCGGCTGAAGCGCGGCGCCGACCGCCCGCCGGCGGCCCTCCAGATCGGCGAGGTCGATCTCCTGGAGCTGGTGCCCGACGCCCAGGCCCTGCCCCCCGACGCCCTGTTCGACGCCGCCTGGCGGAGCGTCGTGCTCGGCAAGGCCGTCCAGATCCTGCGGGAGCGGCTCGACGCGGCGGTCTTCGACGTCTTCCGCCGCTACGATCTCGAGGACGACGGGGCGCAAGCCTCCTACGAAAGCGTCGGCCGCGCGCTGGGCATCAGCCCCGACACCGTGAAGAACCACCTGACCCGCGCCCGCGAGGAGTTCCGCGATGCCGTGCGCGCCGTGGTCTGCGCCACCGTGGCCGACCCGAAGGATCTCACGGCCGAGCTCCGCGAGCTGTTCGGGTTCTAGGGATGGACTTCTCGCGCCTCGGACGGCTCTTCGGCGTCGAGCAGGAGCGCGCCCTGGGACGTCGCGCCGTCCGGCTCGGAAAGCTGACCGAGGAGCGGCTCGCCGAAGCCTGGGAGGAGCGCGAGAGGACGTCGAAGCCGCTCGCCGACATCCTCGCGGCGCGCGGCTGGCTGCCGGCGGCCGACTTGGCCGCGCTCGCCGACTCCATGGATCGCGAGGACTACTCGGCGTTCAAGCTCGCCGGCGCGGCCGCGCCTCCGGAGGTCGCGCCGCTCCTGGGCGACGCCTCCCGGACCCTGGCCGAGTTCACGCTCGTCGAGCGCCTCGGCAGCGGCGGCGCGGGGGAGGTGTGGAAGGCCTGGGACCGCCGGCTCGGACGCTGGAGCGCGCTCAAGATCCCGCTGGCGCTGCCGGAGCGCGGCGACGCCCTCGACCGCTTCACCCGCGAAGCCTTCCTGGCGGCCCGCCTGTCCCACCCCAACATCGTCGCGATCCACCGGGTCGACGCGGACCGCGGGCGGCCCTACATCGTGATGCAGTACGCGGAAGGCAAGACGCTCCAGCAGGCGCCGCCGCCCCGGCGCCGGGCCATCGAAGCGGTCCGCGACGCGGCGCTCGCCGTCCACGCCGCCCACAAACAGGGCATCGTCCACCGCGACCTCAAGCCCGCGAACCTCATGCTCGGCGGCGACGGCCGCCTCCTCGTGCTCGACTTCGGCCTCGCGCGCCTCTCGGAAAGCGGCCGCGGCCTCTCGGAGCAGGGCCTCGTGGCCGGCACCGCCGCGTACATGCCGCCCGAGCAGGCGGTCGGCGACGTCCGGAGCCTCGAGAGGACCGTCGACGTCTACGCGCTCGGCGCGACGCTCTACCAGCTCGCGACGGGCCGGCCGCCGTTCGCCGGCGCGACGCTCGCCGAGACCGTTCATCGCGTGATCCACGAGGAGCCGCCCCGGCCGCGGAGCCTCGACGCCGCGGTGGGGGCCGACCTCGAGACCGTGATCCTCAAGGCGATGGACAAGGACCCGCGGCGCCGCTACCCGACGCTGCTGGAGTTCGCCGCGGATCTCGACCGCGTCCTGGCGGACGAGCCGATCCGCGCGCGGGCGCCGTCGCCGCTGCAACGCCTTTCCCGCCGCCTCCGCAAGCATCCCCGCACGATCGTCTTCGCCGCCCTGGCCTGCGGGGCCGTCGCCGCCGCGCTGGTCGCGGGGCGGGGCGACCGGGAGAGGGACCTCGTCCCGATCCGCGAGACCGCCCGCGTCTCGCTCGCCGCCGCGCTGGAGCTGCGCCGGGCCGGGGCGAACGCGCGGATGATCGACTTCCTCCCGCGGCTGCAGTCCGCCTACCGGCAGGCGCTGGAGCGCGCGCCCGATACGGCGGAAGTCGACTTCCTCATGGGCCGCTTTCACCGCGCGCTCATGAACGACGTCCTCGCCCTCGACTTCCAGGAGAAGGCGCTGGCCAAGGATCCGGCCTACGCGCCCGCCCTCTACGAGCGGGCGATCCTCACGTCGAAGACCTACGGCCGCGCGCTCCGCAAGGCGTACGGCGTCGAGACCGCGCTCGCGCCGGGTCCGGTCACGGCCGACGCCGCGCGCCGCGCGGACGCGCCCAGCCTCGAGGAGTTCGGCGGGCGGCACGACGATCTCGTGCGGATGCGCGACGCCGTCGTGAGCGATTGCCTCCGGCTGCGGGGCCTGGCCGAAGCGAACGCGCGGGCGGCCCGGGGGATCCTCGCGTTCCACCGCGGCGCGGGGGCCGAGGCCCGCGAGCTCCTCGAGGCGGCGGTCCGGCTCGATCCCTGGATGGAAGAGGCCTGGGAGACGCTCGCCCTCGCCGCCCTCGCGCCGATCAACCAGGGGACGCCGGTCGACGTCCTGGAGCGCGCCTGGGCCGAGGCCGAGCGAGCGTACGGCGAGGGCCTGGCGAGGGACCGCGGCTACCTGCCCCACTGGCTCGGCCGCGGGAGCGTCCGCACCGCGCGCGCCAACTTGCATTGGGACAGCGGGCGCGACCCGGCCGTCGACTTCGCCGGCGCCGAGCAGGATTTCGCCGAAGCCCTCCGGCTCCAGCCGTCGCCCGAGGCCTATCTCCGCCGGAGCGATCTGCGGAGGAGCCAGGGCGCGTACGAAGGACGTCGGGGCCGCGATCCGATGCCCGCCTGGAAGAAGGCGGAGGAGGACCTGCGGGAGGTCCTCCGGCTCGATCCGGGCCACCCGCTCGTCTGGACGCGCCTCGCCTATCTGTGCCGGTCGCGCGCGGAGTACCGGGTCGAACGGGGGCGGCCGCCCGGGGAGGAGGCCGTCGACGGCTACCTCGGCCGGGCGCTCGCGCTCGATCCGCGCGACGGCGGCGCCTGGATGAGCCGCGGCGCGATGCTCGCCGCCCGGGGCATGGACCGGGCGGCGCGGGGGGAGGACCCGACGTCCGACTTCGACCTCGCGGAGCGGGCGTACAACGAGGCGCTGCGCTTCGACAAGACGGTCCGGGGCCCCTGGGAACGGCGCGGCTATCTGAGGCTGCAGCGGGCGAAGCACGGGAAGGACGCCGCGGCGGACCTGCGCGCCGCGGAAGAGGATCTCACCCGCTGCGTCGAGCTGAGCGGGCGCTTCACGATGGCCCGGCTCGCCCGCGCCATGGTGCGCCGGGCGAAGGGCGAGCTCGCCGCCGCGGAGGAAGACCTCCGGCAGACCCTCCGGGACAATCCGACCTATCCCGAAGCCTGGATCGAGCTGGGCCACGTCCTTCACTCCCTGGGGCGGAAGCCGGAGGCCGTCCAGGCCTTCGACCAAGGCCTCGCCCTGGATCCCACGCTGGCGGCGCGGGCGACCCCGACGAAGTAGACGGGATTTCGGTACCGGATTTTCAGGCGACGGTGTACGGGACCTCACGATGGTTCCGATGCTCTTCGCGCTGCTGAGCCTGGACGACGCGGCCTTCGAGACGAAGATCCGCCCGCTCCTCGCCGAGCGCTGCTACTCCTGCCACAGCCGCGCGGCGAACAAGCGCAAGGGCGGCCTCTGGCTGGACTCGCGCGAGGCGATCCTGAAGGGCGGCGACAGCGGCCCCTCCGCCCTGCCCGGCGATCCGGAGAAAAGCCCGCTCGTCCGGGCGATCCGCTACGCGGACGACTTCAAGATGCCGCCCAAGGGCAAGCTGCCGGACGCGGCGATCGCGGACGTCGCCGCCTGGATCCGCGACGGCCTGCCCTGGCCCGCGGACGTCGCGCCGGCGGCGGCGCCCGAGGCCGCGGAGACGCGGGCGCTTCCCTGGTCGTTCCGGCCGATCCGACGTCCCGAGCTTCCCGCCGTGAAGGACGTCGCGTGGCCCCGCTCCGACGTGGACCGCTTCCTTCTCTCCGCGCTGGAGGCGAAGGGCTTCCGGCCGGCGCCGCCCGCCGGGCGGGCCGCGCTGCTGCGCCGGGTCACGTTCGACCTCGTGGGCCTGCCGCCGTCGGTCGAGGAGCTCGACGACTATCTCCGCGACCAGGCGCCGGACGCGTTCGAGAAGGTCGTCGACCGCCTCCTCGCCTCGCCGCGCTTCGGCGAGCGCTGGGCGCGGCACTGGATGGACGTGGCGCGCTACGCGGACTCGAACGGCTTCGGCGCGGACTACACGCTCGACGACGCCTGGCGCTACCGCGACTATCTCATCGACGCCTTCCAGCGCGACCTGCCGTTCGACCGCTTCGTCCGCGAGCAGATCGCGGGGGACCTGCTGTCCCCGCCCGTGCCGGAGGCGACGGGCTTCCTCCTCGTGGGGCCCAAGGAGCTGGCGGAGTACGACAAGGAAAAGCTCCGCATGGACGTGGTGGACGAGCAGCTCAACACGATCGGCCAGGCATTCCTCGGCCTGACGCTCGGCTGCGCCCGCTGCCACGACCACAAGTTCGATCCGATCCCGACGTCCGACTACTACGCGCTCGCGGGGATCCTGCGCAGCACGCGCACGATCCCGCCGGGCAACCTCTCGGGGCCGATCTCCGGATGGAACGTCCGCCTGATGGATCCCACGCCGGAGAACGCGAAGGCGCTCAAGGAGTGGAAGGCCGGCGTGGAGAAGGCGCGCGCCCGGCTCCAGCAGCTGCGCGACCGCAAGGGCGCGGCGGCGGAAGCCCGTTCGATCGAACGGGCGCTCGCCCGGTCGACCGACGAGGCGGAGATCCGGCGGCTCGGCGCCGAGCTGGCCAAGAAGAAAGCGGTGACGCCGCCGACCGCCGAGGAAACCGCCCGGCTCGAGGCCGAGCTGGTCCGCGCGCGGATGAGACCGAAGCCCGGCGAAGTGCTGGCGGTCGAGGACGAGAAGGCGCCGGCGGACGTCCGGATCCACGTGCGCGGCGACGTCCGGAACCTCGGCGCTCTCGCGCCCCGCGGATTCGTGTCCACGGTGCCCGTCGCCGCGACGGGCGTCGATCCGAACACCAGCGGCCGGCTGCGGCTGGCGGACTGGATCACGCATCCGGAGCATCCGCTGACGGCGCGGGTCTGGGTCAACCGGCTCTGGAAACATCTGATGGGGGAAGGGCTGGTCCGCTCGGTCGACAACTTCGGCGCGCGCGGCGAGCTGCCCACGCATCCGGAGCTGCTCGACCACCTGGCGCTCCGGCTCCGCGACGCCGGCGGCTCGACGAAGGCCCTGCTCCGGCACATCGTCCTGAGCCGCGCGTACCAGATGGCAAGCCGGGGCGGCACGACCGATCCGGAGAACCGGCTGCTGGGACGGCGCGCCCTCCGGCGCATGGACGCGGAGGCGATCCGGGACGCGATGCTGTCGATCTCCGGCGAGCTGGACCTGACGCGGGGCGGCTCGACGATGACCTACGCGGGCCGGCTCTTCGTTCCCCTGGAGAGCGTGGAGCTGCCGGTCGATCCCTGGCGGCGCCGAGCCGTCTATCTGCCGATCTACCGGGGCACGGCGCCGCCGGACCTGCTGGGCGTCTTCGACTTCGCCGATCCCGGCTTGGTGACGGGGCGGCGGGCGTCGACGACCGTCCCGACCCAGGCGCTCTTCCTGATGAACAGCCCGTTCGCGCTGGACCGGGCGCGGGCCGTCGCGCGCGGAGGGCCGGATCTCGACCGCCTGTACCTGCGCGCGCTGTCCCGGCCGCCGACGGACGTCGAGCGCCGCCGGGCGCGGGAGTTTCTCGGCGCGGGCGGCGAGGACGCGTGGGCGGACCTGGTCCAGACGCTGTTCGCGAGCAACGAATTCCTCTTTCTGGAGTGACCGCCATGTGGTCCCGTCGCGACCTCCTCAAGAGCGCGGCCTGCGGGTTCGGAATGACGGCGCTGGCCGACGCGCTGGCGAACGATCCGCTCTCGCCGAAGACGGCGCGGATCGCCGCGCGCGCCAAGCGGGTGATCTTCCTGTTCATGCGCGGCGGGCCGTCGCACATGGACACGTTCGACTACAAGCCGAAGCTGCAGGCGGACCGCGACAAGCCGCTGCCGTTCGCGATCCCGCGGCTGCAGAAGGCGCAGGGCCGCAACCTCGGCAAGCTGATGGCGTCGCCGTTCAGCTTCAAGCGCTACGGGCAGGGCGGGCTGTGGATGTCCGAGCTGTTCCCGCACCTGGCGCGGCGGGCCGACGACCTCTGCGTGCTGAACGGGATGCACACGGAGGGCGTCGATCACGGCCAGGCGACGAACCGGCTGCACACGGGGGCGGACACGTTCGTGCGGCCGTCGGTGGGCGCGTGGGTCAGCTACGGCCTGGGCACGGAGAACCGGAACCTGCCGGGCTTCGTGACGGTGAGCCCGCTGAAGGGGGACATCGGGGTGCGCGGCTACTCGAACGCGTTCCTGCCGGCGGCGTATCAGGGGACGCCGATCGGCTCCGAAGGCCTGCCGGCGCGGGAGGCGACGGTGCGTCATCTGGCGAACGATCGGGTGTCGGGCGAGCGGCAGCGCAGGCAACTGGACCTGCTGCGGACGCTGGACGAGGAGCACGCGGCGGCGCGGGAGGTCGACGACCGCCTCGAGGGGGCGATCCGTTCGTTCGAGCTGGCGTTCCGGATGCAGGCGGAGGCGCCGGCGGTGCTGGACCTGGCGGGGGAGTCGGCGGAGACGCTGAAGCTGTACGGGATCGGGGAGGAGCCGACGGACGACTTCGGACGTCAGTGCCTGCTGGCGCGGCGGCTGGCGGAGGCGGGGGTGCGCTACATCCAGGTGACGCATACGCAGCTGAGCCGGGACTTTCCGGACTGGGACCAGCACGCGCACCTGAAGGCGGGGCTGGAGGCGAACGCGTCCCAGGTGGACAAGCCGATCGCGGGGCTGCTGGCGGACCTGAAACGGCGGGGGATGCTGGAGGACACGCTGGTGGTGTGGGGGGGCGAGTTCGGCCGGAC
>DASVNH010000178.1:0-29337 GCA_036383955.1 Planctomycetota bacterium | reverse complement strand
GCCGCCCGGCGCCGGGCCCTCGGCCGACTACAGCCTCGCCGCGGGCGTGCTGCGCGGCTACATGGCGGAGCGCGAGTTCCGGGTCGTCCTGGTGACCAGCGCGGCGGCGGGGGAAGGGAAGTCGACGGCCGCCGCCAACCTGGCGACGGCCCTGGCCCGCAAGGGCGTGAACGTCGCGCTCGTCGACGCGGACCTGCGCGCGCCGCGGCTCTCGACGATCTTCGGCCTCGACGATTCCCAGGGCCTGTCCACGCTCCTCATGGGCGCCGAGATCCAGCCGGACCTCCCGGCGGGGGCGACGGACGTCGCCAGCCTCCGCGTGCTGACGTCGGGCCCGACGTCCGACTTGCCCGAGGAGCTGCTGGAGTCGCCGCGGATGGCGGAGCTGCTGAAGGCCCTGCGGGAGCGCTACGAGGTCGTGGTGATCGACGGCCCGCCGGTGGCGGCGGGCGGCGACGCGGTGACGCTGGCGAGGCTGGCGGACACCGTGGCGTGGGTCGTGCGGGCGGGCCGCCTCCCGGCGGGACGCCTGGGCTGGGTGAAGCACATCCTGAAAAACGTGGGGGCGGACGTCGCGGGCGTCATCCTCGTCGGATCCGGCGAAAGTGCGGCCGAGCGCGAGTACGCGTATCCCGTCGGTGTTACGAACTAAACTGGTTACTTTGTAACATCGATCCAGAAGGTCGCCGGGCCGTCGTTCTTCAGCGACACCACCATCGACGCCCCGAACTTGCCGGTCTTCAAGGGCCGGCCGCTGAGCGCCGCCAGGCGCTCGCAGAACTTCAAGTAGAGACGCTCGGACTCGGGCGGCTTTATGGCATCGTCGAAGCCGGGTCTTTTGCCGCGGGAGAGGTCGGCGCAGAGGGTGAACTGGGAGACCACCAGAAATTCGCCGCCGACCTGCTCGCAGGAGAGGTTCATGCGGCCGTCGGGATCCTCGAAGACGCGGAGCCCGGCGATCTTGGCGGCGAGAGCCTCGACTTGCGCTTCGCCATCCGCTTTCTGGACGCCGAGGAAGAGCAGCAGGCCGCGGCCGATGGCGGCATGGGGAACGCCGTCGGCGACGACCGACGCTTCAAGGACGCGTTGAAGAAGAGCCTTCATAAAGAAAAAGGGGAGCGGCGGTGGCCGCTCCCCTTGAGGATGTCGCGTTAAAGCCTAGCCGTGGACGCAGCCCTTGTGGCGGCGGACATTCGGCTCGTCGCTGACGGTGAGCTTCCAGGCGCCGCGCTGGCGGCGGCGGGCGAGGACCTTGCGGCCGCCCTTGGTCTTCATCTTGGCGCGGAAGCCGTGCTTGTTCTTGCGCCGGCGGTTCCGGCTCTTCCACATATAGCCCATGGCGATGTCCCTAGCAACAAGTTACGAGTGACGAAGGTCGGATACTTTATCGGCCGAAGCCGGGGGAGTCAATAGCTTTAGACCTCGTCCCAGACGACGCTATCCGAGAGCTCGCCTGTCCGGCAGAAGTGGCGCATCGCCTCGCGGGCCAGATCCATCGGGATCAGCCAGCGGTTCTCCATTTCCGTATGGTGTCCGGCCATGAAGAAATCGGTCCCGCCTTCCGCGAGCGGGTCCCCGAGGCTCACCCGGTAGGGCGGCTCTCCGGAGTCCGGCGTGTGGCTGAGGACGCTCAGGGCAAGGCCAAGTCCGATGCCGAGGGTGCCCTGCTTGGAGGGACCGGTGACTTGGACCAGGATCGGCTTTCCCTCGCGATGAAGCCTGTCCAGGAGGGCATCGAGCTCCGCCAAGGCGCGGCAGCGATCCGCCGGTTCGTTACGCCACTCGACCTGCCACGCCATGGAGTCTCTCTGGGCTTTCGTCTCTCGTATCTCGTTTCTGGCCGCGCTACTTCTTGGGGGGCGGCTTGGGGTCGAGGAGGGTGGGGGCCTCGGCGAGAAGGCGGTCGGACTCGGCGGCGTTGGGGGTGGTGACCTTGGGCTCGGCCTTCTCGAGGGGGGCCTTGTAGAGCTGGGGGAAGAGCTGGCGCATGTACTTCTCGAGGGTGACGATCGTCGGGCCGTAGCCCTTGTGGTACATGAAGTACTCGATGTCGTAGCCCATCTTGCCCGCGTCCTGGTAGCGCTTGGTGAGCGGGCGCTCGAGGGCCTTGAGCATGATCTTCTCGAGGGCCTCGGGAATCTCGGGGTTCACGTCGCGCGGCTTGGGGATGTCCTTGATCACCACGTTCTCGAGGATCCGGGTGGTGTCCTCGTTGGCGCCGAAAACGGGCTCGCCGGTGAGCAGCTCGAACATGACGACGCCGAGGGAGAAGACGTCGCTGCGGGCGTCGGTGGGCATGTACTGGGCCTGCTCGGGCGACATGTACTGGGCCTTGCCCATGAGGACCTGGCCTTCCTGGTCCTTCATGAGGTTGCTGGCCTTGGCGATGCCGAAGTCGGTGATCTTGACCTCGCCTTCGGCGGAGATCATGAGGTTCTTGGGCGAGATGTCGCGGTGGACCACGCCCAGCGGGGTCCCGTGCTTGTCGCGCTTGGTGTGCGCGTATTCGAGGCCCCGGCACACGCGGGAAATGATGAACGCGCAGAGCTCGATCGGCATCTTCTGGCCGATCTCGCCGTGCCGCACCATGAATTCCTGCAGGTTGATGCCGTTCACGTACTCCATGGCGATGTAGAACGTGGAGCCGATCTTGCCGAGCTTGTAGATCTGGACGATGTTCTGGTGGACCAGGTCGGCGACCAGCTTCGCCTCGCCGATGAACATCTCGACGAAATCGCGGTCGCCGGTGAACTTCTCCCGGATCGTCTTGATCGTGACCGTCTTCTCGAAGCCCTCGGAGCCGTAAAGGAGGGCCTCGTAGATGGCGCCCATCCCGCCTTCCGCGATCTTCCGCGTGAAGCGGAACTGGTAGGTGTCCTTGAACTCGTAGGTCGCGGGCAGGCCGCTCATGAGCGTTTGAAGCTTCCCACACCCTCCGAGCCTTGTCAAGAAACGAGGCGGAATTTACGATCACGCGATGCGCCGCGAATCGACGTCCATTCCCGCGGCGGCCGCGGTCTAAAGGACGATGGTCGCCCTCCTCCTGTTCGTCCTGATCGCCGGCTTCATCGTCTTCTTCGCGATCCTGAGCTCCGCCGCCGAGCGGCGCGTGGAGCTGAGGCGGCTGGTCGACTCCCTTCGCCGCGGCACGCTGGCCGGGGCGGGCGAGCCCGTGGACCTGGAGCACGCGACGGCGGTGCCGTTCCGTCTGGGAGGGCGGAAGGCGCGGCTTCTGCTTCCCGCGTCGGGCGGCCGGACGGTCGTCGAGGTCGGGGAAGGCGCCTTCGCGGGCGGGTCGCTGCACGTCTTCGAGAGCGGCGCCCACGACGTCGCCGCGGAATGGGTGGATCGGGACATCGGGGATCCGGTCTTCGACCGCGCCTGGGTCGTCCAAGGCGACCTCGCCGACCGGGTGTTCGCCGCGGAGTCCCGGGCGAACAGCGTCGCCGCCATCCACGCTCTGCGGAAGTACCTCGACCCTTGCGTGGAAGTCCGGCAGGGCCTGCTCCGCGTCAGCGTCGGGCAGTCGCCGGAGTCCGAGCTGACGGTCCGGAAGCTCCTCCAGGCGGCCGAAGCGGTGCTCGAATCGGTGGGCCCGCGCGTGGCGGAAGGCGTGCTCTGGATCGAGGTGCGGCACGACGCGGTCTCGGTGTGCCAGGTCTGCGGGAGCGACGACGAGGGACGCCGGGTCGTGTGCCGCTCCTGCCGGACGCCCCATCACGCCGACTGCTGGACCTACGCCGGCCGCTGCTCCACCTACGGATGCGGCGGCAAAGAGACGGTGCGGACATGATCGATCCGCTTCGCCCGGAGATCCTGTTCGTCCTGGTGGCGTCGTTCCTGGCCTTCTGGCTGTGGATCGCCGTGTCCGGCTCCGGCTCGACGGGGGTCTGGCGGGAGCTCGCCCGCCGCCTCGGCGGGCGCCTCGTGATCCGGGACCTCGGCCATCGCGTCTACGTCCCGTGGCGGGGCACCGAGGCTTTGCTCAGCGAAAAGCCGCGGCTCCGGTTCGAGGCCGACACCCCCGGCTTCCCGGGGCCGACGACCCTCGTGTCCTACGCCGAGGGGCGGAAGGTCGACGGCCCGGGCGCCGAGTTCGTCGAAGGGTCCGCCCGCGGGCTGTTCGCGGATCTGGGCGTCCTGGCCGGTCGTGACGCCTTCGAGGCGACCCTGGGAGACCGGCTCGTGATCGAGGCGCCGCACCTCGGCGGGGCGGACGAGATCCTCCGCTTCGCGCGGCTGGGCCTCCGCGTCGCCGAGCACGCGCGCGTCTACGCCTCCCGCTCGTCGGGCGTGCGCATCGTCGGCGAGGGAACGGTCCACGATGCGGAGTGCCAGGTCTGCGGCGCGGGATTGACCGAGGACGTCGTCCGCTGCGCCCGCTGCGATACGGCGCACCACGCCGACTGCTGGACGTACGTGGGCCGCTGCTCGACGTACGGGTGCGGGGAGAAGGTTTGTCGACCGGCCTGACCCTGGCCCTCGTCTCGCTGGCGGCGCTGCTCGCGGTCCTGTGGGGGGCGCGGCGGCGGACGGTGTTCTCTCCCCGACGTCCCGAGCGGACGATCGAAGCGAACGGCCGGCGCGCGGCCATCCGGCTCGGCGGCGACTTCTTTCCGTGGGGCGCCCTGGGGCACATGCTCAAGTGGCGGGTGCGCGGCCGGCTCGCGCAGATCTGGTACGGCCGCGGCGACGACCAGGCGCCGGAGACGGTCGCGAAGGTCGACCTCCGGGGCGCCTCCCCGGGTCCGATCACCATCCGCCCGCGCGGGCTGTTCGCGGGCGCCCGCGTCGGCGACCCCGCGTTCGAGGCGGCGTACGCGGTCAAGGCGGCCGGCGACCTCCCCAAGCGGGCGTTCGGCGACGGCCGGATCGCCGCCGCGATGATGCGGCTTCCGGCGCGGCACGTGTCGTCCGTCGAGGTCACGGGCGAGACGCTGGCGGTGCGGATCTCGGCGAACTTGCAGGAGGTCGACGACCTCCTCGCGCTCGCCGAGAACGCGGGCGCGCTGGCGGAGGCGGTCCTCGATACTCCGCCGGGCGGCGTGGAGTGGCTGGAGTCGTCGGGGGCCTGGCGCCGCGGCGTCTGCCTCGTCTGCGGGGGCGTCCTGGCGTCGGACGTCGTGAGCTGCGCCTCGTGCCGCACGCCGCACCACGCGGAGTGCTGGCGCTGGATCGGCGAGTGCGCGACCTACGCGTGCCGGGAGCGGGTGTGCCGGTGACCCTCGAGACGCTTTGCCGGGACTGGGCGACGAGAGTCCCGGGCGCGAAGGCCTTCGCGGGCGGCGGCATCGTCTTTCAGCGGCACGGGATCGACGGCCGGATCGAGTTCGGGCGGCGCGCGTGGGACGTGATCTTCGACACCCACGGCCTCGCGGTGGAGGCGGTCGAGGTCTCGCCCGCCGGCCTCTGGCACGACCTGCGCGGCGCCCTGGGCTTCCAGGACGTGCAGCTCGACGACCCGGACTTCGACGCGGCGTTCCACGTCCAGGCGGCGGCGCCGGAGTTCGCGGCTTCGATCCTCAAGCCCTGGCTGCGCAAGCGCCTGCGGGAGGCGGCCCTGTTCGGGGGCTTCCGCTGGCGGCTGTCGCGGGCGGGCTTCCTGCTGCGCGTCGACGGCCGGGCGAAGACGTCGCTGGATCTCGACCGCTGGACGACGGTGGCGTTCGATCTGCTCGACGTCCTTCCCGGCGCCGACGGGAAGAACCGGGTGACGCTCGGGGACGCGCGGATCAAGGCCGTCGAGGACAGCGCGTGCGGGGTCTGCGGCGGGACGCTGGCGGAAGGCGCGCTGGTGCGCTGCGCGAAGTGCCGGGTGCCGCACCACGCCGACTGCTGGGCGTTCAACGGGCGCTGCTCGATCTTCGCCTGCGGCGGTATAATCTCCGCCCGTGGGTGAACTGGGCTTCCTGCGCTGGATCCGCGAGCGCGTCGGGCGCCGGGGCGGCCGGATCGTGGTCGACACCGGCGACGACGCGGCCGTCCTGAAGTTCGGAACGGCGAACGTGCTCTTCAAGACCGACGGGGTCATCGACGGCGTCCACTTCGACAGCGCGATCGCGCGGCCGGAGGACATCGGGCACAAGGCGATCGCGCGCTGCCTGAGCGACATCGCGGCGATGGGCGGGGTGCCGAGCTTCGCGGTCGTGGCGATGATGGCCCCCCGGAATTCCGACGAGCGCTACCTGCGGCGGATCTATCTGGGCATGGAGAAGACCGCGCGCGCGTTTCGGACGTCGATCGTGGGCGGCGATTTCGCCTCGCATCCGGGGAAGCTCGCGATCACGGTGGCGCTGCTGGGCGAGGCGAGGGGCGTCGACCCCGTACGCCGGAGCGGGGCGCGGCCGGGGCACGTGGTCGGCGTGACCGGGCCGCTGGGCGGTTCCATTCTGGGCAAGCACCTGACGTTCACGCCGCGGGTGAAGGAAGGACGTCGCCTCGCGAAGCTCGTGAGCGCGATGATCGACGTGTCGGACGGGGCGGCGACGGACCTGCGGCACCTCTGCCGGGAGAGCGGGGCGGGGGCGGTGCTCGACGAGCGCCGCGTGCCGGTGTCGGCGGCGGCGCGGAGGCTGTCGAAGCGGGACGGCCGCACTCCGCTGACCCACGCGCTGGCGGACGGCGAGGACTACGAGCTGCTGTACACGGCGACGCCCGACCGGGCCCGGAAGATCGAGGCGGCGGGGCTGGGGAGGTCGATCGGCGAAATCGTGGCGGCGGAGGGCCTGTTCCTGCGACGGCGCGACGGACGTCTGGAGGAGCTGGCGGAAAAAGGCTGGGAGCACACGTGAAACCCCAAACCCCAAATCCCAACTCCCAAGTGACCGCCCCCCTTGCCCCCCCGGGGGGGGTACGGGAGGGATGTTTTGGGTTTTGGGAGTTGGGAGTTGGGAGTTCGATCGCATGACGTCGGTCGAGTCGGGCTCGCCGGAGGAGACGGAAGCGCTGGGACGTCGGATCGGCGCGCTCTGCGTTCCGGGCACGGTGATCGCGCTGGTGGGGGACCTGGGGGCGGGGAAGACGCGCTTCGTGAAGGGGCTGGCGGCGGGCGCGGGGTTTCCGGACGGGTCGAAGGTGACGAGTCCGACGTTCTCGCTGATGAACCGCTATGAGGGGAGGATCCGGCTGGCGCACTTCGACCTGTACCGGCTGGACGCGGTGGACCTGCCGTCGCTGGGGTTCTACGACGCGCTGGCGGAGGGGGCGGTGGTCGTGGAATGGGCGGACCGGGCGGGGGAGGCGCTGCCGGCCGACCATCTGCGGATTTCTTTCGAGGTGACGGGGGAACACGCCCGGCGTCTGATGATCCGGGCTGGGGGTCCGAAGAGCCGCGGTCTGGCGGACGCTCTGAACCTTTCCCCCTGAGCTCCGTTCATATGCAGCAGACAGACTGGTCCGGTCTCGGGGACGCGGAGCTCATCGTCTTCATCAAGGCGGGAAAGCTCGGCGCGTTCACGGCGCTCGTCGACCGCCACCAGCGTTCTCTGATAAACTTTTTCTACCACCTCGGGTCGGACCGGCAGGCCGCCGAGGACTGCGCGCAGGAGGTCTTCCTCCGGCTGCACCGGCATCTGGGCACCTACGAGCCCGACGCCAAGTTCACGACCTTCCTGTACCGGGTGGCGCGGAACCTGTGGATCGACCGCCTCCGCTCCGCCGCCGCGCACGGGAAGGTGGTCTCGCTGGAGGCCACCGGCGGCCCGGGCGAGGAGCGGACCCTGCGCGAGCGGGTGTCGTCCGGCGGGCCGTCGCCGGTCGACATCCTTTCGCGCCGGGAGACGGAGGAGTCGCTGAAGCGGGCGATCGACCTCCTGCCGGAGGAGCAGAAGACGGTGCTGGTGCTGAGCGAGATGCAGGGGCTGAAATATCAGGACATCGGGGCGATCCTCGAGATCCCCATCGGGACGGTGAAGTCGCGGATGCACACGGCGATGGAGAAGCTCAAGGAGATGATGGCGGGCGAAGAGCTGTGAAGTGCGAGAAGGCGTCCGAGATCACCGCGTACCTCAAGGGCGAGAGCGCCCCGGAGGAGCGGGAGCCGCTTCGCCTTCACTTCGAGGGCTGCGCGACCTGCTCCGCCGAGCTGGGCAAGTTCGACAAGGTCCTCAAGGCGCTCGGGCGGATGGAGCAGGTCGAGCCGTCCGCGGGCTTCCGCTGGCGGGTGCGGGAGGCCTTCGTGCGCGCCCATCCGGATTTCCTCGAGCCGCCGGCCGTCGAGCCGCAGACCCTGTGGGGCAGCTTCCGGCAGGCCTTCGGCTACGTCCCGGCCTGGGCGGTCTCCGTGGCGGCCCACGCGATCCTCCTGGCGGTCGCCGCGATCCTCTTCTTCACCCCGCCCAGCGAGGACGAGGTGGAGCGCGACCTGGCGGTGCGCGCCACTCCCAAGGAGAAGCCGGCCTCCGCGCCGTATTTCCCCGAAAAGTCCGACATCAAGCTGCCGGTCGCGCCGCTCGCCAATCCCGAGTCGACGAAGAAGGAAGTCGGGCACTGGCGCGAGCGGATCCCGCGCGACCGCCGCCTGCAGGGCTTCTTCGAGGGCCGCGGCCGCGACCCCCACCAGGCCGAGAATCGCGAGGCCTTCGGCGGGCAGGGAACCGAGAAGGCGATCCGCGCGGGGCTGGAGTGGCTGGCCTCCGCGCAGCAGCCCGACGGCCGCTGGACCAGCCCCGTGTTCAGCGCCGAGGGCGGCGAGTGGTCCTACCACGTCGGCGTGAGCGGGCTCGCGCTCCTCGCGTTCCTCGGCGAGGGCCACGCGGGGAAGGGCGGGGCGCACGCGATGGTCGCGCGGCGGGGGCTCGACTTCCTCCTCGCCGAGCAGCGGGCCTCGGGGCTCATCGGCCCGGAGCGCGGGAACTACATGTACAACCACGGCATCGCGGCGCTGGCGCTGCAGGAAGCGGCCCTGGCGACGAAGGACGAGCAGCTGCAGGCCGCGGCGGCGGCGGCCGTCGCCTTCATCCTCAAGGCGCAGACCGACGAAGGCGGCTGGGGCTACGCGCTGAAGTCGGTGGACAACGACACCTCGGTGAGCGGCTGGCAGATCGCGACGCTGCGGCTGGCGAAGCTGGGGGGGAACCAGGGCGTGATCCCGGCGCTGGTGGCGGCGAACGGGCGGATCAAGATGTCGACCGACTCCGACGGCCGCGTGGGCTACCGGGGGAAGCTGCAGTTCCCGAACGGCTACCTGGCGCTGACGGCTGTCGGGATGTTCGCGCATCAGATGTCGAGCCACACGCCCGACCCCGCGCTGCTGTCGCGGCAGGCGGAGATCCTGCTGGAGCGCTCGCCGATCGCGGGGACGGACGGCGGGGCCTATCCGCAGAACGACCTGTACTTCGCCTTCTTCGGCTCGATGGCGATGCACCAGAACGGGGGCGAGGCCTGGACGCGCTGGTGGGGGCCGCTCAAGGAGCGGCTGCTCCAGGCGCAGGGGCCGGACGGGGCCTGGCCGGCCGCCTTCGACCGCTGGACCGTCTACGGGGGCGCCGTCTACACGACCGCCCTCTCCGTGCTCATCCTCGAGACGCCCGTCCGCTACCCGCGCCTGGCCGAGTAAAGCCGCGCCCCCGGGGCGTCGAATCACGTGCTACAATGCCTCTCACCTGACATGCGCAAAATCACGGGCGATCTGGGGCTGGTGGGCATCGCCAACCTCCTCCAGCTGCTGTCCTCGAGCCAGGTGCAGGGCCGGCTGAGCATTTCCGCCGGCGCCGCGCACAAGGTCATCGGGTTCGCCGTCGACGGCATCCGCCTGCTGCAGGGCATCCACCGCACCAATCCGCTGGGCGAGATCCTCCTGCGCACCCGGAAGATTACGCAGAGCCAGCTCGACGACCTTCTCACCGAGCAGCGCATCAGCCGCAAGCGGCTGGGCGACCTGGCGGCCGAGCGCGGCATCATCAGCCAGGAGGGCCTGGAGACGGCCCTGCGCGAGCAGGCGGCGGAGGAGATCTACGACCTCTTCACCTGGTCGGAAGCCGCCTTCGAATTCACCGAGACCTCCGAGCCGCTCGACCCGTCGACGCTCAGCCCCCTCGCCGGCGTGATTCTCGACGCGAACGTCGTGTCCATCATGATCGAAGCCGCCCGCCGCCTGGACGAGCTCGCCCGCATCCGCGAGGTGCTGCCCGACTTCCAGCTCGTGGTGGAGCAGGTGGAGATCCCGCTGTCGATCGAGGATCCGGGCCTCGACCCCCTGGCGGTGGAGGACCTGCTGCCCCTCATCGACGGCGAACGCACCGTCGAGAAGATCGTCGAGGGCTCGCTGTATCCGAAATTCACGGTGCTCCGCACCATCTACGTCCTCGCCCAGCGCGGCATCGTGAAGATCCGCCGGACCCGCGAGGGCCACGATCCGGTGACGGTGATGTACCGGGCGCCGAAGAACGTCGCGGCGACGGCCGAGCGTCCGGGCACGGTGCTCATCGTCAGCGAGCTGAGCACCTTCCGCGGGGCCCTCAGCTTCATCCTCCGCGGGTCGGGCTACGACGTCCGCGAGGCCGCCAAATGGGATCCGGACGCGGCCGCCCTCTGCCGGACCTGCGTGAACCTGATCCTGCTCGACGCCTCCATCGAGTCGGAGGACGGGCTCGCGCTCTGCCAGCAGGTCCGCGACTCCGCCGGCATCCCGTTCATCCTGCTCTCGGGCAACCGCGGCCGGGAGGCCGCCACGAACGCCGTCCGCTCGGGCGCCCGCTGCGTGCTGATCAAGCCCATCCAGGAAAACGTCCTCCTCCAGCGCATCAACAGCGTCCTGCGCCCGGCGCCTCCCCCCCTCGATCCCGCCCCGGCGCCTGATATACTTCAAGGGTGAAGATCACCATCCTCGGGGTTCCCCTGGACCTCGGCGCCAGCCGCCGGGGCGTCGACATGGGCCCCAGCGCCATCCGCGTCACCGGCTTGGCCGAGCGCCTCCGCAAGCTCGGCCACGACGTGGAGGACGTCGGGGACGTCGACGTCCCCCTCCCGGAGGAGGTCGAGGCGGGCGACCCCACGCGCAAGTTCGCGAAGCCGATCGCGGCCGTCTGCCGCGAGCTCTGCGACCGCGTGCACCAGGCGCTGTCCGCGGACCGCGTGCCCGTCACGCTGGGCGGGGACCACTCGATCGCGATGGGCTCGGTCGCGGGGACGTCGAAGTTCTTCCGCGAGAAGGGCCGGAAGATCGGCCTGCTGTGGTTCGACGCCCACGGCGACATGAACACGCCCGCGACCACGGGGAGCGGCAACATCCACGGGATGCCGCTGTCTCACCTGATCGGGCTGGGCGACGAGGACCTGGCGTCGATCGGCGGCTTCAAGGGCAAGGTGCTGTCGAGCAACACCTGCCTGATCGGCATCCGGGACCTCGACGAGGCCGAGAAGAAGGTCATCCAGGAGTCGAGCGTCCAGGTCTTCACGATGAAGGACATCGACCGCCACGGCGTGTCCCACGTCATCGACGAGGCCATCGAGCACGCGTCGCGGGGGACCGACGGCCTCCACGTCAGCTTCGACGTCGACGCGATCGACCCGAGCGACGCCCTGGGCACCGGCACGCCGAAGCAGGGCGGCCTGACGTATCGGGAGGCCCACCTCTGCCTCGAGCTGATCGCGGACTCGAAGCTGCTCCGCTCGATCGACATGGTGGAGGTCAATCCGATCCTCGACCACCGGAACAGCACCGCGGAGCTCGCGTCGGGCCTGCTGCTCTCCGCGCTCGGCCAGCGGATCTTCTAAGGAGATCCGGGGATTCGACGGTCCCGGGATGGGGGAGGAAGGCCAACGATCCCCGGATCCGCCTGATCACTCGATCACCTTAGGCGGAGATGCACCGATCCCCGGATCCGTCCTATCGCTTCATCTCCTCAGGGGTAGCCGGCCTGGGCGCGCTTGAGGCGCGGTTCCAGCGACTCCGCCAGGTCGGGCTTCAGCTCCATCAGGCGCTTGAGATCCGCGGCCGCCTTGTCGCCGAAGCGCCGCAACTCCCCGGCGCGCGCGCGGAGCAGGAGGATGTCGACATCCTCCGGATGCAGGTCGAGATGGCGCCCGAACGCGAGGGCGGCCTGGACGAGGTCGCGCTGGACGTCGGGATCTCCCGGCGGCCGGGTCTCGCAGGAGGCGAGGAGGGCGCGGGCGGGCGGGAGGCCGGCGCGGGCCTGGGCGTCGGCTTCCTGGAAGCGGCGGGCGAGGAAATCGCGCTGGGCCTTGCCCGAGGCCTTCTCGGCTTCGGCCATGGCGCGGCCGGCCTCCTCGGCGTGGCGGGGGTCGTCGCCCCAGTCGACGCGGAAGGCGCGGACGCTGTAGACGAGGCCGACGGCGAGGAGGACGGCCGAGAGGGCGAGGAGGAGGTGGAGCGGGGTGAAGCGCTTCATCGTCGACATTATGGACGGGACGAGGGGACAGATCCAGGGCGAGTGAGGTAGACTTTCCCGCGATGAGCGACGACGTCCTGATCATCGACGACGCGGACCGCTACGGACGCTTCCGGCTGATCTCCTGGTGGCGGCAGGAGAAGCTGGCCGCCGCGAAGGTGCTGGTGGTGGGCGCGGGGGCCCTGGGGAACGAGGTGCTGAAGAACCTCGCGCTGCTGGGCGCCGGCCACGTCTACGTGATCGACTACGACGCGATCGAGTCGAGCAACCTCACGCGCTCGGTGCTGTTCCGCGCGGGCGACGCGGGGAAGCCGAAGTGCGAGCGCGCGGCGGCCGCGGTGAAGGCGATCAACCCCGACGTGAAGACGCGGGCGGTGAACGGCGACGTCCTCACCGACCTGGGCCTGGGGGTGTTCGAGGCGATGGACGTCGTCATCGGCTGCCTGGACAACCGCGAGGCGCGGCTGTGGATCAACCGGCAGTGCTGGAAGGTCGGCGTGCCGTGGGTGGACGGCGCGATCCAGGAGATCAGCGGCGTCGTGAAGGTCTTCGTCCCGCCCGCCAGCGCCTGCTACGAGTGCGGGATGACGGAGCGCGACTACCAGCTCATCAACCTCAAGTACTCGTGTCCGCTGCTCAAGCGCGAGGACATCGCCGAGGGCAAGGTCCCCACGGCGCCGACCATCTCGTCCATGATCGCGGGGCTGCAGACCCAGGAGGCGCTCAAGATCGTGCACGGGATGTCGGTGAAAGCCGGCACGGCGATGGTCTTCAACGGGGAGTCGAACAACTTCTACCACACGGCCTACCAGCGCAAGGAAGGGTGCCTGAGCCACGAGACGTACGGGGAGCGGGTCGACGTCCCGCTCGGCGCGGCGGACGTCGTCGAGGCCCTCTTCGCGGCGACGGGGGGGACGCGGCTGCACCTGGACCGCGACCTGGTGGTGGACCTGGCGTGCGCGTGCGGGAAGCGGAAGGACGTCCTGCGCCCGCTGGCGCGGGTGACGCTGCGGGAGGGGACCTGCGCGTGCGGCGGGGTGATGAAGCCGACGATCGTGCACACGGTGGAGAAGGGCTCGCCGCTGGCGAAGCGGACGCTGCGGGAGGTGGGGGCGGCGCCGTTCGACGTGCTGAAGGTGGAGACGGCGACGTCCGGCGTGTACGCGCGGCTGGCGAAGGACCGCGCGGCGGCGCTCGCGTGGTCGTAGATCCTGAGCGAGCGCGGCCGCGATTTCGGTCGTCCGGGAAGGTTGTTGCGCGTTACAATCCCGAAGGACGCGCGTCTAACGGTTGAACTCAGCAGGAGATGGATATGGCCGACGGCGAAGGCATCCAGGTGACCTTCCTGGACCAGACGGGTGCGAAGAGCGTGAAGGCGAAGATTTCGCCGACCGTCCAGGTGAAGAAGATCATCCCGAACATCATCACCAAGATGCAGCTGCCGGTCACGGCCCCCGACGGCACGCCGATGAGCTACAGCCTGGACCACAAGGAAGGCGGCAAGCGGCTTCAGGAGGACCAGACCCTGCCCGACGCCGGCGTGAAGGAAGGCGACCACCTGATCGTGTATCCCGAGATCGTCGCCGGATAATGGCCTTCTTCGACTCGCCGCGGTCGAGGCGCCTCAAGGCCGATCTCGAGGCGCTGCGCACGCTCAAAGAGAACTCGACCATCCTGGATTTCCAGGTGCATGGAGATCCCGCGGAGCGCTATCTCGTCACGTTCAAAGGGAAGGGGCTGCTCCGCAAGACCGAGAGCGATCCGGTGGAAGTCGCCGAGGTCCACCGCGTGGAGATCCGGCTGGGGATCGACTACCCCCGCAGCCGTCCCGACCTGCAGTGGCTGACGAGCATCTACCATCCGAATATCTCGGCCGTCGGCGCCGTCTGCCTGGGCGGCTACTCGACGAACTGGGTGCCGAGCCTGGGCCTGGCGGAGCTCTGCGAGATGCTCTGGGACATGGTCCGCTTCGCGAACTACGATCCCAAGAGCGCCTACAACTACGCGGCCGGCCGCTGGAGCGAGACCCAGAGCCAGATCGAGTTTCCGGTCGACCCCCGACCGCTGCGCGACCGCCTCGCCAAGATCGCCGGCGACAACGTCATCCAGTTCCGCGAGGCCGGGGCGCCCGCGCCCAAGGAAGCGCCGCCCATCGTCAAGCCGCCCGAGGAGGACGTCCTCATCATCGACGACAGCACGCCGTCGCCGCCCGTGAGGATGTCGCCCCGTCCCGCGCCTCCGCCGCCCCGTCCCCGTCCGGCCCGGCCGGACGACGACGTCCTGATCATCGAGTAGGGGCCCCGCGCATGGGCGACGACGGCATCCAGATGACGGGCGGGCTGGAGCTGCTTCAGCCGGTGGAGAAGTTGATCCCCACGGCGGATCGGACGAAGCGGGTCGAGCCGAAGGGGGTGATCCAGCCCGACGACCTGCACATCTTCCTGACGGAGTCGATCCTGCGGGAGGTGGTGGACTGGTCGAAGACGGACCTCGAGCACGAGCTGGGCGGCGTGTTCGTGGGGGACCTCTATTCGCACAAAGGGATGCCCTGGCTGGAGATCGCGGGCTACATCAAGGCGCGGCACTACGAGAACACGGCGGCGAGCTTCCGCTTCACGCACAATTCCTTCAGCGCGATCTCGCGGGAGAAGGAGTCGCGCTTCAACGACCGGCCGATCGTGGGCTGGCACCACACGCATCCGGGCTACGGCATTTTCCTCTCGGGCACGGACATGTTCAGCCACCGGAACTTCTTCAACCTGCCCTGGATGTTCGCGATGGTGGTGGATCCGCGGGCCGGCAATCTGGGGTTCTTTCAGTGGAAGAAGTCCCAGGTCATTCCTTGCGGCTTCTTCTTCGTCCGCTGACAAATCCCGTTTTACACCCTGTAAAGTCGGCTTTACGCGCGTCAGGCCCGCTTTACATTCTGTATGCATTTGAATGCAAGCTCTTACCTTTAAGCGCTTTATGGACGGTCAAAATGCGGAAGGGGCGAGTGATTGGCAAAGGCCTTGCTTTAGAGAGGAAGTCGTCAACGATCTTTCGAAAATCTGGGGTGACTGGCGAGATTGTTAATTAGGCTCGCCCCTCTCGTCAGTCACCTTTAATCTTACGGAAAGCCCGGACGTCCCGAAAGGGGCGGCCGGGTTTTTTCTTTCGCCCGAAGGGGAGAGACGTCGCCGTCCGTCTCAATAACTGGACAGCGCCGGGCCCGCTGATAGAATGTCCGGGCCGGACTGGGGGAATCGCGCTATGGCTCACCGTCTCGCCTCGCTCATCACGCTCGCGTGTCTGGCCGCCTGCTCGCAGGGCGGCTCCTACGAGCGCAAACCGGTCGCCAAGGTCTTCGAAGAGGACGACCGCTCCCCGGCGAAGGGCTCCGGATACTGCAACCGCTGCAACTTCGACGTCTTTGAAGGCCATCGCTGCGGCCTGACCTCCCCCTGCGCGCTCTGCAAGCGCGAGGTCGGCTCGCGCCACATGCACGAAATCACGTGGGCCTGCGATCGCGATGAGCTGGTCATGGCGCGGCAGCACATCTGCAACGACGCGAAGACCTGCGCCACCTGCCGGGGAGACAAGGAAGCCCGCCTGGGCAGCCTGGGCTGCGAGCGCTGCCACCGGCACATCCCGCCCAGCCGCGTCCAGGGCATCACCAGCTATTGCCAGACCTGCAATCAGGAAGTCGGCGCCAATCACATCCACGGCAAGACCGCCTTCTGCATGTCCTGCCTGCGCGAGGCCGCCTCCGGCCACAAGTGCGACGCGACCCGGCTCTGCACCTCGCACGCGGCGGAGCACGCCGTCGATCACGAGTGCGGCGAGACCGAGTACTGCCCCAAGTGCCATCGGGAGGCCGGGACGGCCCACGTCCACGGCAAGACCGAGTGGTGCGCGCGCTGCCGCTCCGAGAAGGAGTGGCCGCACCACAACCACTAAGCCCAGGTCCAGGACACAGGTCCAGGTCCAGGAAGTCGAAGGCCCCCCAACCCCCGGGGGGAGATCACAAGAGCCTCTGAAGCATTCCGTGCGCGCGGAGGGTCTATGAAAGACATGAGCTGGGAGCTGAAGGGACAGGTGCTGGCCGAAGGCGTGCCGACGACCGGCGCGCGCGTCCACGCCGCTCAATACCTTCCGGGGATCGCCGTCAGGGGGTTGCCAGGAGTCCGGACGAGTGATTTCTCGCTGTCAACGGTCTGCGATACAGAGGGGCGCTTCCACTTCGTGGGCCTGCGCCCCGGACCGGCGAGTGTCAGGGTCCACTTGAGCGGATTCATAGGGGGTCATGCCTTCGTCGAAGGCCCGGGCGCGACGCCGCTCGTCATCCAACTTGAGCGGGGCGCCTCGATACGGGGGCGGCTCGAGGGCTTTGCCGTCAAGAGGCCGGTGTCGGTGCTGCTGGAGGCGGACCAGCGGGGAATGTGGGAGTCGGGTTGCGCGGGGACGGCGGAATTCGAGTTCGACGGCCTGCCGCCTGGGCTCTACCGAATCCGCCTGGAGTCAGAGGAGGTCGAACTCGTAGAGCCCGGTGAGATCCTGCTTGAACCGAAGCGGGCCCACAACCTGGTTCTAAAGGTCCGCTCCCGCTGAGCACGCCTCCCCCTTGGGGGGTAGGGGGGGGATGCCTCCTGGACCTGGACCTGTCTCCTGGACCTACTTCTTCTGCTGGTTGGCGTACGTGAAGTCTTTGATCTTCTGCTCGAGGTCGGCGGGGTTCTGGGCCGAGCCCATCATGGTCTGGTAGGTGATCTTCTTCTGGAGGAAGAGGTTGTAGAGGAAGTCGTCGAGCAGGATCATGCCCTGCTGGGCGCCGGTCTGGATCGCGCTGGTGATCTTGTGGGTCTGGTTCTCGCGGACGAGGTGCTCGATGGCGGAGGTCATGATCATGATCTCGAAGGCCGCGCAGACGCCGCCGCCCTCGGCCTTGGGAAGGAGGGCCTGGGACACGACGGCCAGAAGGGCGGTCGAGAGCTGGGCGCGGATCTGCTCCTGCTGCTCGACGGGGAAGGCGTCGACGAGGCGGTTGACGGTGCGCGCGGCGCCCGTCGTGTGCAGGGTGCCGAACACGAGGTGGCCGGTCTCGGCGGCGGTGACGGCGGCCGAGATGGTCTCCAGGTCGCGCATTTCGCCGACGAGGATGACGTCCGGGTCCATGCGCAGCGCGCGGCGGATGGCCTCGGCGAAGCTGCCGATGTCGACGTTCAGCTCGCGCTGGCAGATGATCGACTTCTTGTGATCGTGGTAGTACTCGATCGGGTCCTCGATGGTGATGATGTGGCAGTCGTTTTCCTGGTTGATGAAGTCGACCATCGTGGCGAGGGTGGTGGTCTTGCCGGAGCCCGTGGGGCCCGTCACGAGGATGAGGCCGCGCGGGCGGAAGAGGAGGTTCTTGACCGACGGCGGCAGGCCGATCTCGTCGAACGACAGCAGCTTGTTCGGGATG
Organism: Planctomycetota bacterium; assembly: GCA_036383955.1. Taxonomy (GTDB): domain Bacteria; phylum Planctomycetota; class MHYJ01; order MHYJ01; family JACPRB01; genus JACQFK01. Next base: position 11,544 of record DASVNH010000178.1, on the reverse strand, counting down.
AGCCGGAGGCAGATGCCGCACTGGCCGCGCTGCATGAAGACGGCGACGCGGAAGCGGGCCTTCTTCTCGTAGGCGAAGCCGAAGTCGGTCGAGCCCTTCTCCTTGAGCTCCTGCTGGCAGCGCTCGGGGGTGATGGCCTTCATGAAGCCGACGGTGTCGTCGTTGGTGAGCGGCGGCAGGTTGAGGGGCCGCAGGTTGCCGTGCAGGCGGATGGTGGGCGGGATGCCCACGGTGAGATGCAGGTCGCTCGATTTCTTCTCGACCAGCAGCTGAAGCAGCTTGTTGAGTTCGATCGTCATGGATCCTCCATCGCCCGTGCCCGCGCCCGCCCGGCTAGTACGTGATGTCTTCCCGGTGCGTGATCGTCGCGATTTCGTCCAGGGTGGTGATGCCGTCGAAGATCTTGCGCACGCCGTCCTCGAGGAGCGTGACCATGCCCGCCATGCGCGACTGCTCCTTGACCCGCTGGACCGGCTCCTTCTTGAAGACCATCTCGCGCATCACGGAAGTCATCTCCATGAGCTCGAAGATGCCCTTGCGGCCCTTGTAGCCCGAGTTCCGGCACTTGTCGCAGCCCACCGCCTTGTAGATCGTCCGCCCGCGGAGATCCTCCGGCCGGATGTTGAGCGCGGACATCATGATCGGATCGGGATCCTTCTCGGGCTGCCGGCAGACCGTGCAGAGGGTGCGGATCAGGCGCTGGCCCATCGCCGCCTGGATCGAGGAGGCGACGAGGAAGGGCTTCACGCCCATGTCGATCAGGCGCGTCAGGGCGCCCGGGGCGTCGTTCGTGTGCAGCGTCGAGAACACGAGGTGGCCCGTCAGGGCCGCCTGGATCGCGATCTCGGCGGTCTCGTGGTCGCGGATTTCGCCGACCAGGATGATGTTGGGCGCCTGGCGGAGCATGGCGCGCAGGATGCGCTGGAACGTCATCCCGATGCCGGCCTTCACCTGCGCCTGGTTGATGCCGGACAGGTTGTACTCGACCGGGTTCTCGGCCGTGATGATCTTGACGTCCGGCCGGTTCAGCTCCTTGAGCGCCGCGTACAGCGTCGTCGTCTTGCCCGAGCCCGTCGGCCCCGTGACCAGGATGATCCCGTTGGGCCGCTTGATCAGGCTCTTGAAGCGCTTGTAGTCGGCGGCGTGGAAGCCCATCTCCTCGAGGCCGATCAGGCCCTTCGTCTTGTCGAGGATTCGCATGACCATCGACTCCCCGTGCGTCGCGGGGAGCGAGGACACGCGGAGGTCGAGGTCGCGGCCCTCGACGTTGATCTTGATGCGGCCGTCCTGCGGCTTGCGCTTCTCGGCGATGTCCATCTCCGCCATGATCTTGATGCGGGAGAGGACGGCGCCCTGGAGGCGCTTGGGCGGGGCGCTGACTTCCTGGCAGATGCCGTCGATGCGGAACCGGATCCGGACGCGGTCCTCCATGGGCTCCACGTGGATGTCGCTGGCCCGCTGCTTGACGGCGTCGGTGATCATGGTGGATACGAACTTGATGACGGGGGCGTCGTCGTCGGTCGCTTCGCCCTCGTCGCCCTCGGCGGCGCCGGCGCCGCGGACCTTGATCTCGGTCTGGGTCTGCGCGGCGAGGTCGATGGCCGCCGACATGTCGCTCTTCTCGCGCGAGCCGTAGGCGCGCGTGATCGCGGCGACGATCTCCTCCTTGGGGGCGAGGGCGACCTCGATCTCCTTGTTGAGGATGAACTTGATGTTGTCGAGGGCGAAGAGGTCCAGGGGGTCGTGCATCGCGATCATCAGCGACTTGCCGTTCGCCTTGATCGGGTAGATCGAGTTCTCCTCGCAGACCGAGCGGGGGACGGTCTTGACGGCCTCCGCGTTGATCTTGAGGGTCTTGAGGTCGACGAAGGGATAGTTGTACTGCCGGGCGAGGGCCTCGGTGATCTGGGGCTCCGTGCACGCCTTCATGTCGCGCAGGAGCTCGCCGATCTTCTTGCCCGGATCGGCCATCTGGGCCTTGAGCGCCTGCTTGATCTGGACCGCGGTGACGACCTTCATCTCCTCCAGGATCTTCCCGAGGAGCTTTCGCTGTTGCGTCATGGTTGGAAATGAATTATGCCGCGCGCGGGGTGGGGGGTCAAATGAAAGTCCCTAAACCGTAGACGGTAGACCGTAGACAGTAGACGGGAGACTGAGGCGGCGGACCTTGAGCTTCCCGTGACGGTCTACGGGTTGGGGTTTCGTTGACACCTTCCGCGGGCCTCCCTACAATGCGCCCCCGTGCGTCGGCTCCTCTTATGCGTCGTGGCGGGAGCGGTCGCGGGCTGCGCGACGTCGCCGCCGTGCCCGGAGCTCGAAGACATCCGCGAGCGGTTGAAGGACCCCTCCCAGGTGTTCCCGGTGTTCCAGGAGCTCGTGCGCTGCGGGGAATTCGGCACCGCGCATGAGCTGCTGTCGTCGGCGACCAAGCGTGCCCTGAGCTACGAGAAGTTCTACTTCGCGCTCACGGCGTTCGAGGCTTCGACCCGGATGATCCTCTCGGCGCGGGTGCACGCGGTGGACGCGCCGGCGGAGGCGAAGACGGGCCGGATCCGGATCTGCGGGCCCGAGTTCGGGCTGGGCCGGGACCTGAAGCTGGCCCGGCTGATGGGCCTCTGGACGCTGGAGCTGAGCGACGAGGACCTGGAGTACCTGAAGAACCGCGCGCTGGCGTGGTTCCGGCGCCAAGTGAAAGACGCCGACGGATGGCATTTCGCCTATCCGCCGGATTGGGATTACGCGCCCGTGGGGCGCAAGTGCATCTGCGGGAAGAACGCATGAAAGAGCGACTGCTGTACTCCTTCGGGGGCGGAAAAGCCGACGGCACCGCCGAGATGAAGAGCGAGCTCGGCGGCAAGGGCGCGGGCCTCGCCGAGATGAGCAAGGCCGGCATCCCCGTGCCTCCCGGCTTCACGATCGCCACGATGGCCTGCAACGAGTACTACCGGCTGGGGAAGAAGGTCCCCAAGGGCCTCGACGAGGACATGAAGGTCTACCTCGGCAAGCTCGAGAAGCAGACCGGGATGAAGCTCGGGGACGCGGCGAGCCCGCTCCTCGTCTCCGTCCGCTCCGGGTCGAAGATCTCGATGCCCGGCATGATGGACACCATCCTCAATCTGGGCCTCAACGACGCGACCGTCGAGGGCCAGGCCAAGCGCACCAAGAACCCGCGCTTCGCCTACGACTGCTACCGCCGCTTCCTGATGATGTTCTCGGACGTCGTGTTCGAGGTGAACAAGAACGAGTTCGAGGCCCTGCTCCACAAGCGCAAGCATGAGAAGGGCGTCGTGAGCGACGTGGACCTGACGGCCGCCGACCTCAAGGACCTCTGCGTCCAGTTCAAGAGCCACTTCAAGGCCCGCGCCGGGCGCGACTTCCCCCAGGACACCTGGGAGCAGCTCTGCCTCGCGCGCAACGCCGTGTTCATCTCCTGGAACAACCCGCGCGCGATCAGCTACCGGCGGATGAACAAGATCCCCGACGAGCTGGGCACCGCCGTCACCGTCCAGGCCATGGTGTTCGGCAACTCGGGCGACAAGTCCGGCACGGGCGTCGGCTTCACGCGCGACCCCTCGACGGGCGAGAACATCTTCTACGGCGAGTACCTCATCAACGCGCAGGGCGAGGACGTCGTCGCCGGCGTCCGCACCCCGCAGCCCATCGCCAAGATGAAGGAAGGCCTGCCCAAGGCCTACGCCGAGCTCGTCCGGATCACGAAGTCCCTGGAGAAGCACTACCGCGACATCCAGGACTTCGAGTTCACCGTCCAGGACGAAACGCTCTACATGCTCCAGACCCGCTCCGGCAAGCGGACCGGCCACGCCGCCGTCCGCATCGCCGTCGAGATGGTCAAGGAGAAGCTCATCTCCAAGGAAGAGGCGCTGCTGCGGGTCGACCCCATGCAGCTCAACCAGCTCCTCCACCCGATCTTCGACCCCGTCAAGCGCAAGCAGCACAGCGTGCTCGCGAAGGGCCTCAACGCCTCGCCCGGCGCGGCGGCGGGCAAGGCCGCCTTCACGGCGGAGAAGGCCGTCCACATGGCCGCCCAGGGCGACCGCGTCGTCCTCGTGCGCGCCGAGACCTCGCCCGACGACATCGAGGGCATGGCGGCGGCGAAGGGCGTGCTGACCGCGACGGGAGGCATGACCTCCCATGCGGCGGTCGTCGGCCGCCAGATGGGCAAGCCGTCGGTCGTCGGCTGCTCCGCCCTCAAGGTGGACGAGCACGCCGGCAAGTTCAGCGTCGGCGGCGTGACGGTCTCCGAAGGCGAGCAGATCTCCATCGACGGCACGACGGGCGAGGTCCTGCTCGGGGACGTGCCGACGCGCGATTCCGACATCCTCCAGGTCCTCTCCGGGAAAATGAAGGCCTCCGAGTCGGAGATCTTCGGCTACTTCGAGACGCTGATGAAGTGGGCGGACGAGACCCGCACGCTCAAGGTGCGGGCGAACGCCGACATCCCCCGGGACGCCAAGATGGCCATGGCCCTGGGCGCGCAGGGCATCGGCCTCTGCCGCACGGAGCACATGTTCTTCGCGCCGGAGCGCCTGCCGGTGGTCGTGCGGATGATCATGGCGACGACCGAGGAGGAGCGGAAGGCGGCGCTCAAGGAGCTTCTGCCGTTCCAGAAGGACGACTTCAAGGGGCTCTTCGAAGCCATGCGCGGCAATCCGGTGACGATCCGCTTCCTGGACCCGCCCCTCCACGAGTTCCTGCCGAAGCGCGAGGAGCTCATGGTCGAGGTCGCGCTCGGGAAGGACAAGGAGAACAACGAGAAGCTGCTGCGCCGGGTGAACGAGCTGCACGAGTTCAACCCGATGATGGGCCTGCGCGGCTGCCGCCTGGGCATCGTCTTCCCGGAGATCTCGGCCATGCAGTCCGAGGCGATCTTCGAGGCGGCGCTGGACGTCGGCAACGTCATCCCCGAGATCATGATCCCGCTGGTGGGGACCGTGGCCGAGCTCAAGAACCAGAAGGATGTCGTGCTCAAGGTCGCCGAGGAGGTCTTCAAGCGGCGCGGCAAGCGCTGCAAGTTCCTCGTCGGGACGATGATCGAGGTGCCCCGCGCGGCCCTCGTGGCGGACGAGATCGCCCAGGAGGCGGAGTTCTTCTCCTTCGGCACGAACGACCTGACCCAGATGACGTTCGGGTTCTCGCGCGACGACTCGGCCCGCTTCCTGCTGCCGTACATCGACAAGAAGATCCTGCCGGTGGACCCGTTCGTGTCGGTCGACCAGGTGGGCGTCGGCGGCCTGGTGAAGGGCGCCGTGGCCAAGGGCCGCGAGGTCCGCGACAACCTGAAGATCGGCGTCTGCGGCGAGCACGGCGGCGATCCCGACTCGGTGATCTTCTTCCACGGGGCGGGGCTCGACTACGTGTCCTGCTCCCCGTACCGGCTGCCCATCGCCCGGCTCGCGGCGGCCCACGCCGTCCTGCGGGCGAAGGCCAACGGAAAGAAGAAGAAGGGGAAGTAGCCCGGCCTGCCGATACAATGAACGGACCGCCGGAGGGGTCGGACCCCTCCGGCGGCCGGTTTCTTTTCAGGGGTGCGGATTGGCCGAGACCACGACGGCGAGGCTCCCGAGCGCGGAGAGCCGCCGGTACGCGAGGCGCTGGGCCCGGAACGCGGTCGATCTCCCCGCCCAGGTGGAAATCCTCGTCGGCGGCAAGCGCTGGACCGCCGGGACCGCGATCGTGCGGGACGTCTCCCTCCGCGGCGCGCGCCTGGGCCGCCTCAAGCTCCAGAAGGCGAGCCTGCCGGTTCAGCTGTTCCAGATCCGGCTGACCTTCAAGTCCGGCCGCTACCGCGGCGTGGGGGCCCTGTGCCGCCCCGTCCGGTTCGGCGCGGGACCCGAGTTCGAACTGGCCGTGGAATTCGAGGATTTCTGGGCGTCGACGGACGACGCGCGGAATGCCTGAGCCCCGCGGGGGCCGTCGCCGAGCTATAATTTAGGGAAACCATGTCCTTCAAGGGCGATCTGTCGACGATCGGGCTGGCGGAGGTCTTCCAAATGATCTCCATGAGCCAGAAGGAGGGCACGCTCGTCGTCGTCGACACCGACAGCCGCAAATCGATCTATTTCGGGCCGTCGGGCATCCGCCTCCTGTCCACGGGCCGCCGCAAGGGCCAGCGCCTCGGCGACATGCTGGTCCGCGCGGGCAAGGTCGCGGAAGATCAACTCGCCGACGCGCTGGAGAACGCCAAGATCCAGCGGCGCCGGATCGGCGAAATCCTCGTGGAGTCCGGCCTGGTGGCCGACGGGGACATCGACCAGGTGGTCCGCGAGCAGATCGAGGAGGAGATCTACGACCTCTTCCTCTGGAAGCGGGCCGATTTCGAGTTCGTCGAAGGCCCGCCGTCCGACGACCTCACCGACCCCGAGCTGCCCGTCACCAAGCTGTCGTTCGACGTGAACGGCCTCCTCCTCGAGGCGGTGCGCCGCGCCGACGAGTGGTCCGTCATCAACCAGAAGGTCCCGTCGCTCGACTCCGTCTTCACCTTCTGCACCGACGCCGACCGCGGGGAAGAGGACAAGGTCGCGCCCGACGCCCTCAAGCGCGTGTACCGGCTGCTCGACGGCCAGCGCACGGTCCTCGAGATCGTCGAGGCGACCGGCGTGGGCAAGTTCGAGGCCTGCAAGGGGCTGATCGACCTCCAGGAGCGCGGGCGCATCCGCCTGCTGACGGTCCAGGAGACGATGGACCTGGCCGCGGCGCGCATGAACAACGGCCACAAGGACGCGGCCCTGCGGATGTTCGTCGCGGCCGCGGCCCAGTCGGCCAAGGACCCCAAGATCCTGTCCAACGTCGCGCGCGTCCTCGAGAACGAAGGGCTGTCGCGGGAAGCGGCCGTCCACCATTCGAAGGCGTCCGCCGTCTATCTGGAGCTCGGCGAGCTGGACCGCGCCCTCGACCACGCGCAGAGCGCCCTGCAGCTGCAGCCGGACGACCCCATCATCAAGATGGCGATGTTCGAGGTCCACGCCGCCCTGGGCAACCTCGACGAGGGGAAGAAGGTCGCCAAGGAGCTGGCGATGCAGTCGCTGGTGGCCCCCGACTACGCCATGACCCGGGGCCTCTGCGACCGCATCCTGCACGTCGATCCGACCGACCTCGACTTCCGCATGCTCCGCGCCAAGGCCCTCCTGCGCTCCGGCGACAAGGCCGGCGCCGAAGTGGACGTCGAGTTCATCCGCAAGAACCTTCCCAAGGATTCGAAGGACGCCGAGCGCATCGAGCGCGACCTCCGGGAATTCGCGGCGCGGACGCCGACGGCGGCCCCGCCCAAATCGGCGACCGGGCCGCAACGGACGCAGGGCCCCAAGGGCAAGCGCACGTGGCTGAAGATCAAGGTGGCCGTCGCGCTGCTCGTCCTGGCGGGCGTCGGGGCCGGGGTCTACGAAGGGATGGCGCGCAAGTCGTTCGGGGGAACCCTGACGGCCGCCGAGGCGCTGGCGGGGGAGCTGAAATTCGACGACGCCCGCGCGCGGATGGACGCCTTCCTGTCCGGGCCGTTCCGCTTCAGCCCCGGGCAGCGCGAGCGGGCGGAGGCGTTCCTGACCGACCTCGCGAGCCGGCGCCTGAAGCTCGACGCGGAAAAGATGGACCTGGAGCTCAAGCGCAAGACCGAGCTGCGCGAGAGCCTGCGGAAGGGGCTGGCGGCCGCGCGCGAGGGCCGGGCGCGGGATCCCGAGCAGGCGCTGTCCCGGGCGCGCGGGGTGCGGGCGCAGGCAGACGCGGCGAGCGAGCAGGACCTCCGAGCGGAGTGCGACGCGTTCATCGCGGAGATGGAGAAGTACATCGCCGACTCCCTCCAGCTCAAGGTAAGGGCCGACGCGTTCGAGAAGGAAGGGAAGTTCCGCGACGCGGCGCTGATGATCGACCGCCTCAAGGCCGAGTTCCCGAACACGGACGCGGCCCAGGGCTCGTTCTACCCGCTGGAGATCGTGACGCGGCCGTCCGGCCTGAAGATCACGAACCTCCAGACCTCGCAGGTGGTGGGCGAGTCCCGGGAGGGCCGCTTCGTCCACCGGATGCGCGCGGGCGAGACGGTGCGCCTGCTCTTCGAGAAGCCGGGCTGGGGCAGCGCCGAGCGCTCCGTGAAGGAGAAGACGATCGGCCGGATCAGCGTGGAGCTGCTCGACAAGAAGCTGGCGTGGGCCAAGCCGCTCGGCGTGACCTCGTCCGGGGAGCCGGCGGTGTCCGGCGACACCCTGTATCTCGCCGGCGGCAGCCGCCTCTACGCGCTGCGCCTGGATCCGTTCGCCCTGCTGTGGTTCGAGTCGCTGGACGCGATCATCGAGGGCGGCACCCGGCCGGCGAAGAACCGCGTGTACGCGGGGACGTCGAGCGGGGAAGTGGTGGGGCTCGACCCGGGCAAGCGGGACGGGCGGGTGGTCGTGCGCAAGAGCCTGGAGGAGCGGATCACGGCGACGCCGGGGGTTTCGACGGACGAGCGCGCGTTGTTCGTCTCCACCGGGGACCGCCATTTGCGGGCGCTGAAGGCGGCGGACTTCGAGGAGCTGTGGCGGACGGAGCTGCCGGCGGAGTCGCGGCTGGAGGCGGTCCAGGTCGGCGCGGTGGTCGTGGCCGCCTGCTCGGACGGCACGATGCTGGGGCTCAACGCGAAGACCGGAGAGATCGTGTGGACGCTGAAGGCGGACGGGCCGCTGGGGCCGCTCACGGTGTCGGAGGGGAAGGTCTACGCGAACTCGACGGACCAGCACGTGTACGCGGTCGACGCGAAGTCCGGGGAGCGCGTGTGGCGGCGCCTGCTGCCGGCGCTGCCGACGGGGCGGCCGGCGCACGCGAAGGGGCTGGTGGTGACGAGCGCGAAGGACGGCCGGGTGTACATGCTGGCCGAGGCGACGGGCGTGCCGCAGGGGGTCTATCCGACGGACGGCCCGATCCTGGGCGGGGTGACGGTGGCGGGCTCGCTGGCGCTCTTCGGCAGCGACGACACCTCCTTCTACGCCTACGATCTGGAGCAGAAGGCGCTGTCGTGGCGGCTGAAGACGCCCGGCCCGGTGCGCCAGCCGGCGGTGGTGGTGGGCGGGCGCGCCTATTTCAGCGGGACGGACAGCTTGTTCGCGGTGGACCTGGAGTAAGGGTGTCCCGGGTATTTTGGCCGTCCGTTTGACAGCTCCGGTCCCCATGGGGTAAACTTTTCAGCGAAACGGGAGAGCTAATCGATTGGGCCTATTCGATTCGTCGCGCCGCCGGCAGCTGGACGACCTCGAGCGCGAGGTGCTGGCCAACCCGACGCCCCAGAACATGGTGTCCCTGATCGAGCGGTACATGGCCGCCGGGCAGGAAGACAAGGCGCTGGAGATGGCGCGAAAGGCCTGCGAGAAGTTCCCCAACAGCGAGAAGGCGCAGGTCACCTTCCAGAACGTGCGCCGGCTGCAGCTGCAGTCCGAGATCTCCGAGATCAACAAGTCGCTGCGCAAGGGGCCGTCGCGCGCCCACTATGAGCGGCTGGCGGACATCTACCATCGCGAGCTGGGCAACCGGACGAAGGCCTTCGAGGTGGCGCTCGAGGGGCTGGCGAAGTTCCCGGTGAGCGACGGCCTGCACATGATTTCCGGCCAGATCCGGATGGACCGCTTCCACCAGGACTTCGTGGCGAACGACTTCGTCGAGGCGGTCCGGCATTTCGAGAAGGCGGCCTCGATCAATCCGAAGAACTACAAGGCGATGGTCAGCCTGGCGCGCCTCTACGCGGAGGTGGCGGCCTATTACAAGTCGAAGCCGGTCCTCGAGCAGGTGCTCAAGGCGAACCCGGGGGACTCGGCGGCCGAAGGCGTGCTGGCGATCGTGACGGCCAACTTGTCCAACGCGGCGCCGAACCTCGACGACGCGCTGGCGGAGATCGAGGGCCGGCGGGCGCTGCCGGCGTCGGGCTTGGAAGTGGCGGCGATCTTCGATCCGTCGGGCGCGCGGGGCCACGCCGGCCCGGCGGTGAGCCCGATGAAGATCGACGCCTTCCTGGTCGGCTACGAGGGGATGAACGGCTACAAGTGCGCGGTCGTGCTGGGCCGGGACGGCGGCTTCGTCGCGGGCCACACGCGCGGCCACGTGCCCAAGGAGCGCTTCGCGCAGGTGCTCCAGGACGTGTACCTCTGCTCCGAGGACGGCGGCCGCAAGATGGACATCGGCACGTTCGTGAGCGGGGAGCTGGACACGCCGGTCGGCAAAGTCGTGATGTCCGAGTGGAAGGGTTACGTCTTCGGGATCCTGGCCGAGCCCACCTTGAAAAAGGAAGAGATCCAGGGAGCCGTCGACAAATTCGTGGCGTTCCTTTCGGTGGGATAGGGGAGCATGAAAGACGTCCTCCAGAGCCTCAACAAGGAGGTCGGCGTCAAGGGATCGCTCATCCTCACGAAGGATGGAGTGGTCGTGGCGACCGAGATCATGCCGCCGCTCAACGGGGAGCTGGTGGCCGCGATCGTCTCCAACGCGATCCAGCGGATCATCTCCTCGATGAAGGGCCTGGGCGCGCAGAGCTTCTCCCGCTATCTGTTCAACGCGAGCTACGGGAAGATGATTTTCATCGAGACCGGCGACGTGTATCTGGTCGTCGTGCTCGACAAGCACATCAACATCGATTTCACCATGCTGGCGGTCGCGTCGGCCGCGCGGAAGATCAAGAACCTCGGAAGCATGGCATAAAGAATGCGTTCGGTTGACAAAGGCGGGGAGGCGGGGTAGACTCCTGCCGCTACATTCATGGTGCAAATCAACTTCGCCCGCAGGGAAGTCAACTGCAAGATCGTCTTCTACGGGCCGGGCCTGTCCGGCAAGACGACGAACCTCGAGATCATCCACAAGAAAGTGCCGGACACGGCGCGCGGCAACCTGACCTCCATCGCGACGGAGCAGGACCGCACGCTGTTCTTCGACTTCATGCCCCTGGACCTCGGCCAGGTCGCCGGCATGAAGACGAAGCTCTTCCTGTACACGGTGCCGGGCCAGGTCTACTACGACTCGACCCGCAAGCTCGTGCTGCAGGGCGCGGACGGCGTGTCCTTCATCGCCGACTCCGACCCGAACCGCATGAACGACAACATCGAGTCGTTCAAGAACCTTGAGAAGAACCTCAAGGATTACGGCGTGGACATGCGCAAGCTCCCGCTCGTGATCCAGTACAACAAGCGCGACCTCCCCGGCGCCCTCTCGGTCCAGGAGCTCAACGCGAAGCTCAACTGGGTCGGCGCCCCGGTCTTCGAGGCCGTCGCCGTCAAGGGCGAAGGGGTCATGCAGACCCTCAAGGGCATCTCAAAGCTGGTGGTCGACCGCCTGAACGAAGAGTACGCGCCCGTGAAGTCGTCGGTGGCGGCCCCCGTGGCGGCCCCGGCGAGCCCCGCGGCGCCCGCGCGTCCGGCCGCTCCGCCACCGCCGCCGCGCTCGGCGACGCCGGCGGTGGGAACGCCTTCTCCGGCCCCCGCGCCGCGTCCGGCGGCGCCTCCGCCGCCGCGTCCCGCGGCGACGCAGCCTCCGCCTCCTCCGCCGCGTCCGGCGGCGCCTCCCGCGGCTCCGCGTCCG
>DASVNH010000177.1:0-35413 GCA_036383955.1 Planctomycetota bacterium | reverse complement strand
CTCGCCCCCGTCGGTGAAGGCCGCGACCGACGGCGTCAGGTTCGAGCCGTGCTTGTTCGGGATGACTTTGACGTCCTTGCCTTCCATCACGGCGACGACCGAGTTGGTCGTTCCGAGGTCGATGCCAACGATCCTGCCCATAAGGTCCTCCAGAAAGCGGAGCCTCCAGCGCCTTTCCGCGCTTCCTAGTTCGCATTATGCAAATCCCGTGCCTATCGATTTCCCCTCATGGGTGGGGATGGAGGCTGCCAAAGTGACAGTTTTTAGTTACGAATCAGACGGTCTGTTTCGTCACTTGCCGCCGACGACCCGGGTGGGCCAGTTGCGCTTCACGAGGGCTTTGAGCTCGGCGACGACCGCCGCGTGCGCGGGGTCGGCCGCCAGGTTCCTGGCCTCGCGCGGGTCGGAGGCGTGGTCGTAGAGCTCGACGCCCTTCGCCCCGTCGTCCCACTCCGCGTAGCGCCAGCGCTCGGTCCGCACGGAGTACCCGGGGAAGCCGCCGCGCTGCACCTGCGTGAACGCGGGGCGCTCCCACGGGGCCGCCGGGTCGTTGAGCAGCGGCCGCAGGCTCGCGCCCGCCAGGTCCTTCGGCGCCGCGAGCCCCGCGAGATCCGCCAGCGTCGGATAGACGTCCACCAGCTCGACGGTCCGCCCGCAGGCCTTGCCCTTGCCCTTGGCGCCCGGCGCGACGATCAGCAGCGGCACCCGCGCCGACTCCTCGAACAGGCTCTGCTTCATCCAGAGCCCGTGCTCGCCGAGCAGGTAGCCGTGGTCGCTCCAGAAGACGACCACCGTGTTCTCCCAGAGCTTGAGGCGGTCGAGCGCCTCCATCACGCGGCCGACCTGGGCGTCCATGAAGGAGATCGTCGCGTAGTACGCGCGCTTGCAGTCGCGCGCCTCCTGCTCCGTCACGCCGAAATTGGGCCAGGGCCCGGTCGACGCCGCCGCGGGCGCGAGCGGCTTCTCGCCGGCCTCCGGCACCTGGATCGACGCGGGCGGATAGAGGTCGAAGTACTTCTTCGGCGCGACGTACGGCGTGTGCGGCTTGTAAAAGCCCGCCGCGATGAAGAACGGCCCGCCCTTGTGCTTCTCCAGCAGCCGGATCGTCTCGGTCGCGACCTTGCCGTCGGTGTGCTCCTCGTCTTTGCCCTCGACATCCTCCAGCCAGCACATCGCGCTGCCCAGGCCGCGCTTGGGCGTGTGATTGAGGATCTGCTTCTCGATCGCCTTGTCGCGCCCCGAAGGATTGTGGACCTCCGTCCACGACTCCTTGTCGTCCAGGCCGCTGGTGCCGATGTCGCCCGGATTGCCGTAGTGGTAGATCTTGCCGACCCGGACCGCCGGAGCCCCCGCGTTCTTGAAGAGCTGCGACAGCGTGACGACGTCCGGCAACCCCTTCCGGAAGTGGTACGAGAGATCGAAGACCTTCGTCTGGTCCGGGCGCAGGCCGGTCATGATCGACGACCGGCTCGGGCTGCAGAGCGGGAACTGGCAGTACGCGCGGTCGAAGCGCGTGCCCATCTTCGCGAGGCGGTCGAGGTTCGGCGACTTCACGAGCGGGTGGCCGTAGCAGCCGAGGTCGTTGTTGAGGTCGTCGGCCGCGATGAAGAGCACGTTGAGCCGGGGCGCGGCGGCGGGAACGCCGCCCAGGAGCAGAAGCAGCGCGATCGTTCTCATGGGGGTTCAACCCGACCGCGCGGAAAAAGTTACTTGAGCTGGGCGATATAGCGCGCCCATTCGGCGTCGAGGCCGGCGAGCTCGCGCCCCAGCATCTTCTCGAAGGCGCTCCGGCGGTTCGCCCCGGCGGAGATGTCCTTCACGTAGGCCTCGAACGCCTCCCGGCTCGTGCCGCGCGAGACCAGGAAATGGGCCAGGCCCCAGGCGTGGGCGTAGAGCGCCGTCGAGCGGTCCGCCTCCGACGCGTGGCTCACCTGGTAGACCTCCGCCCCCGCCGTGATGACTTTCTCCAGCGGCTGGAGCGGCGCCTTCCGCAGCGCCTCGAGCATGTGGGCGTGCACGCCGCCGTGGACCAGCTCCCCGGCCTCGATCGCGCTCCGCTCGTAGTAGGTCGCGAGCCCCTCGTGCAGCCAGCGCGGCAGCGCGGCGTTGTCCGACTCGGCCCAGAGGAAGTTCGCCGCGAAGGCGTGGAAGGACTCGTGGAACAGCGTCTCGTACATCTCCCGGCTCTGCGCCGCCAGGACGTCGAGGTTCTTCCGCACGACGGCCCGGTTCGCCTCGATCGCCTCGTTGGCCCGCTTGCGGCGCTCCTGCAGCTTCGCGAGAACCTCCCGCTCCTGGGCTTTGAGGGTCTCGAAGATCGCCTTCCGCTGCCGCGTGATCTCGGCTTCCGCGGCCGGATCGCCCCGCGCCTCCTTGCGCGCCTCCGCGACGGCCGCGTCCACCCGGGCGCGGATCTCGCGGACCTGGCGGTCGACGGCCGTCTCGTCCTCGCTGACGTCCTTCTTGTAGGCCTCGATCTGGCGTTCGACGGCCTCGATGCGCGCCCGGATCTCCGCCGCCTGGGCGGTCTGCACCGAGTTGTACGCGGCGATGTGGTTCTTCCGGCCGTCGAAGAAGGCCGGGTTGAGGACGGCGCCGCCGTACTCGCGGCGCTGGAAGTCGTCGTACTCCCGGCGGTCCTGGAAGACGTAGACCGTGATCCGCTGGCCGGCGTTGCGCCGCACGCTGAAGTGCCGCTGGAAGGCCAGGAACATCTGGCCGAGGGCGTGGGCGGTCTCGCGCGCCGCCGACTCGCTCCCCGTCGTGCGCAGGGACACGAAGGGGACGTCGGCGCGGAAGCCGGGCGTCGGGCCGACCTGGAAGGGAGAGACCTGGATCCGGGACAGGGCCTCGGCCAGGATCTTGGAGCGGTCGGTGAAGGCGGCGAGGCGCTCGCGGGCTTTGGCGCGCGAGGCCTCCGGCATGCGCTCGACGCGGGCGACGTCCGCCTTTTGCAGGGTCGCCTTGCCCAGGCCGATCGTCTCGCCTTTCGATCCCTTGAGGAGGACGTCCATCACGATCACCGCGTCGCTCTCCGACGCGATGACGCCGTCGCGCCGCGTGCCGTCTTTCAGGACCACGACGTCCCGTTCCGGCGCGGCCGGCGGCGCGCCGCCCGGCGCCAGGCCGAGCGCGGCCCAGGCTCCCGCGTGGGCCGGGTCCTCGGCGAGGATCGCGTTGGCCGCGCACTCGCGCCCCTGGGGCAGCTTGTTCTGGACGCACCAGTCGAGGAGCGGGGCGAGCTCGGCCGGCTTGCCCGCCGCGGCCGCGTAGCGCTTCAGGAAGTCCTGGGCGGCGCCGCGCTCGATCCGGGCGACGTCCCCCTTCGCGAACTTCATCGAGCCCAGCCGCGCCTTGAGTCGGATGTGCTCGGGGGTCTCCTCCTCGATCCGGCCCGTCAGGACCCGGCCGTCCTTGAGATGGAGGGTGTCGATCCCCGCCGCCGGCAGCGCGTCCAGGATCTCCCGGGCCTTGTCCCGGTGCTGCGCGACGCGGCTCTCGGCGTCGCGGAGCCGGACGGCGAGGAGGTCGTCGCGGAGGAACGCGACATCCTCCCGGGTGCCTTTGCCCGCCGCGAGGAGCGCCTCGGCGCGGGGCGGCAGCTCGGCTCGGTAGCCGGGGGGCAGGGCGCGCACGCGGGCGCGCGCCTCCTCGAGCAGGGGGGCGGGCAGGGGCTCCTGCAGGGCGAGACACGCGAGCAGCGCGAGCATGGGCGCTTCAAGTATAGCGTCGGAATTGAATCAGGTCGGGGCCCCGGAAAGGTAATAGATAGTGCATGCGACTCCTCCCCCTGCCGCTCCTCGCTCTCCTGGGAGCCGTCCAGGATCCGCCGCCGGCACAGAAAGTCGACTTCGTCCGCGACGTCCAGCCCCTCCTCAAGGCCTCGTGCCTCAAGTGCCACGGCGCCGAGAAGCCCAAGGGGCAGTTCCGGCTCGACGCCCGCGGCCCCGCGCTGAAAGGCGGCGTCGGCGGTCCGGCCATCCTCCCCGGCCGCGGCGCGGACAGCCACCTGATCAAGCTGCTCCTCGACGCCGACGACGAAGTCCGCATGCCCCAGAAGGCGCCGGCCCTGGCGAAAGAGAAGATCGACCTCCTTCGCCGCTGGATCGACGAGGGCGCCGTCTGGCCCGGCGAGGACGTGAAGGAAGAGCTCCACTGGGCCTACGTCGCGCCCGTCCGCCGCGAGACGCCGCCCGGCCGCCATCCCGTCGACCACTTCCTCCTCGAGCGCCTGAAGAAAGAGGGCATCGCGCCCTCGCCGCTCGCCGACCGCGCGACGCTCATCAAGCGGGCCACGTACGACCTCGTGGGCCTCCCGCCGACGCCGGCGGAGGTCGACGCCTTCGTCCGCGACGGCGACTGGGAGAAGCTCGTCGACCGCCTGCTGGCCTCGCCCCACTACGGGGAGCGCTGGGGGCGGCACTGGCTCGACAAGGCCCGCTACGCCGATTCGGACGGCTACGAGAAGGACAACCCGCGGCCCGACGCCTGGCGCTACCGCGACTGGGTGATCGACGCCCTGAACGACGACCTGCCCTTCGACCGCTTCACGGTGGAGCAGCTGGCGGGCGACCTCCTGCCCGACGCGGGGGCGGGGCAGCACCTGGCGACGGCCTTCCACCGGCAGACGCTGACGAACACGGAGGGCGGCACCGACAAGGAGCAGTTCCGGGTCGAGGCGACGTTCGACCGCGCCGAGACGACGGGCGCGGTGTGGCTGGGCCTGACGGTCGGCTGCGCCCGCTGCCACAACCACAAGTTCGACCGGATCTCGCAGCAGGAGTACTACCAGCTCTTCGCCTTCTTCAACAACGGCGACGAGACGACGCGCGAGGTGCCCGTCTCGGAAGAGGCGATGGAGGCGTACCAGCCGAAAAAAGCCGAGCACGACGCGAAGCTGCGCGAGCTGGAAAAGCGCCTGGCGAAGGAGCGGCCCGCGCTCCTCGAGCGCCTGCCCGCCTGGGAGGTCGAGATCCAGGCCCAGCTCCGGGAAGAGGTGGCGGACGGGATGAAGTTCGTCCCGCTCGAGATCGTCTCGATCAAGCCCGTGCACGAGGTCACGTTCAAGAAGCTCGACGACGGCTCCTGGCTCGCCGACGGCGCGGACGCGGCGACCGAGACCTACGTCGTCACCGCCCAGCCGCCCGCGAAGCCCGTCTCCGGCTTTCAGCTCGACGTCCTCGCGCACAAGTCCCTGCCGAGCCGGGGCCCCGGGCGCACCCCCCACGGCAACTTCGTCCTCACCGAGTTCAAGGTCGACGGCCTCCCGCTGAAGAACGCCGCCGCCGACTTCAGCCAGGCGGATTGGGACGTCGCGGGCGCCCTCGACGGCAACCCCAAGACCGGCTGGGCCGTGTCCCCCCAGATGGGCAAGGATCACCAGGCGACGTTCCTGGCGGAGGCGCCGAAGGCCTTCGACGCCCCGCTCACGATCACCCTGGACCAGCAGTACGGCGAGCGCCACACGATCGGGCGCTTCCGCCTGCTCGCGCGGATCGGCTCGAAGCCGCCGCTCTCGCTGTCGGACGCCGTGCGGAAGGCCCTGGCCGTCGCCCCCGAAAAGCGGACGCCGGAGCAGCGCGAGGCGATCCTCGAGCGGGTCGCGGCCGCGACGCCGGCGACGCGGGAGCTCGCCGCCCAGATCGAGGCCCAGAAGAAGGCCGAGCCGAAGGCCCCCGTGATGAGCGTCCGCGTGCTCCAGCAGCGCGCCAAGGACCCGCGCGTCACGAAGCTCTTCCACCGCGGCGAGTTCCTCCAGCCCAAGCAGGAGGTGCGGCCCGGGACGCTCGCGTCGCTGCACCCGCTCAAGGCCCGCGGCGAGACGCCCGACCGCCTCGACCTCGCGCGCTGGATCGTCGATCCCGCGAATCCGCTCACGGCGCGGGTCCTCGTCAACCAGGTCTGGGGCCAGCTCTTCGGCCAGGGGCTGGTGCGGACCTCCAACGACTTCGGCGTGCGCGGCGAGCGGCCGTCGCATCCGGAGCTGCTCGACTGGCTGGCGACCGAGCTCGTCCGGCTGGGCTGGAGCCAGAAGGCGCTGATCCGGCGGATCCTGACGTCCGAGGCGTACCGGCGGGCGTCGATCCACCGCCCCGAGCTGGCCGACCGCGACCCGCGCAACGACCTCCTCTACCGGCAGAACCGCTTCCGGGTGGAAGGCGAGATCGTGCGCGACCTGGCGCTGTCGGTCGCCGGCCTGCTCTCGAAGAAAGTCGGCGGGCCCAGCGTGTTCCCGCCGATGCCGGCCGACATCGCCGCGCTCTCCTACGCGAACAACTTCAAGTGGAAGAACAGCGAGGGCGAGGACCGCTACCGCCGCGGGATGTACACCTACTTCAAGCGGACGTCGCCGTACCCCCACCTCATGAACTTCGACTGCCCCGACTCCAACACCACCTGCGTGCAGCGGAGGACGTCGAACACCCCCCTGCAGGCCCTCTCGATGCTCAACAACGAGGTGTTCGTGGAGGCGGCGACGGCCTTCGCCAAGCGGCTGGCGGCGATGCCCGACGGCCTGGCGGAGGGCTTCCGGCTCTGCACCGCGCGGGCGCCGTCGGAGGTCGAGGCCGCGAAGCTCAAGGCCCTGCACGCGACGGGCGGCTGGACGGCCGTCGCGCGGGTCCTGCTGAACCTGGACGAGTTCATTACCCGGGAATGAGAATGAATCCGACACGGCGGGAGTATCTGGCGAGCTCGGCGAGCGGGCTGGGCACGCTGGCGCTGGCGTCGCTGCTGCGGCAGGACGGCCTCGTCGCGCAGGATCCGATGAAGCCGCGGGTCTCGCACTTCGCGCCGAAAGCCAAGCGGGCGATCTGCTTCTTCCTCGAGGGCGCGCCGAGCCACCTCGACCTCTTCGATCCGAAGCCCAAGCTCAACGGCCTGCACGGCCAGCCGCTCCCGGAGTCGATGCTCAAGAACGTGCGCTTCGCCTTCATCCAGAAGGAAACCGTGCGGCTCATGGGGTCGAAGCGGACGTTTCAGAAGCACGGCCGGTGCGGGATGGAGCTGTCCGACCTCCTGCCGCACATGGGGACGGTCGCCGACGACCTCCTGCTCGTGCGCTCCATGCACACGGACCAGTTCAACCACCATCCCGGCCAGCTGATGATGCAGTGCGGCCGGCCCATCTTCGGCCTGCCCTGCATGGGCTCGTGGCTGACCTACGGCCTGGGCAGCGAGTCGAAGAACCTGCCGGGCTACGTGGTCCTGACGTCCGGCCGCGGCAACAGCGCCGGCGCCACGATCTGGCAGAGCGGCTTCCTGCCGTCGACGTACTCCGGCGTGCTCTTCCGCAACCAGGGCGACCCGGTGCTCGACCTCTCGAATCCGCCGGGGACGTCGGACGACCTCCAGCGGCGGACGCTCGACACCCTGGGCGACCTGAACCGGGAGCGCTACGCGGCGACGCGGGACCCCGAGATCCAGAGCCGGATCGCGAACTACGAGCTCGCGTTCCGGATGCAGTCGGCGGCGCCGGAGCTGATGGACCTCTCGAACGAGCCCAAGCACATCCGGGAGATGTACGGCGTCGACCGCCCCGATCCGCCGCTGAAGGGCGACCGGACGGGGGGGCCGAACCAGTACAAGACCTTCGCGCGGAACTGCCTGCTGGCGCGGCGGCTGATCGAGCGGGGCGTGCGCTTCGTGAACCTGGTGCACGCGTCGTGGGACCACCACTCGAACCTCGACAACGAGCTGACGTTCAACGCGGGGATGGCGGACCAGCCGGCGGCGGCGCTGATCAAGGACCTGAAGCAGCGCGGGCTGCTCGACGAGACGCTGGTGATCTGGCTGGCCGAGTTCGGCCGCACGCCGCTCGGCGAGAACCGGCCGGGCTACAAGGAAGTCTCGGGCCGCGACCACCATCCCTTCGCGTTTTCGGTCTGGATGGCGGGCGGCGGCATCAAGGGCGGCCAGGTCTACGGCCGCACCGACGAGATCGGCTGGGGCATCGAGAAGGACCCCGTCCACATCAACGACCTGCACGCGACGCTGCTGCGGCTCTTCGGCTTCGACCACGAGAAGCTGACCTACCGCTTCCAGGGCCGCGACTTCCGCCTGACCGACGTGGCGGGCAAGGTCGTCGAGCCCTGGCTCGCGTAACCGGAACGGGAACCGGAACCGGAACGGGCGGGAAGCCGGAAGCGGGAATCGGGGACGGGGAGTGATGGAGACTTACGCCCGGACCTTCGGGATCACGTCCGTGGTCCTCGGCCTGCTCGCGCTTCTCAGCGGTCTCGCCCGCGAGGTCGCGATGGCCGACCTCGGCGCCGATCTGGGCATCAACGGTACCGGCTTTCGGATCGCCTTCTTCGTGGGCTCGCTTGCCTTGGCCGTCGCGGGCGGCGCGGGCGCGATCCTTGCGTTGATCTTTGGGAGGAGCGCCGGCGAGCGGTTCGGCCTCCCGCTGCCGGGCCTCGCCTTGAGCGTCTTCGCGATTCTCTGGTCCTTCCTCTAGGCCGGACGGTTCAGGCCCTTGAGCTGCCGCGAGATCTCCGCCAGGCCCTCCTGGACCTGGCGCAGCGTGATCCGGCGCACGGTGAGGACCAGCCAGACCGTGCTGATCGCCGCGAGCAGCGAGGTCACGGTGAAGACGGTCAGGAAGCCGACGACCGCGATGGCCCCTCCGCGGGTCATCAGCACGATGTGCGCCGCCACGAAATGCGCGTCGATGCCCGGAGCCTTCTCCTTCACGTGCTGCTCCAGCATGGCCACCTTGGGCTCGATGAAGGCCTGGAAGGGGAAGTAGAAGCCCGGGATCACCAGGGCGGCCAGCAGCCAGAGGCCGATCGTCAGCCCGGCCAGGCCCCGCACCCGGCGCTGGTCCCGGCGCAGCACGACGGCGGCCATCTCGACGTCATTCATGGTCTTGGCTCCTTTCCATTCCGCGCCGCAGGGCGCGCTTGGCGTAATGCAGGCGCGAACGCACCGTCCCGATCCCGACTCCGACGGCCTCCGCGATCCGCTCGTACGGCATCCGCTCGATGAAACGCAGCAGCACGACTTCCCGCTGCTCGGGGGGCAGCTGGTCCAGCGACGCGCTCAGGAGGTCGCCGTCGATCTCGACGTCCTCCGGAGCTTCCACCTCCACGAGGGGAAGGGTCTTGAACCCGCGGCGCCGGAGCGCGCGATAGGCCCGGTCGCGGGCGACGCGGTACAGCCAGGTGGCGAACGCGCCGAGGTCCCGCAGCTTCCCGACGCCCCGGAAGACGTCGAGCCAGACCTCCTGCAGCGCGTCCTCGGCCGCATCGTCGAGCATCCGGCTCAGGAAGGCGCGAAGGCGCGGCGCGTAGCGGACGACCAGCTCCTCGAAGGCCGCCCCGTCTCCGGCCTGGCATCGCAGCACCAGAACCCGCTCGTACAGGCGGTCGAGCTCATCCATCCGGACTTAAGGTTGACCCCAGGGCGGAATTGGTTCAATGGAAAACGCCGGAAGGGATCCGCCTTAGGGATGCTGCTGTGGTTGTGCCTGGTCGCGGCGGGCGACCGTTACGTCATCGACGCCTCGGTCGGCCGCTTCACGGCGAAGGTCGGGACCGGCGGCCTTCTGTCGTCCTTCGGCCACCCCCACACCGTGGCTCTCCGCGACTACTCCGGGGAGGCCGACCTGCCCGAGGGCAGGCTGGAAGGCGCGACCCTCCGGCTCGGCATCCGGGCCGATTCCGCGGCCGAGATCGGGGACGCCTTCAGCAAGGCGGAGCGGGAACAGATCGACCGGGACGTCCACGCGAAGGTCCTGGAGGCGACGAAGCATCCGCGGATCGACTTCCAGGGCACGGCCGTCTCGGCGAAGCCCCTGGGAGAGGAGAAGTACCAGGTTCAGATCGACGGCCAGCTGACCCTGCACGGAGTCACCCGGCCGCTCTCGATCCAGGCCGTGGTGCGGGTGCGCGACGGCCTCCTGACCGCCCGCGGGCAATTCAGCATCAAACACGGCGATTACGGCCTCGAGCGGCTCTCGGCCGCCGCCGGCCTGGTCAAGGCCTCGGACGAGATCGTGCTCTCGTTCGACCTCCAGGGCAGATTTTTGAAACATTAGGCCCTCCCAACCGTCTCACCCTCAGGTACTTCCAGCAGCTATCAAATTGGCCTCACGTCCGTATTCATAAGGGGAGGGCCCATGAAGCGACAGGACCAGTCGTTGAAGCGCGCCCAGGAGCACCTTCGCCGGATTCTCAAGGCGGAGGATGGGCGGGAGGACGTCGCGTCCACCTACACGCTCATCGCCACCCAGCTGCTCGCGCTGAGCCTCAAGCGGCAGCCTCGGGTGTCGGCGAACCGCTTTCTGCACGGCGTCTGGGTCCAGCTCAAGGACGACCTCCGGAATCTCGGGGTCGAGCTGAGCGACCTGCAGATGACCGGCTAAGTCGTCGGCCGGGGGCCGATCGCGCGCAGGGCGGCCTGCAGCCGCCCGTGCTCGGCCACCACGTCCGGCGAGGTGTGGAGCAGGTCGTGGTAGCGGATGGAGAAGGCCTCCGTTCGCGCCGCGAGCAGGCCGTCGAAGCGCTTCCGCACCCACTCCAGGTCCTCCCGGCCCAAGGGCTTGTCCTTGCGGTCGCCCAGGTCGTCGATTTCCACCAGCAGCCGCGTCATCGGCTGGAGCCAGGCGAAGAAGGGGTCCTGGGCCACCAGGGCGAAGAGGGCGTAGGGGCCCTTGATCTGGCCCCGCTCGCGCTCGTACGCGCGCTTGCCCTCGTCGATGAGCAGCTTGTGCACCGTGCGCATGCGGTCGGCGATCTTGTCCAGCAGGGGACGGACGAAGCCGCCGGAGAGCTCCTGCATCCCCCCATCCTGGGATAAACCCGGGCGCGAATCAAGTTCCCGAAAAACCATAAATCGTACTGTCCAATTTATGGTGCGCTATCATGCCCGCGTGTTCCGCCGCGTCCTCCTCCTCCTGGGCGCCGCCGCCGCGGTGGCGACCGCCTCCAACGCCGTCCGCCCGGGCGGCCTGTCCTGGACGCGCCCCCTCGGCCCGGAGCTGCGCGCCCGGGCCGTCGCCGCCGGCCTCGTCCCCGTCGATCTCGACGACGTCCGCCGCCTGCTGAAGGACGGCCGGACCGTGTTCGTCGACTCCCGCCCGCGCGACGAGTTCGAGAACGGCGAGCTGCCCGGGGCGCTGTCCGTGCCCTGGAAGGAGGTCGAGGAGAACCGACTTCCTCCGCTGCCGTCGGCGGACCGGCCCGTGGTGGTGTACTGCGCGAACGTCTGGTGCGAGAGCTCCCTGCTGCTCGGCCGCTGGCTGAAGGGGCGGGGCGCCCGGGACGTGGCGCTCTTCGTGGACGGCTACGAAGTCTGGTGGAACGCCGATGGCGCGCCTCGCTAGCCCCGCCGTCGCGGCCGTCTTCCTGGCCGCGGGCCTGCTGAAGATCTGGGATCCGGCGGGCTTCGCGTTCGCGATCGCCCGGCTGCGGATCCTGCCGCACGCGCTGATCGGGCCGGCGGCCATCCTGCTGCCGTGGGTGGAGGTCGTCGCGGCGGCCGCGATCCTGGCGCGCCCGCCCTGGCGCGCGGCGGGGAAGGGCATCGTCGCGGCCCTGCTGATCGCGTTCACCGCCGCCCTGGCCGTCGCGGCGATCCGGGGCGGCTCCTCCTGCGGCTGCTTCGGCGTCGAAGGCGGCTTCTTCTCCCGGCTGGACGTCGGGCTGGCCCGCAACGTCCTGCTGCTGGCGCTCCTGGCCCTAGGCGAACGCCAGCAGGCACACGCCGGCGCCCGCCAGGCTCAGGCCGCCCAGGCCGATTAGCGCGAGCAGCAGCAGCGTGTGGCGCGAGAGCAGGGCGTCATCGCCGAACGTCTCGGCCACTTCGTTGAGCCACAGCGGGAGGCCTCCCGCCAGGATGAACGCGCCGAGGATCAGGAGGAGGCCGCCGAGCGGGCGGGCCATGGGACGTCAGGCCCCCGCCGCCTTGGCGAAGAAGTAAATCCCCCCGCCGACCATGCCCAGCCCGCCGAGCCAGAAGAGCACGAGGAAGGCGATGACTTTCGCGGACTTCCACGCCTCCGGGCCGTACGTGTCGGCCACCTTCTTCGCCCAGTAGGTGATGATCCCCGCCATGAAGGCGCCGCCCAGGGTCATGCAGATGCCGCCGATGATGTTGCCCGCCATACCGCGTGCCCTCCTTTCGGGAGGGCAATCGCGCCGGCGGCCCGGGCCTTTCAGGAATTCGGCGGAGGCGTCAGTTCCCCGCGAGGCGGGGGCGGACGGTGCCGGGCGGGAGATCGCCGCGGGGGTGGTAGACCGCGCGGCCCCAGGTGCCGGCGTTCATGAAGTTCCAGCCGGTCTCGTCGGGGTTCACGCCGTCGATGAGCTGCCCCTTCCAGGTCCAGCCGTCCTCGCCGCTCCAGTGGACCAGCCAGGAGCCCGACAGGACGTCGCCGCCGCGCGGCGGCTCGCCGCGCACGTTCAGGAGCGACCAGGGGATCGCGTACTCGGCCGTGTAGCCCAGGCCGTCGGGATCCTTCCGGTAGGCCCCGCGGTACCCGGGAGGATTCACCTTCGCGTCCAGGAAGTTCATCGTGTAGCGCAGGTACAGGCAGGGCGTCTTCTCCGGGGCGTAGTGCCAGAGCACCATGAAGACCAGGTTCGGGTTCAGGTCGTCGGCGTTCGGCGCGCGCCCCTTGCGCATCTCGGCGTTGAACCCGCGGGCCGGCCACGGCCGGGCTCGGTCGGTCTGGAAGCGGAACGCCAGGCTGCCGCCCTGGCCGTAGCTCTCGCGCTTGAAGTCCGGAGGAACCCGGCTGCGCATTGCGTAGGGATCCGCGACATGCGCGCCCACGTACAGATGCGTCGCGTCGTACATGAGGGCGCCCTCGACCGCGTACGTCTCGTACGGCGGGTCGCAGGCGCTCCGGAAGCGGCCGCTCAGGTCCCAGTCCGACAGGTCGCCGTCGATCGCCGGCTCGCTCTTCGCCGGCACGAGGTGCAGCTCGTCGAAGCGCGGCCGGTTGTAGGGGAAGCTCCCGCGCCCGGCCGGATCCTTCGGGTCCGGCAGCACCCGCGTGAAACGGTCGGGATAGAACGCCAGCTCGCCCGCGCCGAGTCGCGCCGCCTGGCCCGCCGCGAGCCGCTCGCCCCGGGACGTCGCCTCGCCCTCGTAAACCTGCACCGAGACGTCGCCGCCGTCCACGCGCACGCCGACTTCTCCCGACGTCCTGACATCGCCGGCCGCCGTCACCAGAGTGAACGCGCCCCGCGCCAGCGCGCGGCCGGAGCGCAGCGCGGCGCGGTCGACGTCCATCGCCTCCAGCTCCGCGGGCCCCTGGAGCAGCACGGTGGCGCCGCCGCGGAACTTGAGCTCCGCCACGCCGGAGGTCAGGCGGTGGGGGCCTTCCCACGCCGCGTCGACGGAGCGGACGACGCGGGCGGGGGCCGGCCGGAGGACGAGGAGCAGGCCGGCCGCCGCGAGCAGGAGCGCCGCCGCGCCGGCCAGGACGGGCCGGAGCCGCTTTTTTCGCGCGGGCGCCTGGCCGCGGTGGGCCCAGGCGAGGTTCGCGTGCAGGTCGACGAGCGAGAGATAGAAATCCTGGGCCTCGGGATCGTCGCGCAGGAGGGCGTCGAGCCGCTCCGCCTGTTCCGCCGTGAGCTCGCCTTCGAGCTGGGCGTCGACGAGGTCCCGGATCTCTTCCTTCACGGCGCGCCTCCCGGCGCGAGCTTGCGGCTCACGCAGTCGTGCAGCGCGGCGCGGATCCTCCGCAGGGTCTTGTAGATCGCGTTGGGGGTTTGCTTGCTTCGGCGGGCGATCCGCTCGACGTCCTCTCCTCCGTAGGCCTCCTCCACCAGACGGCGCATCGGACCCGGGAGGGCCTCGAGGCAGGCGTCCAGCATCTTCCGGCGCTCTTCCAGAAGGTCGTCGAGCTCCAGGCGCCGCCGGCCGAGCCGCTCGAGGAGGGCGTCGCTGAGGGCGAGGCTGCCGCGCTTGCGGCGGTGGTTGCGGACCAGGTTGAGGGCGATCCCGCAGGCCCAGGGGACGAAGTCCTGGGCGGCGTCGTATCTGTCCCAGGTCTCCCAGAGGGTGAGGCAGGTCTGCTGGAAGAGGTCTTCGGCGTCGGTCCGGTGAGGGACCAGGCCGAGGATGTAGCGGAAGACCCGGTTCTGGTTGAGGACGAAGCGCTGGGCGAAGAGGGCGTGCCGGGCGGCGTCCATCCGCCTAAGTATTGTCGACGTCCTCCCCTTTTGGCCGGCCAATTTCGCGGCCTCGCCACAATACAGGGCCATGAGCTGCGACGCCTTCAAGCGGCATCTGGCGGAGATCGACCGCCGGAGCTTCCTGCGCGCGGGAATGCTCGGGACCGGGCTGGCGCTGTCCGACGTCCTTCGCGCCGAGGCGGCCGTTCCGGCGCGGCGGACGACGTCGGTGATCATCCTCTGGATGCGGGGCGGGCCGTCGCACATCGACCTCTGGGATTTGAAGCCCGACGCGCCGGTCGAGTTCCGCGGCGAGTTCAGCCCGATCCGCACGAAGGTGCCGGGCATCCACATCAGCGAGCACCTGCCGTTGAGCGCGAAGATCATGGACAAGTGGTCGATCGTGCGGAGCCTGCACCATTCGACGCGCTACGGCATGGCGGATCATTCGTCGGGAGACCAGATCTGCTTCACGGGCTACGGGGCCGCGCCGGATCCCGCGCACAACATCCATCCGAGCGTGGGGTCGGTCGTCTCCGAGCAGCTTCAGGAGTCGAATCCGAGGATCCCCGCGTACGTCATGGTGCCGCGGATGGTTCCGGGCACCGACGCGTCCTACCTCGGCGCGGCGTACCGCCCGTTCGAGACGTTGGCGGATCCCGGCGACCTCCGCCCGTTCTCGGTCCCGAACCTCGCGATGCCGGAGGGCCTGGGCATCGGCCAGCTCCGGGACCGGGCGTCGCTGCTCGACTCCCTGGACCGCCTCGAGCGGCAGCTGGACAAGTCCGGCACGATGGACGCGATGGACAAGTTCCATCGACGGGCGATGGAGATCGTGACGGGCCCGGAGGCGCGCCAGGCCTTCGACCTCGAGGCGGAGTCTCGCGCGACGCGCGACCGCTACGGCTTCTTCGAGGCCTACACGCCGCGGATGCGGGCGGCGGGCGACCGGCCGCAGTGGTCCCAGCGGATGCTGCTGGCGCGCCGTCTGGTGGAGGCGGGGGTGCGCCTGGTGACGGTCGACTGCCGCTGGTGGGACACGCACGAGGACAACTTCCACGCGCTGAAGAACGCCTTCCTGCCGATGTGGGATCGGGCCTACTCGGCGTTGATCGAGGACCTGGACCAGCGCGGTCTCTTGGAGAGCACGCTGGTCGTGGCCTGGGGCGAGATGGGCCGCAGCCCCCGCATCAGCGAAAACGCGGGTCGAGACCACTGGCCCCACGCGATGGCCGCCGCGATCGCGGGCGGCCGGGTCGTCGGCGGCCGCGTGGTCGGCGCGACCGACGACAAGGGCCAGGCCCCCAAGGAGAACGCCAAGGTCCCCCAGGACGTCCTCGCCACGATCTACCGCCACCTCGGCGTCGACTACACGAAGAACTACCTCGACCACCAGGGCCGCCCGCATCCCGTGCTTCCCGAAGGCTCGCCGATCACCGAACTCTTCTGAGCAAAGCTCTTCCCAGCGCGGGTCCTTCGGAACCTGCCGTCGATCCGGCACGCGGTTTGCTTTAATCGGGGCCATGCGCGTGCCCCTGACCGTGAAGATCGGCTACACGGCCTTCATGCTCGTTCTCGTCCCGTGCTACTGGGTCCTTTACGGCCCCACCAACTTCCTCTACTTCTGCGACGTCGCCCTCTTCTTCACGCTCGCCGCCGTCTGGACCGAGAATCCGCTCTGGGTGTCGATGCCCGCCGTCGGCATCCTCCTGCCGCAGGCGTTCTGGATGGTGGACTTCCTCTCGACGGCCGCCGGGCATCCCCTGTTCGGGATGACGAACTACATGTTCGACGCCCAGAATCCGCTCTTCAACCGGGCGCTGTCGTTCTTCCACTTCTGGCTGCCGATCCTCATCGTGTACCTGCTCAAGAAGCTCGGCTACGACCGCCGCGCCTTCGTGGCCTGGTGGGGCGTCGCGATCGTCGTGCTCCTGATCGGCTACTTCCTGCTGCCGGCCCCGCCCGCGCCCGCGGACAACCCCCTCCTGCCCGTCAACGTGAACTACGTCTACGGTCTCGGCGACAAACCCCAGTCCTGGATGCACCCCCACCTGTACTTCCTGCTGGTCTTCACCGTCCTCCCGGTCGTCGTCTACGCGCCGACCCACTTCGCCCTGCGCCGCCTTTTCCCCCGTTCGGAAGCTGCCGGGCAGCTTCCGAACGGCCTGTAGTTCTGGACGAGCACCTCATGATCAGCGGTCGGGCGGCAGCTCGCGGCGGGGAAGCTCCAGGCCGCGCTCGTAGA
The DNA here is from genome assembly GCA_036383955.1 of Planctomycetota bacterium. Classification (GTDB taxonomy): domain Bacteria; phylum Planctomycetota; class MHYJ01; order MHYJ01; family JACPRB01; genus JACQFK01. The sequence goes on along the minus strand of DASVNH010000177.1, from coordinate 19,042 downwards.
TCCGGTTGAAGCGCTGAAGCTCGGGATCCTGGTACCCCGGGATCTTGCGGGGCCGGAAATCGAGCAGCCGGTCGGGATCGCGGACGAGCTCCCGCACCGGGCGGATCAGGTCGTTGCCGGGCACGACGCCCGGCGTGCCGTACCAGAGGCCCGGGTTGCCGTAGTCGCGGGGCTGCTCCTTGTTGAGGCCGCGGTCGCGGCCGAGGTCCCACGGGTCCTGCGTCGCCAGGACGGCCAGAAGAAGGATCCACATGGTCCCCTCCTTTCGCCGATCCCCCCCGGACCCGTATACGACGTTCCCGGCGCTTTGTCGTAGATAGGGGCGCCGTCACACGGGGCGCTCCCCTAGGAATGCAAGTTCTGTTCAGGAGGGCGTTATGAAGAGCCTGATGATCCCGATGCTGGGCCTCCTGGCGCTGGCCACGGCCGGCTGCCGCGACCGCGATCTCGGCAGCGGCGTGAACACCCTGGACCGGGAGTACGACAAGCCGGCCGGCGAGACCTGGAAGGCCGCCCTGAAGAGCGTGGAAGACGCGGGCCTCACGGTGGACCGGCGTCCCGCCGACGAGTTCGGAGGCGACGTGGTCGCCCGCCGCGCCAGCGGCGACGAGGTGCGCGTGAAGGTGAAGAGCCTCGACGACCGCCGCTCCGCCGTGTCCGTCCGGGTCGAGCCCGGCGACCGCGATCTCGCGAAGCTCATCCATGAGCGCATCGCCGAGAACGTCGGCCTGGGCCAGGCCAAGACGGGCCTCTTCGGCGGGAACTCCCTGGAAGGCGAGTACTTCTCCGACCCGGCCGCGTGCCTGAAGTCGGCGAAGCGGGTTTTCGACGTCCTGAAAGTGGAGCTCGTCGCCGAGGAGAGCCACGCGTCGTGGGCCCGGATCGACGGCCGCCTGAAGGGCGCCACGCCCGTGCGGATCCGCATGGAGCGCTCCGACACCGGCAAGACCCGGGTCGTCTTCATCGCGGGCAACGACAAGAACGAGGACAACAAGGCCTTTGTCTGGCGCATGAAGGAGGAATTCGAAGCGACGCTCCGCCCCGAGTAGCGGGGCAACGAGCCAACCGGCCGGGACCGCGGCCTCTGGCCGCGGCCCCGGCCCATGTGAGGAGGGCCCCATGAGGCGCATCAAGATCGTCATCCGTCGCCGGCGCGTCATCCGACGACGCCGGGTCCGCTAGAAGGAGACCGATATGCTTCGATGGTCGCTGGCGTTCTTCATCATCGCGATCATCGCCGCGCTCTTCGGCTTCACAGGGATCGCCGCGGGCGCGAGCGACATCGCCCGGCTGCTGTTCTTCTTCTTCATCGTCGTCTTCGTCGTGTCGCTCCTGTGGGGGCTCATGGCGGGACGTCGACCTCCCTTGCCGCCGGTTTGACGACGCCGTTTTCCTCCCGCCGGACAACGTCCGGCGGGAGGACGCGGCCATGGGCATACTCATCCTGATCACGCTGGCCCAGGAGCGGGGGGCGCTCGACCTCTTCAAGCAGCGCGTGGCCGCCGCCAAGACGGTCCACGAGAAGGCGGCCGCGATCCGCGAGCTGGGCCACGCGCGGGAGCCCGGCGCCGTGCCGGCGCTGGCCCGCTATCTCGCTCCCCAGCCCTCTGACTGCAACTGCCTGCTGCCCGTCGCCGCCGCCGAGGCCCTCGGGAAGCTCCGCGGCAGCGTCGGCGCCTCGCGCGCCCTGGCCGGGGCCGCCGAGGCCTCGCGCAAGAACGCCTACCTGTATGCCCGCTACGTCGACGCCCTCGCCCGCGTCGGCCACGAATCCGGCCTCGCCCTCTTCGAAGACGCGCTCAAGGGCCCGGAGGCCGCCGCCGCCGTGAAGGCCATCGCCGCGTTCCCGCCCGGAGTGGCGGTCGAGGCGCTGCTCGTCGAAGCCCGGAAGGCGGAGCGCAAGGGCGGGGAGGGCGTCGACCGCCTCCGCGAGGAGCTCCTCAAGGGGCTGCAGAAGGTCAGCGGCGAAAAGTACCCGACCTTCGCGGAGTTCGAGCTCTGGTGGAAGAAGCGCGGTCCGTCGTTCCGCGTGGAAGCGGAGGCCCGCGAGAAGGCGTCGCCGCCGCCCGGGCCGTCGTCGGCCTCCACGCTCCTCGTCGAGCTGGCGTTCCGGGAGAACGGGGGGACGTCGACCGCCAACAGCGGCGCCTCGGCCGCGTTCTACCCGTCGTGCGCCCTCGGCAACGCGGCGCCGGCGTGGACGGGGCGCGTGCCGGTCAACGGCGGCCCCTCGGCCCTCGAATGGCCCAAGGAGGGCGGCGCCCCGGCCGTCGAGCTGGGCGCGGGCGAGAGCCTCCGGGCCCTCAAGTCGTTCACGCTGTCGGGCTGGATGCTGCGGACCGAGGCGAAGGAGGAGGGCGGCGCGGGCCAGCGGATCCTGACGTGGCTGGGGCCGTCGAAGGCGGGGGAAGGGGTCGAGCTGACGGCCCGGGCGGACGGGCGGCTCCAGATCGGGATCAACCAGCCGGCGGAGGCCTCGACGCTGGCGACGCCGCCGGGCCTGATCCCCGTGCTGGATCCGAAGTCGAAGGAGCCGAACGACGCCTGGCGCTTCTTCGCGGTGACGTACGATTCGACGGCCGCCGCCGACCAGGTGAAGTTCTACGTCGGGGGCTGGAACGCGGACGCGAAGCTCGTGGGGGCGTCGACGTCCGCGCGCGGGCCGGCCGGGACGAAGATCGCGCCGACGCTGGCGATCGGGGGGCCGTCGCGGGCGGGGGGCGCCCGGGCGTTCCGCGGCGCGCTCGACGAGATCCGGATCCACGGCAGCGCGCTGGACGGCTCGGGGGCGCTGGACCTCCCGGCTCTGATCCGGACGCAGAACCGGGAGACTCCTTAGCGATTGCCTTCGCGCATCTCGCGTTCGCGGAGCAGGAGCCGGATGGTCTTGCGCAGGTCGCGGTCGTCCCAGGGCTTGTGGATCAGCTCGCGCACCGAGGCCTCCAATCCGGGGCTCACGTGGACCCGCTCCGCGTAGCCCGTCAGGAGGACGCAGGTGGTGTCGAAGCGCTGGACGGCCTCGGAAAGCTCCACGCCCGTCATCTCCGGCATGAGGTGGTCGGACAGGAGCAGGCTGACTTCCCCCGCCGCGATCCACTCCAGGGCCTCCGCGGGCTTGAACGTCGTGCGCAGCTCGTAGCGTTCGTCGCGAAGCAGCCGTTTCAGGGCGGCCAGCGTCTCGGCGTCGTCGTCGAGCGCCACCACGACGTGCCGCCCGGTCGGCTGAAGGATGTCGGTGTCCGTTCTCGTCGCTAGGCTCATAGATCCTTTCTCGCGACCACCTCGGTTCTCTTGAGGATGTCGCGGATCGTGTTTTTCAGGTCGTCGGCGTCCCACGGCTTGTACAGCAGCAGCGGGCGGTTGCGCAGGTCGCGGAGCAGCAGGGTCGAGTCCGGGTACCCGGTGAGGAGCACGCGGGCGGTCGCGGGGGAGCGGAGGCCGATCAGCTCGAGGAGCGAGGTGCCCAGCATGTCGGGCATCCGCTGGTCGCTGATGACGATGTCCGCCTCGCCCGCGTCGACCCAGTCCAGGGCCTGGCGGGGGGACGTCGTCGTCCGCACCTCGTAGGGCTCGTTGCGCAGGAGCCGCCGGAACGAGGCGAGGATCTCCCGCTCGTCGTCCACGAAGACCACGACGCGCGCGTTCTCTCTCGCCATCACATCCTCACCATGGGTCATGGGCCTGTGGAATAGATCAATTACGACGAAAAATGTTTCGCGGTTCGCCGAATTTAGCGCCGATTTACGGGCGCGCGGGGGTGGGCTGGACGTCGAGCCGCCCGCGGACCGCGGGCTCCAGGAGGTCGGCGAGGTGGGACTGCAGCGAGAGCCGCGCGCGCCGGGCCCGGAGCCGGGCGGCGCCCTCGGACACGCCGGTGATCTCGGCGATGTCCTGGAACGGCAGGTCCTCGATGAAGCGGAGGACGAAGGCCTCGCGGAGGATGGGGGAGAGCCCGCGGACGGCCGACGCCGCGCGCTGGTGCGTCTCGAGGATGATGGCGTTGGAGACCGGCCCGTGCGCCGGACTCTTGCCGTCGAGGCGGGCGGGATCGACGGCCCTCGGCGCCTTGCGGTCGGCGAGCCGGCGGGCCCGGCAGAGATTGATCGCGATGGAGCAGGCCCAGGCGAAAAGGCTGCCGTCGCCCCGGAACTGGGCGTGGCGCTCGACCGTCCGCAGGAGGGTTTCCTGCGCGACATCCTCCGCCGCTTCCCGATCGCCCAGCATCAGGAACGCGACGTTCAGGATCCGCTGCTGAAGACGTTCGCGAGCGGCGTCGTCCACCGCTGAAATGATATCACGCCCGGCGGACGCTAGCAGGCTCCTGAAAAAGGCATTAGGCAATAGGCATCGGGCAATGGCAACGACGACGCCTCCTCGGGGGGAGAAGGGGGGAAGGCTCCGCTAATGCCTATTGCCCATTGCCTAGCCCCTTTTTCAGCAGCCTGCTAGGGTTTGGCCTTCTTGATCTTGATGTCGGCGATGGCCGGGATCGCCTTCAGGATCTCGTCGTTCGAGAGGGCGCCGTCGGCGTTCGCGTCGACCTTGCGGAACAGGGCGAGCGACGCCCCTTCGGCGGCCCAGCCCATGGCGGTCTGTTCCTTCTCGCTGAGCTTGCCGTCCTCGTCCCAGTCGAAGTCCTTGATGTCCTTGAGCCGCTTGGCCTCGTCCTTCGCCTTCTTCTCGGCGTCGTCGAGCGCGCCGTTCTTGTTCGCGTCGTACTTCTCGAGGTCCTTCTCCGCCTTCTTCTTCGCGATCGACGGATCGATCGCGGCCAGGTGGGCCTTCCCGGCCTTCTCGAGCGCGGCCGCGAAGGTCCGGAACTCGGCGGGATTCAGCGCGCCGTTGGCGTCGGCGTCGGCGCCCTTGGCCAGGCCGGGGACGTCGGCGGCGAGGCGCTTGACGGCCTCTTCTTCCGGGGAGCCTTGCGCGAGGGCGAGCAGGAGCAGCGCGGTCATGGGCGTTCCTTTCAAAATCAGGGCCGGGGCGCCAGGTTCCGCAGGAGCCTGTCGAGGCTTCCCGCGAGCTCGCCGTGGCGCGGATCCTTCAGGTCCAGGTGGGCCTTGACGCCGTCGACGATCGACGCCGTCCGCTCTTGATAGCGCGCGTCCAGGGCGTCCTTCTGCTGCTGGTAGGCCGGGTTGGCCTTGTCCTTGGGCGGCAGCCCCTGCCGGGCGAGCTCGTACTCCTTCCGCGTGTCCGCGAGCTGGCGCGCGGCCCCGCGCAGCGCGAGGTCGAAGCCGGGCCGGGCCGCGTCGGACAGGCCCAGGAAGTCCTGGACGGCTCCGACGACCGTCTGCGCGTACCGGCTCTCCTCCAGCTTCGCGCGCGCCTTGAAGACGCGGTCGAGCTCCTTCCAGAACGCCCCGAAGTCCTCCTGCGCCTGGATCACCCCGAGGACCAGGGGGTCGCGGATCGCGGACGGGGCGGGCGTCGACGTCCGGAGGGGCGGGGGCGCCGGCGCCGCGACGGCGGCCGGAGCTTCAGGGCGGACGACGTCCTCCGACGGGACGTCGACGGCCGGAACCGGCGCGGGGCGCTCCGGCGCCCGCGGCGCGGCCGCCGCCGGCGCGCGAGGTTCCTCGCGCCCCCGGAGGCGCGTCAGCAGGACGACGTTGCCCAGGAGGGAGAGGCCCAGCGCGACGGCCAGGGCGGCGGTTTTCATCCTAAGACTAGGGTACCGGATCGCGAAAAGTTAGCGCGGAATTTTAGGATTGTCAGTTCCGGATCGGGGCGCGGAGAGGGCGGCCGGGAAGGACGTCGGCCACCAGCCGTCCCTCGCGCACGACGGCCACGCCGTCCACGAAGACGTGGCGGATGCCGGCGGACGGCTCGGTGGGCTTCTCGTAGGTCGCGCGGTCGATCACCGTCGCCGGATCGAAGAGCGTCAGGTCCGCGTCGGCGCCGGGGCGGATCCGGCCCTTGTCCCGGAAGACGGGGGCGCGCCGCTCGAGCCGACGGGCGGGCAGCAGCGACATCTTCCGCACCGCGTCCATGAGCGTCAGGACTTTTTCCTCGCGGACGTAGCGGCCCAGCACGCGCGCGCACGTGCCGGCGCTCCGCGGATGCCAGCTGCCGCCCTCGCGGATGCCGTCGCTGCCGACGATCACCTCCGGATCGGCGAGCGCGGCGCGCACGGCCTCCTCGGGGATCGAGAAGACGGCGACCAGGCCGCCGAGCTTGCGATAGCGCTCGAAGGATTCGGCGGTGAGGCGCTCTCCGGTGGGCGGCCAGAGGAGGTCCTGGTAGTCGATGCCCCTCGACGTCCGCCAGTCCCCGTCGAAGATCGCCGACTGGATCCGGGTCATGCCCGCCGTGTAGGGGTAGCATTCGGCGGTGACGTCGACGCCCCGGGCCCGCGCGTCGGCCACCGCCTTCAGCGCCCGCGGCGTCCAGCCGACCGACGTGCTGTGGAGGTGCACCACGTGCAGCGGCGCGCCGGCGCTCGCGCTCGCCGCCAGGACCTCCTCGAGGCCGGTGAGGCAGTTGTCGGTTTCCTTCGTCCCGCCGTGACGGAGGTGGACGTGGCAGGACGCGCCGAACGCCGCCGCCGCACGGAAGGCCTCCAGGACCTCCTCGCGCGAGGCCGCCGAGGTGTACTGCAGGCCGAAGCCGACGGCCGGGGCGCCGCGCCGCAGCCCGTGCTCGATCCGCCGGCGGATCTCCGCGATCTCGGCCGCGCTCGCCGCCTTCCGGTTGGCGTTCGACGTCGAGGGCGGCAGGAACTCGACGGGATCGCCGAGCGCCGCCATCCGGACCGGCGGATGCCCGATGGAAACGCCGTGGTGGATCAGGGCCTTGCCTTCGCGCTCGGCGTACCAGCGGTCGACGTCGTCCGTCCCGATCTCGAGCTCGAGGGCGCTGGTCACCCCGTCGAGGGCCTTGAGGGCGTAGGCCTCGGGGTCCTGGGCGTGCTGGTGAAGGTCGATGAACCCGGGGGCGACGACGAGGCCGCGGGCGTCGATCTCGAGGCGGCCGCGGAGGGGGTCGGAGCTGACCGCCCGGATCTTGCCGCCGGAGAGGCCGACGTGGCGGACGGCGTCGAGGCCGCTTTCGGGATCGAGGACGCGGCCGCCCCGGAGGACGACGTCGAACGTCCGCTCGTCGGGCGTCGAGACGCATCCGGCCAGGGCTAGGAGGAGGGCCGCTCGGGTGGCTAAAATGGCCCCGACAGTTTAGCAAGTTGTTCAGCCGACAAAGAGTAAAGGCCCATGCAGGAAGTCACGCTCACCGGATCCCGTATGTTTGTCTGGCCCGGGGTCCACGCGGAGACGGGCGAGAACGCGCGCGTTCTCGCGCGGGAGACGAAGCGCGCCTTCGTCGTGACCGACCGCGATTGCGTCGAGATCGCGCGGCGGGTCGCGATGAGCCTGCAGCAGGCCCGCTTCAAGGTCGCGGGCGGGCTGGTGCCGGCCTCCAAGGGCGTGGGCAAGCCGGCGACGATCAAGCAGATCGCGGACAAGCTGGGGAAGCGCAAGGCGGAAGAGACGCTGGTGGTGGCCGTCGGCGGCAGCTCGCTGCTCCACATGGCGGCGCGCCTGACGGGGCAGCGGCCGTTCTTCCTGGTGCCGACGACGCTGCGGGCGCAGCTCGACACCGCGCTCGGCGGCTCGTTCTGCCCGCTCGTCGGCGACGGCTGGACCTGTCCCGTCGCGGTCTTCTCGGACCCCACCCTGCTCCGCACCGTGCCGCTCCGCGAGTTCATCGGCGGGCTGGCGGAGGCCGTCAAGTGCGGCGTCGTGCAGGATCCGGAGCTGTTCGAATTCCTCCAGTCCAAGGCGGGGCCCATCCGCGACCGCTCCCTGACGGCGATGGAGGAGCTGGTGTTCCGCGTCGGCACCGTGAAGGCGGCGGCCATCAACAGCCCCACGCCGGGGCCGGGCGCGCGCGCGACGTTCCGCTACGGCCACTACGTCGGCGGCGCGCTGGAGCGCCTGGCGGGCGCCGCCGTCCTGCACGGCGAGGCCCTGGCCGTCGGGATGGAGGCGGAGGCGTTCATCGCGAAGCGATTGGGCTGGGTGGACGACGACCTGCTGAAAGCCCAGAACAAGCTGCTCAAGAGCCTCGGCCTGCCCACGCGGGCCAAGGGGCTGCCGGCCGACCGCCTGGCCCAGCCGCTCCTGGACCGTCCTCCGGCGAAGCCGGATCTGCCGGATGCCCTCGGCCACGCGAGGGGGCCGGCGGACGTCCCCCCCGAGCTGCTCAAGGCGGCCATCGCCGCCGTCACCAAGTAAGTGTTAACGTTCCAATCTGATTCCAACGATAACACTTCGCGAAGGCATGCCTTCCTCGGCAAGTGTTAACGTTGGAATCAGATTGGAACGTTAACACTACGCCCGGAGCTTGACCGCCGCGAAGACGCCGGCGACGGCCTGGGCGAGGAAGACCAGCAGGCCCCAGAGGCTGCCCCAGGCGAGGCCGGCGCCGGCGCCCGCGATCATCGCGGCGACCAGATGGATCTCGTGAGGCAAACGGCGGCCGCCGTACGGGACGTCGGCGCGGCGGCGGCGAAGGTCGTCGATCAGGGCGACCGCGGACAGCAGCAGGCCCACGACGAAGACCGCGATCATCATTTGGCGGCGAGGCGGGCGGCGATGCGCTTGTGGATGTCCTTCTCGATGATGTCGTCGGTCTGCATGGCCTCGCGGCTCTCGGCCTTGCTGCGCACGGCGACGAAGACGGTGGTCTCGGGGCCCTTCATCAGCCGGACGCGGACGCGGCGGTTGCCCGCCGAAATGCCCTGCGATCCGATGTACCAGTACTCGATCTCGGACGCCAGGCTCTGATCCTTGGGATTCACCTGGAATCCGAGCTCGGCGGTGGAGTCCTGGGCGGCCAGGCGGACCTTCTCATACGGCTCCTTGTAGACGCCCTTGGTGCCGGCGTCGGACGGCAGGTTCCGGAGCTCGCTCTTGGTGGCGCAGGCGGCGAGCAGGGGGAACAGGAGCAGAAAGCTTCTTTTCATAGGCTTAGTTTAGCCCGTCGTAACATAGAAGCAACCCGCCGCTATGGCGAAGGTCCGAAGGGAGAAGCTCCATGCTCGTCCGCTCCTCGCTGATCCTCGCCCTGCTTGCCCCCCAGGCCGTCGATCTCGAGCCGGGGCTCCTCGCCGAGTACTTCGAGGGGATCGCCGACTTCCCCGCGTCGACGCCCAAGCCGGTCCTCGTGCGCGTGGAGAAGCAGGTCAACTACGGCGACGTCAGCGGCGAGTTCTACGGCAGCAAGCTGGAAAGCAACTTCTACGTCCGCTGGACCGGCACGCTCCGGGTGGAGAAGGCGGGGGCGTACGCGTTCTTCACGACGTCCGACGACGGCTCCCGGCTGTCGATCGGAGGCAAGACGGTCGTCGAGAACGGCGGCCAGCATCCGATGACCGACAAGGGCGGCAAGGCCGAGCTCGCGGCCGGCGACCACGAGATCAAGATCGAATTCTTCCAGGGCGGGGGCGAGGCGGGCTGCAAGGCGGACTGGCAGCCGCCGGGCGCCGGCCGCCAGCCGATCCCGGCGAAGGCCCTCTTCCACAAGAAGGCGGCGGAGAAGATCGAGTGGGACGAGGCGGCCTGGAAGAAGCGCAAGGGCGGCGGCTCGATGGTCAAGAAGGGCTCCGGCAAGTTCGCCGAGATGGACCACGGGCCGGTCTACTCGGGGACGGTCGACGCCCTGTATCCCGGCCGCGGCGCCCACGCGCACAAGGGGATCGTCGCGAAGCTCGGCGGCGCCAACGTCCTCTTCGACACGGAGCTCCTGAAAATCTGCTCGGGATGGACGGGCGGCTTCGTCGGACATCCGGCGGGGCGCGACGGCCTGGAAGGCCAGCCCTTCGCCGACGGCGCGATCAAGTTCGGCTGCCTCAAGGCCTCCCTCGGCTGGGCCCTGGGCGGCGACTGGAAGGATCCGCGCCCGAAGCCCTTCGGGCCGCTGCCGGCGGCGCGCTACACGGGCCTCTACGTGAGCGGCGAGAAGATCGCGTTCGCCTACAAGGTGGGGGGCGCCGACGTCCTGGACCACCCGTCCTTCGCGAACGACGTCTTCACGCGCGTGATCCGCGCGGGGAAGTCGCCCTCCGGGCTCCGGATGCTCGTCTGCGAGCGTCCCGGCGTCGCGGCCGCCGTCAAGGACGGCCTCGGGCTGATCCAGGAAGGGGAGCTCGTCACGGCCGTCGGGCTCTCCGGCCGCGGCGCGGCGCTGGACGCGAAAGAAGGCCGGATCGAGCTGGCCTGGGACGCGGCGGGAGGGGCCGTCGCCCTCTCGCTCTGGAGCGGCCCGGCCGCGGATCTGGCGGCGTTCGCGTCGAAGGCCAAGGCGGCGCCGGTGGCGGACGTCGAAGCCCTCACGAAAGGCGGCCCGCCGCGGAACGCGCCGGTGGAGACGGTCGGGACGCTGGGCGTCGAGCCCGGGGCGTACCAGCTCGACACGCTGACGGTGCCCTTCGAGAATCCGTCGAAGTCGTACATGCGCCTGACGGGCGTCGACTTCTTCGCGGACGGGAAGCGCGCGGCGGTCTGCACGATGGACGGCGACGTCTGGATCGTGTCCGGCATCGACGCGAAGCTGGAGAAGCTGACCTGGCGCCGCCACGCCTCGGGGCTCTTCCAGACGCTGGGCCTGCGGATCGTCGACGACGTGATCTACACGCTCGGGCGCGACCAGATCACGCGCTTCCACGACCTCAACAAGGACGGCGAGGCGGACTTCTACGAGAACTTCAACAACGACTGCGGCGTGACCGTCGCGTACCACGAATACGCGCACGACCTCCAGACGGACAGCCAGGGGAACTTCTACTACGCGAAGGGCAGCGACCTGGGCGGGGCCAAAGTCCCGCAGCACGGCGCGATCGTCAAGGTGTCGAAGGACGGCGCGACGTCCGAGGTCTACACCTACGGGTTCCGGGCGCCGAACGGGATGTCGGTCGGCCCCGGCGACATCGTCACCTCGAGCGACAACCAGGGCAACTGGACGCCGACGACGCCGATCAACTGGTTCACGAAGAAGGGGCAGTTCGGCGGCTATCTGCCGTGTCCCCCGCCCGGCACGAAGCCCGAGGAGCGTCCGGCGCCGCTCTGCTGGATCCCGTACTCCGTCGACAACTCGGGCGGCGGCCAGGTGTGGGCGACGTCCGACACCTGGGGCCCGTTCAAGAACCACCTGATCCACCTGTCCTACGGCAAGTGCACGATGTTCAAGGCGCTGGTGGAGAAGGTCGGCGACGGCGTCCAGGGCGGCGTGGTGAAGTTCCCCTTCAAGTTCGCGAGCGGCATCATGCGCGGGCGGACGCATCCGGTCGACGGCCAGCTTTACGTGGTGGGCATGCGCGGCTGGCAGACGGACGCCCAGCGCGAGGGCTGCTTCCAGCGGGTCCGCTACACGGGGAAGCCCGCGAACATGCCGCTCGAGGCGAAGGTGACGAAGACGGGCATCGACATCACGTTCACCGATCCGCTCGACAAGGCGTCGGAAGGAGAGTACGTCGCCGACTGGGCCAACCTCAAGTGGACCGCCGGCTACGGCTCCGACGAGTTCTGGGTGAGCGACCCCAAGAAAAAGGGCCGCGAGAAGCTGCCGATCCAGGGAGCGAAAATCTCCGCCGACGGCAAGACGGTGTCGCTGCAGATCGACGGCCTCAAGCCCGTGTACTACCTCTCGATCCGCTACCGCCTCAAGGCGGCCGACGGCGCGCCGGTGAACGGGGAGCTGATCTACACGATCAACTACGCCCCCTAAAGCGGAGTCAGAGATCGTCTTCGGTCCACGGACCCCGAAAGGACCCGAAGCGGGGACACGGGGATAGGACGGATCGGCGACGATGCGGGAGATCCAGAGAAGCGACGGATTCGGGGGATCGTCTCTCGGCGTCCGCTCTAGTTCCCGAGCTCCGCGACGAGGAGCCGGCTCCACTCGCCTTCGGTGGAGTTGAAGTAGAGCCGCTTTCCGTCCGGGCTGAAGACCGGATGGGGGTGGCCGCGCCTCCACGACTGGGCGCCGCCCCGGTTGTCGACCACATGCACGACCGCGTGCGCGCCGCCCCGGAGGTCGCCCACCAGGATCGGCCAGAGCCCGGCGGTCTTGGGATCCTCCAGCGGCGGGGTGAAGTCGGTGACGAAGAGACGTCCGCCCGGCTGCACCGAAGGATGCGGGCCGCCTTGGAGCTTGGGCAGGTCCGGGATCTTCTTCGTGGCGCCGGTCTCCGCGTCGATCAGCACGTGATTGATCTCGAGGATCCTCAGGCCGTCGGAGTGCCACGCGGGGTGGCCCCAGTTGTGCGGGGCGGGGAACGTGAGGCGCGACGTCTTGAGGTTGAAGCAGAGCAGTCCCTGGCGGTCGCTGCAGCTTCGGCGGAAGAACTCGGGCGAGCGCGGGTCCAGCGTAGACGGCTTGGCCGCGGCGATCTTGAAGAAGACGCGCTGGCCGTCGGGGCTGAGCACCGGAAAGAAGATCGAGATGGGGCGGTCGCCGAAGACCTTCGCGGTCCACTCCGGGTAGGCGGCCCGGACGGCGTCGGCCGTCAGGGCGACGCGGATCTCGCCGGTCTCCACGTCGACCAGCTCGAGGTCGCGCCGCGGGCCCGGAGCGCCGTGCGGGCCGTAGATCGGCACGACGTCCCCCGCCGCCGCGCCGAAGCCGACCTGGCGGCCCTTCGCGAGGATTTTCTCTTCGAGGGTGTCGACGTCGACGCGGACGACGACCCACTCGCCGCCGCGGAAGTCGTGGAAGACCACCCGACGGCCGCCCGAGATCCACTGCTGGCAGGCCGAGCGATGGGCATCCTCCACGACCACGTTCGCGGCGATCGTCTTCCGGGCGCCGCCTTCGATGATCTGGACGTCGCCTTCGTAGGCGGTCCGGGCGGTGGAGGCGTAGAACAGCGTCCGGCGGCCGTCGGGGCTTTCCGGCGAGGCGACATAGTAGGCGTGAATCGTATGGGCCTTCAGGTCCGGCGCGACGGGCCGGACGCGGCAGGTCCGCCAGGGGTCGACGTCCTGTGAAAGCAGCGCAAGAAGCAGCAGCATCGGAATTCTTAAGCGCGGGGAGGGCGGTCGATGACCGCGAATCGTGATACCCTGGCGCGGTGCCCGCCCTGCTCGCGCTCGCGTTCGTCGCCTTCGTCAGCCTCGGGCTGCCCGACGGCGTCCTGGGCGTGGCCTGGCCGGCGGTGCGGGGCTCCTTCGACGTCCGCATGGGCGCGCTGGGGGCGCTCTCGATCGGCCTCGGGGCCGGATACGTGCTGTCGAGCTTCTTCGCGGGGCGGCTGGTGTCGCGCTTCGGCGTGGGGACGGTGCTCTGGGCCAGCGCCGGATGCGCGGCGGCGGGCCTGGCCCTCCACGCCGGGGCGCCCGTCTGGTGGCTCTTCGCGGCCGGCGCGCCGGTCATCGGGCTGGGCTCGGGCGCCGTCGACGCGGCGCTGAACGTCTACGTGGCCCGGACATTCAGCGCCCGGCAGGTCAACTGGCTGCACGCCTGCTACTCGATCGGCGCCACGCTGGGGCCGATCCTCATGGCCGCGTCGATCCAGCGGGCGGGATCCTGGCGGACCGGCTACGCCGCGCTGGGCGGCCTGCTGCTCGTCCTGGCGCTCCTGTTCGGGATCACGCGCGGCCGCTGGGGAGGGGCGTCGACCTCCCCCGCGGTCGAAGGCGCCGGGGCGGCGTTCCGACATCCCATGGTCCGCCTGCAGATGGCGGCCTTCTTCGTGTACACGGGCCTGGAGGCGACGCTGGGGCAGTGGGCCTTCACGATCCTGACGGAGCTCCACCAGGTCCCCGCGCCGCGGGCGGCGGGGGAAGTCGCCGCGTACTTCGGCGCGATCGCGATCGGCCGGATCCTGCTGGGCTTCGTCGTGGAGAAGGCGGGCGTCGACCGCCTCGTGCGCTGGAGCTCCTGGGGGGCGGCGGCCGGCGCGGCGCTGTTCGCCTTCGGGCCGGGCGAGGCGGCGAGGGCGGCGGGCCTGGTCCTGGCCGGCCTGGCGCTGGCGCCGATCTTCCCCTGCCTGATGTCGCGGACGCCCGTCCGGCTCGGCGAGGAGCGGGCGGTCCACGCGATCGGATTCCAGGTCAGCGCGGCGACGGTCGGGGCGGCCCTGCTTCCCGCGCTGGGGGGGCTGCTCGGGGAGGCCTGGGGGCTCCGGGCGGTCGCGCTGGAGGCGGCCGCGCTCGCGGCACTCTTCGCGCTGCTGCACGAGCGGCTGCTCCGCGCCTAAACGATCTCGATCTGGCGCTTGCAGGCTTCGCACGTCGCGTGCGTGCCGCTGAACGCGGGGCTCAGATGCACCGACTTCCCGCAGGCGCAGCGGAAGGACTGCCAGCCCGTGCCCTGCCGCTGAAAGCGGTCCGCCGCCGTCGGCACCTTGTTGTCGGCGCCGCAGCGGGGGCAGGGGATCGCGGCGCGGTTGAGGCCGTCGGGAATCCGGATCGTCACGCCGCAGGCGCAATTGAGCGCGACCATGTGGGCGAGGCGGCCCACGAGGTCGGCGGCCTGCTTCGCCCGCTCGATCTTCTGGTCGCGCGTGTCCGGCCGGGTGTCGGGCGGGCGGACGTCGACGGCCGAATCCGCCGCGAGCGAGCGCTTCCCAATTAGCGATTTGCCCAGGACCCGCCTCGAGGCCTCCTCGTAGGCGGCGAAGCCGGCGCCGCCGCCCATCGAGCGGAGGATCTCGACCCGCTTCTGGACCGGGGGATGGGTGGAGAACAGGCCCATGGCGGCGAGGGCTTCCATGGGATTGATGATGTAGAGCGGCGCGAGCACGCGGCTGGTGTCGCGGCGCGAGGTGTAGTGGCCGGAGATCTTTTCGAGGGCGGAGGCGAGCCCTTCCGGATAGCGCGTGAAGCGGGCGGCGGACGCGTCGGCCAGGTACTCCCGGCGCCGCGAGCAGGCGAGGTAGAGCATCCGGGCCAGGAGCGGCGCGAGGATCGCGAAGAGGAGGGTGATGATCAGGATGACCGCCTGGGCGCCGCCGTCCTTGCGGCTCGACGACCTCCGCCCGCGCCCGAGGCCCGAGCGGAGGAAGAGCTCCGCCAGGAGGATGATGGTCCCCAGCATGACGCCCGCGAGGATCATGAAGCGGACGTCGGCGTTCTTGTGGTGCCCCATCTCGTGGGCGATGACGCCCTGCAGCTCGTCGCGGGTGGCGATGCGCAGCAGGCCGGAGGTGACGGCGACGACCCGCTTCTTCTCGGAGCGGCCGGCGGCGAACGCGTTGGGGCTTTCGTCGGGGATCAGGTAGATGTCCGGCACGCGCTGCCCCGAGGCGATGGCCATCTCCTCGACGACGTTGAAGAGTTGGGGGGCGTCGGCCTTCTCGATCTTCTTCGCCCCGGCCGTCGCGAGCACCACCCGGTCGCCGGCGAACGCGGCGATCAGGTACAGGATGCCCCAGAGGACGAGGGCGGCCCCGACGCCGATGGGCCAGCCCGCGGGATCGACCGCGGCTCCGATCAGCCCGCCCATCGCGACGAGGACCGCGAAAAGGGCGGAGACGAAGACGACGGACCGTCTACGGTTGCTGGCGATCTGTTCCCACATCGCGGACCGGGCCTAGAACTTCACCTGGGGGGCCTCGCGCTCCTTCTCGTTGGTCACCTCGAAGAAGGTCGCGGGCTTGAACTGGAACGGGCCCGCCACCAGGTTGGCGGGGAAGCTCTCGAGGCGCGTGTTGTACTTCATGACCTCGTCGTTGTAGTACTGCCGCGAGAAGCTGATCTTGTTCTCGGTCGAGGTCAGCTCTTCCTGCAGCGACAGGAAGTTGGAGTTGGCCTTCAGGTCGGGATAGGCCTCCATCACCACCATCAGCCGGCCGAGCGCGCCGCCGAGCTGCTGCTCCGCCTTGATCGACTCGTCGATGGACGTCGCCTTCACCGCCTGGTTGCGCGCGGCGATCACGGCTTCGAGCGTGCCGCTCTCGTGCTTCGCGTAGCCCTTCACCGTCTCGACCAGGTTCGGGATCAGGTCGTGCCGGCGCTTCAGCTGGACGTCGATCTGCGCCCACGCGTTCTTCACCATGTTGCGCAGGCCGACGAGGCTGTTGTAGACCCCGATCACCCACACGACGACGATCAGCGCGATGAAAAAGAGGCCGCCGAAGACGATCAGCAGGATGGCGCCGGTGCCCAGCGTACTCATCTAGTTTCCTTTCTTCGCGCCCAGGAGGTCGCCCAGGAAGGCCGCCACGCGGCCCTCCTCGCCCTCGCGGAACGCGGACACGAGAGTTTCGATTTCCTTCGCGTCGAACCAGAGGCCGTGCCCGTGGGGGCAGCGGTCCAGCTCGACCTGGTCCACCTGGATCACCCGCAGCGCGCCGGGGCAGCGGGGACAGCGCCGCTTCCCGTGCTTCTCGCCGCCGCCCTTTTCGAGGGCCGCCGTCAGCCGGCCGGGCGCCACGCCCGCGAGCGCGCCGATCTGGTCGAGCTCGCCGGCGTCGAGCCAGGTTCCGCCGCAGTCGAGGCAGCGGTCGACCTCGACGCCCTCAAGTCCGAACACGACCATCGGAGTTCCGCAGGCGGGGCACATGCGCGCATTATCCAGACTGGATTCGCGCGCGTCCATAACGGCGAAAGGACCAAGGACCAAAGACCAAGGACGAGAGACGAGGCGGGGCGCCCCCTCGGGGGGCAGGGGGGACCGCTTGGCCCTTGGCCTTTGGTCCTTGGCCCTTCTCTACGCGTTGAGCAGATCCCAGACCTGGTCGGGGTGCTTGGAGGCGTCGGCGATCTTCTTCCAGTGCTTCTTGACGACGCCGTCCGGGCCGATCCAGACGCTGGAGCGGATCACGCCGATCACTTCCTTGCCGTACATCATCTTCTTGCCGTAGGCGCCGTAGGCCTTCATGACTTCGCGGTCGACGTCCGACAGCAGCGGGAAGTTGAGCTTGTACTTGGCGATGAACTTCTGGTGGGAGGCGGCGTCGTCGGCGGACACGCCCAGGACGACCACGCCTTTCTTCCGCAGGTCCTTCCAGCGGTCGCGGAAGCCGCAGGCCTCCTTGGTGCAGCCCGGGGTGTCGTCCTTCGGATAAAAGTAGAGGAGGACGTCCTTGCCCTTGAGGTCGTCGAGCGACACCGTCTTCCCGTTCTCGTCCGGGAGGGAGAACGGGGGCGCCTTCTTGCCTTCTTCCATGGCCGCCGAGTCTACTTGGGCTCCTTGAACTCCGCCACCTTCGCGATGAATTTGGCGGGCTCGGCGTCGAACTTGCCTTTGCAGTTGCCGCAGCAGAAGGCGATGGTCTGGCTCTTGTAGACGGAGGTGGCGTTGGCGTCGACGTCCTTCCCGCTGAGCGGGCACTTGGTGTTGATGGCCTTCTTGTCGTCCTTCTTTTTCTCTTCTTTCTTCTCTTCCTTCTTGGGCTCCTCTTTCTTCGGCTCGGGCGCCTTGAACTCGGCGACCTTGCCGATGAGGTCCTCGGGCTTGGCGTCGAACTTCGCCTTGCAGTTCATGCAGCAGAAGCCGATCGTCTGGCCCTTGTAGACGGAGACGGCGGCGGGATCGACGTCCTTCCCCGACACCGGGCACTTCGCGTTGATGGGCTTGCCGGCGGCGGGAGCGGCCGCGGGGTCCTTCTTTTCCTCGACCGGCTTGGCGGGCTCCTCGTCGCCGCGGTTGATCTTCAGGCTGGCGAGCGTCCCGTTGAGCGACGCCGCGCCTTCCTTGCTGACCGCGGTCTGCCACACGTACAGGCTCTGCAGCTTCTTGAGGTTCTTCAGCGCGGCGAGGCCCTTGTCGGTGACCTTCGTCCCGTAGAGGTTCAGGTAGCGCAGCTCGGAGAGGCCGGCCAGGTGCGCCAGGCCTTCGTCGCTGATCGACGTGCGCTCGAGGTGCAGGCGCTGCAGGTTCTTGAAGCCCGCGACCGCCTTGAGGCCCGCGTCGCTCACGCCGGTGCCGGCGAGGTTGAGCCAGACGAGCTGCTCGCCCACGGGCGCGAGGTCCGCGAGGGAGGCGTCGACGACCTTCGCGCCGGCCATGCTGAAGTTGACGCTGACGACGTTGGTGTTGGCGGCGAGGGGGATGGCGACCGCGCCCGCCTGGTTGAGCTTCTCGAGGGCCTTGGCGTCGGCGGCGCCGACCTTGGGGAATTCGTCCTGGGCCAGACTCAGCAGCAGCGCGAGAATCATCATGCTCATATCTCCGTTCCGTGGGACATCTTAGCTTTACCCGTCGGGTCCGCAAATACTACGCGAACCGCCGCTTGCCAGGGGGCGCCGTCGCGTGGATAATGGGCCCCGTGCAGCGCCTGCTCGACGAGGTGTCCGGGACCGCCGGCAAGATCTACCGCGAGACCGTCGACCCCCTCGAGGCGCGGTTCGCGTTCGAGAAGCGCCCGACGACCGGGGAGGTCGCCGGGGCCCCGATGGTCCTGCTGCTGGGCAACCATTCCTCGGGGAAGTCGACGTTCATCAACCACCTCCTGGGTGCCGAGATCCAGAAGACCGGCCTGGCGCCCACCGACGACGCCTTCACGGTCCTGGGCTGGGGGCGGGCCGAGGAGGAGCGCGAGGGGCAGGCGGTCGCCGGCAATCCCGAGCTCCAGTTTTCCGGCCTTTCCTCGTTCGGGCCGGCCTTCCTGTCGCACCTGCGGCTGAAGCTGCGGCCGATCGAGCTCCTCCGCGACGTGATGCTGATCGATTCGCCGGGGATGATCGACGCCCCGCGCGAGGGCGGCGGCCGGGGCTACGACTACGCGGCGGTGGTCCGCTGGTTCGCCGAGCGGGCCGACCTCGTGCTCGTCTTCTTCGACCCGGAGAAGCCCGGGACGACGGGGGAGACGCTGGACGTGTTCCTGAAGTCGCTGCAGGGCTTCGATCACAAGCTGCTGGTCGTGATGAACCGCGTCGACCAGTTCCGCGGGCTGCAGGATTTCGCCCGCGCCTACGGGGCCCTCTGCTGGAACCTCGCGAAGGTGATCCAGCGCAAGGACCTGCCGCACATCTACACGACGTTCGTGCCGGTCCCCGGCGCCCCGCCGCCGGTCCTGCCGGCGGGGGACTTCGAGCGCTCGCGCGAGGAGCTGGTCCGGGAGATCCGGAGGGCGCCCGCCCGCCGCGCGGACAACGTGCTC
>DASVNH010000176.1:0-1881 GCA_036383955.1 Planctomycetota bacterium | reverse complement strand
CCCCCGTGGAGCAGGCAGACCGCCCCGTTGTGGCGCGCGCAGGCCCGCTCGGGCCAGGCCCGCGCCGCCTCCCCGAACGCCGCCGCCCCCGCCTCCCAGTCCTCCTTCTCGGCCGCCTCCAGGCCCGCCGCGAAGCGGGCGTCGAAGGTCGCCTGCGACTCCCGCCGCTCCGCCCACCAGGGATCGAAGCGCTTCTTCTTCGTCATGAGCGCCTTGGACTGTCCCGCCAGGATCGCCAGCAGCATCGCGGTCCAGCCGTTCGCTTCGCCGGGATACTCGTCGCGGATCCGCCGCAGGGTCGCCACGAGCTCCAGCCGGACCAGGAGGCGCGACGACGCCGCCGCCGAGCCGAAGCGCTCCAGGTAGGGGAGGTCCAGGTAGAGCAGGCGGAAGGCGTCCGCGAACATCGGCATCACGCTCAGCGCGTGCGCGTTCTCCTCCACCCATTCCGGAGTCAGCGCGCCCTCCCGCGCCCCCTCCGCGAAGCGGCGCGACAGCCCCGCCGCCTCCCGCAGCGTCGCGTCGGGCGAGCCCCGCGCCACCGCCTCCGCCGCCTCGTGCGCCATCCGCTCCCAGAGCCGCAGCGCCAGCCAGGTCCGCCCGCGCGGGCCCGTGCAGAGCGGCCGCGCCGCCGCCCACGCCTCCCGGTGCGCGTACTCCTCGTTCCCCACGAAAATCCGCCCGGTGATCCGCTGGATCGCCGCGTCCGCCTCCGTCACGAACAGCGGCCGCTTCGAAAACGCGTCGGCGAGGAGGGCGTCGACGACCTCCGCGCGCTCGAGGATGCGGGCGTCGACGTCGGCCGCCGGATCGCGCGCCTCCTCGGCCATGCGCGCGCGGGCGGGCTCGTCGGGGGCGTAGTCCGTGTCGAAGACGAAGCGGCGGAGGGGGCCGCCGACGTCCGGCCGGGCCAGGAACAGCAGGCCTCGCAGCGCGCGTACGCAGGGGACGGGAGGCAGGGGCTCAAGGCACGTGAAGGCCGCGTCGATCTCGTCCGCCGCGCGGAGCGCCTGGGCGCGGCGGAAGACGGCCCATTGGGCCGCGTCGAGCTCGGGAGGTCGCGTCGCCAGCGCGCGGCGCAGCCGGCTCTCGAGAGGCTTCTCGACGAAGGCGGCGAAGAGGACGTAGGCCGTCACGCCGAGGCCGACGGTCCAGGCGATCCGGAGGCCGCTCCGGACCGTGACGAACGCGAGGGCGATGATCAGGAGGACGCAGGCGGCCTGGGTGGCGCAGCCGGGGAGGTCGAACGCGGCCTCGCCCGACGCGGTGAAGATCTTGCGGGTCGACGGCCGGAGCATGTAGACGGCCCACCAGCCGTTCATGAGGATGTAGAAGCATTTGCTCGTCGTGAAGCCGGAGCTGAAGCCGCTCCGGAAGTTGCCGAAGAGGGCGAGGCCGAATAGGACGACGGCGGCGATCCGGGCCCAGGGCTTCAGGCGGAGCAGGGAGATCGCGACCGCCGCGTAGAGGAGGGTGAAGACGATCAGGGTCGCGTCCGGGCCCGCGGCCAGGGCGCGGAAGCCGATCGTCGCCAGCCACGCGCACCAGAGCACGGGGCCGGTGAGGTCGCTGGGGACGCGGCGGGGCACGACTCGAGTATATCGGTAGAACTCAGCGCGGGCGCATCGCTTCCGCCCAGAGGACGCGGGCGGCGAACTCCAGGTCCAGGCCCTTCGCCGCGCCGGAGCGGACGCCGTCGGCGGCATAGCGGCAGACCTCGGGGAGGGGCAGCTTGTCTTTTTCGAACTTGGCGAGGGTGTCCTTCACCCGCGCGCGATTGCCGGCGTCGTCGAAGCGGCCCGCGCGGAACTCCGTCGCCTGGGCCTCCGTGAGGGCGAGCACGACGCCGTAGCGGACGAGCAGCTCCCGGGTGGCGTTCTC
>DASVNH010000175.1:0-46512 GCA_036383955.1 Planctomycetota bacterium | reverse complement strand
CGGTCCGCGTACGAGGCGTAGAAGGCGTCGAACGCCGCCTCGTTCCCGGACCGGATGCCGCGCGTGAGGCTCCGGACGTCCATCGCCCTACTTGTCCTTCTGCTTCTCGAGGAGCTCGGCGATCTTCTGCAGCGTCTCGGTGATGCCGTCGAAGGGGTTCGCGCTGACGGTCGGCTCCACGAGGGGACGGCCGGTCAGCGTGGCGAAGGCCCGCCGGGCGAATCCGACTTCCTCCGGGGTGGCCCGCAGCATGATCGTCTTCGTCTCGGGATGGTACTTGACGTTGGCGAAGATCGGCTTGCTCCGCGCCTTCCAGGCGAGCTCGAAGAGGGCGACGACGTCCTCCGCGCGGGGGAGGCCGGGCCGCTCGTTGAGATTGAAGAAGGCGACCTCGAGGGACTCCGGGGTCACCGGGTGACTGTCGCTCAAGACCCACTGGCCGAGGAGCGACTCGGTGACCAGCCCGACCTGAAGGTTGCCCGCTTTGTCCTTTGAGGCCTGCAGCGCCGATTCCTGGCGGGCCGCGAGCGCGGGCGTGAAACCGATGTCGCGCAGCTGCCCCAGGGTGACGGCCTTGGCCTGCAAGGCCGGGTAGCGGACGGCGACATCCTCCCGCGTCACGACCTCGATGTCGATCTTGGCGGGGAAGCGCGCCTTGAGCAACTCCGGCAGTTGCTGGGCGTAGGCGGCGGTGAGGCGCTCCTTGATCTTCGGCGCGAGCTCGTCCCAGGAGCCGCCCGGGAAGTCGAGGTCGAACTCGAAGTATCGCTCCAGCATCGCCTGGGCGACTTCCAGGAGCTGATCGCGGGAGCCCGAGGCCAGCATGGCCGCGGCGGTCTCCTTGTCCTCGTAGCGCTTGCCCGGCTGATAGAAGTCGACGGTCAGGACGTCCTGCCCGCTGACCGCGAGGAACGGCTGAGCGGCGGACAACCCCTTCGGATGCGTGATCGTCCAGGCGACGAGGAGCCGGGCGGGGTCGTCGAACTCCAGGTCTTCGCGCTTCACCCGGCGCTCGGGCAGGGCGGCGAACGACCAGGTGGAGGCCTTCTTCTTCACGGTGACGACGGCGTCCGCCTGGTTCGCCTGGGCGCAGAGGGCCGCGAGAACGAGTGTGACCATGAACGCTCCCCTCCAAACAGGACGGCCCGAAGGGGCCCGTCCGCTTCAGAGGAACGCGGGCGGGGCGGGAAGGTAACGGAAATCGGCGATGTTACAAGTCGAGTACACTTGATGTGACGAGGAACTACCTGCCTTTCACGGTGGTTCTACACGTCGGCGGTGCCAAGAGATGGGGCCCCTCGTTGCGGTGAGCGCCTGGGCTACGGACTGCGATAACGAACATCCGTGCTGAATTTTCTTTCCGATAGTCTCTTGGCGTCGGGAGGCAGGGGCGACGGGAAGGTCACGATCATCTGGCCTGGTTTCGCACCAACCGTGACGGCGTAAGGCTGGCCACGAATCTCTCCAGTTCGCGGATCACTGTCATCCATAGCCATGAATTTCAGCAAATGAGGGCTGAACAAGTAAGAGGCGGAAGCCAAGTATTCTCCTGGCTCAAGTCCTGCAAGAACAAATCGCCCATCTTCGGTGGGATGGCTTTCGACGGTCAGACTTCCGTCTTTCTTCCAGGCGCGAACTACAACCGCTCGTTGGAATGGCTGCGCCAAGGGCAAAGGCTCTCCAATGTAGTAGCCGGCGGTCGTCATCGCCTCTTTGTTCTTATCGGAATACACGACTTCGCCCACCATGACCGTGCCCTCGATGGCGGTGCGGGTGAGATCGAACTTGGGAATCTCCAGTTCTGCCTTTGCAAGCTCACCGGCTAAGGCTTTGAAGGACTGAGACCAAGCAATGCTCGTAAGAGCGGAGGCACCCGGCCCTTTGAACACCGCATGGGCGTTGAAGGCCACGGCACCCTCCGTGGTTAGAAGGCCGCTAAAGACGAAATGCTGCGGGTCCGGGGACTTCGTCAGGGTTCCGTAGGCGAGCCCCGTGCCTGGCAGCACTTTGGGCGACAAGCCTGCCCCGAGGAACTCCTTCGGAGGATTGGCGACGGCGATCTCAAGCCTGGCTCCCTTTCGAAGCGTGAGGTTGGCCTCCTTCACGCTTGCGGGGACCAGCACGGCGATCTGAGCAAAGTCGCGCCTCGCTCCAATGCAGGCGTGTTTCTCCGTATCAACCGGCATACTTGGCTCAACCGCCTGCCCTTCAACCGCCCCGTCTCGGGGTCGATTGGAAAGATAAAGAATCCCCTCTCCTTGGGTTGGCACCTCGGTGAACGTGTAGCTGCCATCGGGTCCTGACAACTGATTCTTGTAGTAAGCTGACTTTCCACCGTCACGTACCGTGAGCGAGATGGTGGCTCTGGGGATGGGCTTGCCTTCTTCGTCCAGAGCCTTCCCCTGAACCGTGCGGATTCTCTCTTGGTCGCTGCTTCCATCGAGGAAGAGGATCGCAATAAGGCCGAGTAGCGGCTTCAGCATCGGAAGGACTCTCCACGTGCTAGTCTAGCCAGGTTCCATATTTGCTGCCATGTTCTCCGACAAGTCGGTGCCGGCCGCAGTCGACGTCGCACCATGAGGCGATGAGTTACGAAACGTAACATCGCGGCCGAGTCGCGGTCCGCTTCTCCTCGGAGGACGGCGTGGCACGACGCTTGCTCCGACCTCCGAAGCCGCCGAGCGCGGCCTTGTGGAGGCGTTGAGACGTGGGTTATAGTGCGGATATGGCCGCCATGAAGACCCGGCCGAGGAAGACGGTCGACGACTTCCTGAGCCTCCCCGAGGGCACGCTCGCCGAGCTCATCGACGGAGAGCTCCTCATGACCCCGACCCCTCGCGAGCGCCACCAGTCCGCCCTCGGACGTCTCCATGTGGCCGTGGCCGTCTTTCTCCAGCAGAAGCCTTCGGGCCGCGTCTACATCGCTCCCTTCGACGTCCATCTGCCCTCGGGCGACGTCGTCGAGCCCGACCTGATTTACGTGTCCCAGGCGAACCTGCACATCATCCAGGACTGGGTCCGCGGCGTGCCGGATCTGCTGGTGGAGGTGGTTTCGCCCACGCATCCCGAACGCGACCGCCTGGTGAAGCGCGCGCTCTACGCCCGGAACGGCGTCGGGGAGTTCTGGATCGTGGATCCCGAAGAGAAGGCGGTCGAGGTTCTCGTCCTCAACGGCGACCGCTACCAGCCGGCCGGCTACTTTCGTGAGTCCGAAACGCTGGTCTCGCCTCTGCTGCCCGGCTTCACCCTCCCGCTGGGGCCGCTCTTCGCGCCCTGAGTCCCTTCGGTCCGCTCACTCCTCGTCGGCCCATTCCTGGAGTCGGGGGAGCCAGCGTTGCACTTGCCGCGCATACAACGGAAGCGCGGGAGGGTCCAGCGCATCCAGGAGCTGCTGGGAGATCAAGAGCGCCTTGGACCAAAGGGGCTCGACGCTGTGAGCGACGAAGAGGGCGTTGGAGAAGATCGCCGAAGCTTCCCGCGGTCTCTTCGCCGCCGCGAGGATCGAGCCCAAGCGAAACCAGCGGAACCAGTCCCATAGGTCAGTCACGCCGTGGAAGAGTTTCTTGGCAACCGGCTCTTCCCCAGCGAGCCGCTCGAGGAGGGGGCGAAAGCGACAAGAGCGATTAGAGGAATGCGCGCAGCGCCGCTCAGCTTCGAAGATCCGGGCGTTGCCCAGGACGTCCCAAGGTTTCAATAGTTGCCGCCAGGCCGGCTCCTTCGCGTTGATGACGAGGGACTCCCAGACCGGAAGGCGCTTCTTCCCAGGCTTGAACCAATGACTCTTCCGGTCTTCGTAGCGCTCCGGTGAGATGAAGAAGTCTTCGACGACATCATCCAAAGGATGAAGCCAACCCTGTTCCCGATCGAATCCGGCGATCAGGGGCTCGGCGCCCCGCGGATAATAGAGGCAGATCGCGTCACCTCCGGCATTTGAGAACAGCGGCAGACAGCCCAGAGGGTGATTCGGATAGAGATGCGACAACGAGTTCAGCTCTTCGCGCGGAAACGGGCGCCAGCCATCTCCGAGTTCCGTCGGGCGAAGGAAGAATTCCTGAACTCGGTCGGGGATGAGGATGCCCGCTAGCTTCTCCAGCGGGGCGAGCGGTCGTTCCATGCGGCGGCTCCCTTATACCTCCGGATCCGGTGATTTTCGCAACTCCCCGTGACCTCGTGCTATTTATCATTAAGACCGCTTAGAAAGGGCTCCCGCCGATGCTGCTGCTGCTCGCCTGTCTCCTGGGACAGGACCTTCCGCCCAAGGGGCCGCCCGACTGGAAGGTCGAGGTCGTGGCGAAGTTCCCCGAGATCAAGCATCCGAGCGTAGTCACGGTGGCGCCCGACGGCCGGATCTTCGTCGCCGAAGATCCCATGGACATGGGCGAGCCGTCCCACATCCCCGTCGACCGCATCCTCTGTCTGCATCCCGACGGCCGCGTCAGCGTCTACGCCGAGAAGCTCTACGCCGTGTTCGGCATGGCCTACGTCGACGGCAAGCTCTACGTGCACCACACGCCGCGCTTCAGCGTCTTCACCGACGACCAGTTCGCCGGCAAGGACCGCGTGGACCTCATCGAGTGCACCAACCCGCATCCCGCCGGCGTCGGCGGCGGCGGCTTCAACGACCACATCCCCTCCAACTGCCGCCTCGCCATGGACGGCTTCCTCTACGTCAGCATCGGCGACAAGGGCCTCTACGGCGCCGTCGGCAAGGACGGCAAGAAAGCCGAGATCTACGGCGGCGGCCTCTTCCGCATCCGCCCCGACGGCACCGACATGGAAGTCGTTTCCACCGGCACCCGCAACCACCTGGACGTCGCCATCAACAGCGAAGACGAGATGTTCACCTACGACAACACCGACGACGGGCACGGCTGGTGGACCCGCGTCACCCACATGGTCGACGGCGGCAGCTACGGCTACCCCTGGGACTACAAGCCCCGCCGGCCCTACACCCTCTGGATGATGGGCGACTTCGGCGGCGGGTCGGGGACGGGCTCGACGGCCTACAACGAGGACGCGCTCCCCGCCGAGTACCACGGGAACCTCTTCCTCTCCGAGTGGACCCGCAAGCAGTTCATCCGCCTGAAGATCGCGCGCGAGGGCGCCAGCTACAAGATCGTCGAGCGGCAGGACTTCCTCACGCAGCAGGGCACGCAGGACTTCCGCCCGGTCGGCAGCGCCGTCTCGGCCGACGGGAAGTCGATCTACGTCTGCGACTGGAACTTCGGCGGCTGGAAGCAGAAGGACAAGGAGACCGGCCGCCTCATCAAGGCGACCTACACCGGCCCCAGCCAGGCGGCGCCGAAGCCCGCCTGGTTCGCCGCCGCCGGCACGGGCAAGCCGTTCGAGGCGACGACGGCCGAGCTCATCGCGGCCCTCGGTCATCCCGCCCAGAGCGTGCGGATGATCGCCCAGCGCCGCCTCGTCGACCGCAAGGCCGTCAAAGAGCTGCGCGAGGTGACCCAGGCGCCCGCCGCGTGGCACGCGATCTGGGCGCTCGACGCCCTGGGCGTCGCGTCCGTCGACCTCCTCAAGAGCCCCGACCCGTCGGTCCGGCGCCAGGCCGCGCGGCAGGCCGGGACGCGCCGGGTGCGGGAGGCGGGCGAGGCGCTCGTCGGCCTGCTCAAGGATCCGGACCTCTCGGTGCGCTTCCAGGCGGCGACGGCCCTCGGCCGCGTCGGCTCGTCCGCCGCGGTGCCCGCGCTGCAGGCCGCCCTCGAGGAGACGGACCTCTTCGCGCGCTACGCGGCCTTCCTCGCGCTCAACCGGATCGGGAGGAGCGACTCGACCTCCTGGGCCTCGATCGTGAAGGGCCTCGAGAGCCCCTCGGAGCGGATCCGGGAGGGCACCCGCTTCGCGCTGCGCGAAACCTACGACCCGGCGCTGGTCGAAGCGCTCGCGGCGTCCCCGACGGCCGCCTCCGTCACGGCCCTCGCGGAGATCCATCGGATGCCGCCCGCCTGGACCGGCAAGTGGTGGGGCACGCAGCCGGTCGCCCAGCCGCGGCCCGCGAAGACGGTCGACTATCCCGGCACCGCGCGCGTGCTCGCGACCATCCGCGCGGCGCTCGCGTCGACGGATCCGGCGACGCGCGTCGCCGCGATCGACGCCGTGCCCGTGGTGAAGGACGTCGAGGCCGCGCCCGTGCTGCGCGCGCTCTGGCCGGCGGCGGACGTCGCCACGAAGAAGGCGATCCTGCGTGCGCTGTCCGACCCGGCCTCGGGCGAGCTGGTCGCGGGCGCCCTCAAAGATCCCGCGCTGCGCCCGGAGTCGATCGACGCGGCGGAGCGGATCAAGCTGGTCGACGCCCTGATCGAGGCGCTGCCCGACTCGGTCGAGGCGCTCGGGCGGCTCAAGGCGTCGAAAGCCGCGGGACCGCTGGCGGCGCTGCTCGGCGGCGCGAAGGCGAAGGAGGCCGTCGCGGCCCTCACGCTCATCGGCGGCGACGCGGCCGTGAAGGCGCTGCTCGCCGCGCTGGACGACAAGCGGGCCGAGCTCCGCCGGGCGGCGGTGGGCGCGCTGGGCGCGCTGAAGGCGAAGGACGCCCTGCCGGCGCTGCTGCGCGCGTACCTGGATCCCGAGACGCGCTTCGAGGCGGTCGGCGCGCTCGCGCAAGTGCCCGACCTCCGGGCGCTGGACGCGTATGTCGACGGCCTGGGCGGGAAGAACGCGACGGTCCGGCAGGCCTGCGCGACGGCCGTCGCCGCGATCCACGCGTCCGCCCTGCCGCTCCTCGAGGCGAAGCTGGCGCGGCAGGAGCTGCCGGGCGAGGCGATCCTCGAGCTGCAGCGGATCTACAACAAGCCGGCGCCGGTCCTGGACTGGCGGCTGGCGGGGCCCATGAAGATGTCGGACGCGGCGCCGGCGGTGGACGCGGAGTACGTCGACGCCCGCGGCAAGCCGGGCGCCTGGAAGAAGGCGAAGGTGAAGGCGGAGTTCGGGGAAGTCGAGCTGCGCGGCCAGATGCCGGTGCAGGACGGGGTCGCGGCCTTCGCCTACACGGAGATCGAGTCGGCGGAGGCGCGGGAGGTCGAGTTCCTCTGCGGCGCCGACGACACGTTCACGCTCTGGGTGAACGGGGTGAAGCTCTTCGAGGACCTGAGAGACGGCGGATGGAAGGCGGACGAGATCAAGGTGCGGGCGCCGCTGAAGGCGGGGAAGAACGCGATCCTGGTGCGCTGCGGCAACACGGGCGGCGGCTGGGAGTTCTCGGTGGCGATCCCCGGCGCGCGGAAAGGCGCGCTGTTCGAGGCGAAGGCCAAGAAGCTGGATCCCGCGGCGTACGAGAAGCACGCGGCGTCGAACAAGGGCGACGCGGGACGGGGCCGGGCGCTGTTCGCGGACCTGAAGGGCGTGGCCTGCGTGAAGTGCCACAAGGTGAAGGGCGACGGCGGCGAGGTGGGGCCCGAGCTCTTCGGCGTGGCGGCGAAGTTCAACCGGGCGCAGCTGGTGGAGTCGGTGCTGTATCCCTCGAAGCAGATCCTCGACGGCTACAAGCTCACGAAGGTGCTGACCACGTCGGGCGAGGTGAAGTCGGGGCGCCTGGCGGCGGACGGGACGGAGGAGCTGATCCTGCTCGACGCGGAAGGGAAGCGCCACGCGATCAAGAAAGGCGAGATCGACCGCCGGCAGGAGAGCGACCTCTCTCTGATGCCCGACGGCCTCAACACGGGCCTGACGCCGCAGGACTTCTCCGACCTGATCGCCTACCTCGAGACGCTGAAGTAGGAAGTGTTAACGTTCTAGCCTGGCCAGAACGTTAACACTTCGCGGACGTCCGCCGGCCCATCGCGTCGTAGGCCGCGTACTTGTAGAGGTCGCCGAGCGTCGGATAGTTGTAGCAGGTGCGGATGAAGAGGTCGGCGCCCGCGCCGGTCATCAGCGCGGTCAGGCCGATGTGGCTGATTTCCGAGGCGATCTCGCCGATGACGTGCACGCCCAGCAGGCGGAGGTCGTCGCGCCGGAACAGCAGCTTCAGGAAGCCGTGGGCGTCGCCGATGATGATGCCCCGCGCGTTCTGGTCGTAGCGCGCGCGGCCCGCCACGTAGTCGACCCCCTTCGCCTTCAGCGACTCCTCCGTCTCGCCCGCCATCGCCACCTCGGGGATGGTGTAGATGCCGTAGGGCAGCACCGGGGCGAGGTCGGTCTTGTACTTGAGGTCGAAGGCGTGGACCATCGCCAGCCGCGCCTGCTCCATCGAGGTCGAGGCGAGGGCGGGGAAGCCGATGACGTCCCCCGCCGCGTAGATGTGCGGCACCTTCGTGCGGTAATGGCCGTCGACCTCGATCAGCCCGCGCTCGCCCGTCGCCAGCCCGGCGGCGGCGAGAGCGAGCTCGCCCGTGTTGCTCGTCCGCCCGGCCGCGACCAGCACGGCGTCGGCCTCGAGCTTCAGGCCCGAGCCGAGCTCGAGCGCGACGCCCGCCGCGTCCGCGCGGCAGGCCTTCACCTTCTCGTTCACCACGAGCTTCACGCCCAGGCGGACGATCGCCTCCTTGAGCGCCGTCGACAGCTCCCGGTCCAGGAAGGGCAGGAGGACGTCGCGCCCGTCGACCAGCGCGACCTCGACGCCCAGCGCCGCGAACGTGCAGGCGTACTCGCAGCCGATGACGCCGGCGCCGACGACGATCAGCCGCTTGGGCATGTCGCCGAGGCGGAGGATGGAGTCGGAGTCGTAGACGCGCGGATGGTCGGCGGGAAACTCGGCGGGGCGCCGCGGCGACGAGCCGGTGGCGATGAGGACGACGTCCGCCTTCAGCAGGGTCGTTCCGCCCACGCTCACGGTGTGGGGATTCACGAACGCGGCGGGGCCGGTGAAGGTGTCGACGCGATGGCGGTCGAGGTTGGCGCCCACGCGCGCCCGCTCGGTGTCCACCACGTGCCGCTCGCGGTGCAGGAAGTCCTTCACGGTGGCCTGCCGGCGCAGGGAGAGGTCGACGCCGTAGAGGCCGCGGGCGCGGAAGCCGGACAGGGTCAGCGCCGTCTCGCGCAGCGTCTTGGAGGGGAGCGTCCCGGTGTTCGCCGCGGCGCCGCCGAGCGCGGGCTCGCGCTCCACGAGGGCCACGCGCTTGCCGAAGTAGGCGGCCTGGGCGGCGCCCTTCTCGCCGGCCGGTCCGGACCCGAGCACGACCAGGTCGTAGGCGGCGTTCGTCATGCCGCGAGGGTAGGCGTTTCCGCGGGCGCGGTCAATCGTTGACGAAACCGCCTCCGATCACGAACATACCCGCCATGCCACATACCCGGATCTTCGCGGACCTCTCCCGCCTCCGCCGCGTCGCGCACGCGGCGGAAGGGCTGGGCGTTTCGCGCCGCGGCTTTCTCGCGGGCGCGGCGGCCGTCGCGTCCCTCGCGGCCGCGCCGGCGGCGGACGTCAGCGTCGGGATCGTCGGCGCCGGGCTCGCGGGGCTCGCCTGCGCGGACGAGCTCCTGCGCGGCGGGATCCGGGCGTCTGTCTACGAGGCGTCGGCGCGCGCGGGCGGCCGCTGCTTCTCGCTGAAAGGCTTCTTCCCCGGCCAGGTCGCCGAGCGCGGCGGCGAGTTCATCGACACCGGCCACAAGACGATGATCGGCTACGCGAAGCGCTTCGGGCTGACGCTGGAGGATGTCGAGAAGGCCCCCGGCGAGGTGGCCTACCACTTCGGCGGGGTCCGCTATCCGGAGGCGGTCGTCGTCGACGAGTACCGCGCGTTCGTCGCGACGATGCGGGCGGATCTCCGGGCGTCGTCGGGCGCGCCGACCGCGCGGTCGCACAACGCGGCGGACGTCCGCCTCGACCGCACGTCGCTGCTGGCGTATCTCGAGGGGGAGAACGCGACGGGGAGGGCCGCGGGGCCGGTGGCCAAGGCGGCGATCATCGCGGCCTACGAGGCGGAATACGGCCTGAACGTGGAGCGGCAGAGCGCGCTCAACTTTCTGCTGTTCATCCACGCGGACAAGCGCGGCAAGTTCCGGCCCTTCGGCGTGTGGAGCGACGAGCGCTATCACGTCGTCGAGGGCAACGACCGGATCGCGGCGGGGCTCGCGGCGGGCGCGGACATCTCGACGGGCTTGAAGCTGGTGGCCGCGCGCGCGGCCGGCGGGCGGATCGAGCTCGAGTTCAAGCGGGGCGGCCAGAGCGTCGTGAAGGTGCACGACGCCGTCGTGCTCACGCTGCCGTTCACGGCGCTGCGGGAGGTCCAGCTCGACCCGAGCCTGGCGATCCCCGCGGATCAGCGGAACGCGATCGCGACGCTCGGCTACGGGACGAACGCCAAGATGATGATCGGCTTCTCGGCGCGGCCCTGGGCGTCGCTGGGCTCCACCGGCGGCTCCTACAGCGACCTGCCGAACCACCAGGCCACGTGGGAGACGAATCCGGCGGGAGCGACGGCCGCCCGCGCGGTCCTGACCGACTACTCGAGCGGGCTGCGGGGGGCGACGCTCAATCCGGCCCAGGTCCAGACCGAGGCCGGCCGCTTCCTGGCCGATCTCGAAAAGGTCTATCCGGGGGCGCAGGCCGCGGCCACGCGCGTGTCCGGCAAGTTCGTGGCGCACCTCGAGCACTGGCCGTCGAATCCCCTCACGCGCGGCAGCTACACCTGCTACACGCCCGGACAGTTCACGACGGTGGCGGGGCTCGAGGGCCTGCCCGCCGGCAACCTGCATTTCGCCGGCGAGCACGCGGATTCGTTCTATTCGTGGCAGGGCTTCATGGAAGGGGCCTGCCTCTCGGGCCTGCGCGCCGCCGCCGAGATCTTCGCCGACCTCAAGGCGGGGCGCCTGGGTTAGGAAACCCCGCCCCCGGGACGGGGGCGGGGGAGCTCAGGCTACTTGGCGGGCTTCGGGACGGCGAAGGTGTCGGGGGTCTTCTGGAAGCGATCCTCGCATTCCTTGGAGCAGAAGTAGTACTTCACGTCCTTGTGCGTGGCCGTCTTGGCTTTCGTGCTGTCGACCATCATCCCGCACACGGGATCCTTCACCAGCGCGGCTTCGACGGGCTTTCCGTCGGGGGTGGACGGCTTTCCGTACGGCGCGGGCGCTTCCCGGGTGTCGCAGCCGCAGAGCGCGACGCCGAGAACCAGAACCGTCAGCAGGCTTCTCAAGGCGCATCCTCCTAATTCTCAAGGCGGATGCGCGAAGAGCGATTCCCGTTACGGAGCTCAGCGGGGCCGCAGCGTGAGCGCGTGGAAGGTGGTGGGGCTGCCCCAGGAGCCGACGCCCAGGGCGCCGACTTCCTTCAAGTCCCAGTCGTCGTCCATTTCGAGCGGGCCCATCGCGGGCGTCCATTCCGCCAGCTTCGCGCCGTCGAGCAGGGCCGTCACCCGCTCGGGACGCACCTCGACGACGCAGACGTAGCTCGAGCCGTCCTTGATGCCCCGCTTGACCGTGGTGGGATTCTCGTCGCAGCGCTTGTCGTTCACCTTGGAGAAGCCGCAGACCGAGTTGCCGAAGCCGCCGAGCTGGAAGAGGAAGCTCCGGCCGCCGCGCGCCAGCACCAGCGTCACCACGTCGCCCCCGCTCATCCGCGTGAACTCCGCGCGCAGGTCGTACGCCGCGGGCGCCTTGCCCGGCAGCCGCAGCCGCGCCGGCGCCCCGTCGCTCACGGTCAGCTCGCCCTGCTTCGCCGTCCACAGCCCTTCCACGCCGTCGCGCTTCGGATCGACCCCCTTCAGGAGGTCGATCTCCGCGACCTCCGCCGCCTTCGGAGGCGCGGCGGCCGCGGGCGGGCGGAACGCGAAAACGGCCGCGACGACCGCCGCCGCGGCGCCCGCGCCGACCCCCAGGAGCAGGCCGCGCCGGGAGGCTTTCGGCGGCGCCGGCGTGATCGCCGTCTTCTTGCCCGCCTCCGCCATCGCGTGGCCGGGCGTTTTCCCGGCCAGGATCGCCTCGAGGTCCTCGACGAGCTCCGCGCAGGTCGCGTAGCGGTCCTCCGGCGCCTTCGCGAGCATCTTCTTGATGACCGCCTCGACGCCCGCCGGCAGGTCGGGCCGCTTCGCGCGCAGGTCCGGCAGCGGCTCGTGCACGTGCTTGTAGATGACCTCGACGCCCGTCTGGCCCGAGTAGGGCGGCTCGCCGGAGAGCAGATGATAGAACGTGGCGCCGAGCGCGTAGATGTCGGCGCGGCCGTCGACGTCCTTCGCGCCGCGGGCCTGCTCGGGGGCGATGTAGTGGGGCGTCCCGAGGATCGCGCCGCTCTGCGTCTTGAGGCTCTCGGCGGACTCCTCGAAGTTCTTGGTGAGCCCCAGGTCGAGCACCTTGGCCTGGCCCTGGGGCGTGAGGATGATGTTCGACGGCTTGACGTCCCGATGGACGAAGCCGATGCCGTGGGCGGCTTGCAGCCCGCGGGCCGCCTGCGCCACGATCTCGACGCCCTTGAAGATCGGCAGCGCCTCGCCGCGCTTGAGGAGGCGGTCGAGCGTCTCCCCCTCGCAATACTCCATCACGTAGAAGTGGAAGCCCGCGTCCTCGCCGGACGCGAAGCCGCCGACGACGTTGGGATGTCGCACGCGGACGGCCGTGTCCGCCTCGCGCCGGAAGCGCTTGACGAGGTCGGGCGTCGAGCTGAACCGCCGGGGGAGGACCTTGATCGCGACCTTCCGGGCGGCCTGGGTGTCCTCCGCGAGGTAGACGGCGCCCATGCCGCCCTCGCCGAGCTTGCGCACGAGCCGGTAGTGCAGGAGGGAGCCGACGCCTTTTTTCTCGCCGACTTTGCGGAGGACGGTCTCCTTCTGCGCGGCGGTGATGACCCCCAGCTTGACGAGGGCGTCCGCGAGCGGGGCGCCGGACTGGGCCTGGAGCGCCGCCGTGATCTGGTCCGGCGTGGCCATGCCCGAGCGCTTGAGCTCCTGGGCGACGGCGATGTCCTGGGCCTCGGCCGACATGATCGCCCCATCATAAAGGGCGAAGGGCGCGAATCAAGCGATCAGGGTTTGAAGAGGATGAGGCCGAAGGCGTCGATTTCGTTGCCCTTCCGGCCGTGGACGCCGACGACGGGAGAGCCGTCGCCTCCGAAGAGGACGGTGTCGGTGGCGTCCCCCAGGTACCAGTCGGACTCGTAGGCGTCCTTCACGTCAAGGAAGGTGCCGTTCCACTTCATGAAGACGACGCGGAACGCCTTCACGCGCCCCTGCGCGCCCCGCATGCGGACGCCGCCCACCGCGTACCCGGTCTTGCCGATGATTTCCGTCACGGTGCCGTCGGGAGGCGCGTGCTGCTGGCCCCACTCGGCCTTGTCGCCCGTCCAGAACATCGGCTGCAGCGACTTCAGGGAGCCGCCGGCATTGGTCAGCTTGAATCCGATGATGATCTGATTGCCCTCCCGGGCTTCCTCGAACTCGGCGCCGCCCGTGCCGCCGACCGTCTCCGTCTTCACCCGCCTCGCCGGCGCGGGCCGCGTCGCGCTCCAGATCTCGAGGCCCGACAGGTGCGCCACGCCCTTCGGCGCCGAGAGCTCGAGCTTGCCGTCGACGACCTCCGCCGCCCACGGCCCCAGCCGCGCCCACTCGCCGATCGCGCCGAAGCGATGGCCGCTCACCACGGGCTTGCCGTTGACCGCCACGTCGAACGGCGTGATCTCCGCGGGCGCCCAGAGCGTGCCGTAGACCAGGACCTTGCCGTTCGGAAGGCCGCCGACGACGGCCTTCGCCGCGTCGCGCAAGGTGACGGACGAGCGGATCATCACGGCGCGGCCCGCGTCGGTGGCCGGCCGCAGCTCGAGGCCGGGACTCTCATACCCGCCGGGGCCCGATCCCGCGCTCCAGGGACGATCGTCGATCGGGCCGCCGGGTCCGTTCAGGTCCACGCCGCGGTGGAAATGGAGCTCCCCGACGACGACTAGCGACGGCGGCGACACGGAGGTCCGGCCGCCGCGTTCCGAGGCGCGCGCGCTGAGCAGGTGGGCGCCGACCTCCGGCTTCCAGGTGAAGACGCCGTTCTTCGCCTCGCCGAGCCGGACTCCGCCGTCGTACACCTCGACCCGCGCGTTCGCCGCGGAGGCCGCGACCGCGACCGCGAGCGGCGCGCCGGGGGCGGCCGCCGCGGGAGCGCTGAGGGTCACCCCGCCCCGGGTCGCCGCGGCGGACCAGGGGATGAGGCGGTGGCCGAGAATGGGCTTCTCCTCGCTGCCGTCGGGAAGGCTCCAGCCGACGGTGACGTGCTCGCCGCCGCCGCCCTGCTTGTGGAGGGCTTCCAGGTAATACCGGCGGCCCTTGACCAGCGGGACGGGAGCGGACTTGACGGCGCGGTTCCAGTCCCGATGGCCCACCGCGCCTTCGAGGGTGGCGATCTTCTTGAGGCCGGAAACGGAGTCGTCGATCGAGAGCCAGAATTCGCTCTGGTCGTCGGACGTCAGCCAGAACACGTAGGCTCCGCTGAGCGGCGGGACGATCCAGCCGCGGAAGCGGGTGCCGTAGTCGCCTCCCATGTTCCAGGAGTCGAGGGCGCCGACTTTGTGGGAGAGATCGGGCGGCCCCTTGAACTTCGGATGGGCGGTCAGCTGTTCCACCTTGTCGCCCTGGACGTCCTTCCAGATCTCGCGCAGGATCAGCCCCCGCACGCCGCTCTCGGCGGGCTCCGGCTCCGCGAAGGGCCGCGCCGCCAGCAGCTCCTGCAGCTCCGCCTCCTTGGGGAGGGCCTTGCGCCCGGCGGAGAGGAAGACCGCCGCGACCGCGAAGCCCTGCTGGTCGGCGAGGATCCGCAGCTTCGCCTGCGTGCCGGGCCCCGCCCGTTTCATCGCCGGCAGGGCCACCCACGCGAAGCGCTCCGTCTCCTTCCTGCCCCCGTGCGCCGCGTGCGTCTTCCGGAGGTACGTGACGCCCAGCGGGAGGACGGGCGTCATCGACGTCCCCTCGATCTCGCACTTCGCCACCGTCGTGGGATTCTCCGCGTCGGGGCCCTCGACGTCCGACCCCTGCAGGTGGAACGTGAACGTCTCCTGGCAGCAGCCGCCGATCAGCGCCCAGCCGCGGATCTCCGCGCCCGGCGGCGCCGAGTACTCCAGGTCCACGACGTTGTCCTTGCGGGCCGCCTTTTCGACGTCCTCCGTCATCGTCCAGGCGACCTCGCCCTTCGCGTGCCGCTGGAGCTGGAAGAAGCCCCGCGCCTGCAGGTCCGCGGGCGCGAAGATGAAGTCCCGCGGGGCGTCGAGGCGGGCCTGGATCGACGTCCGCAGCCGCCGGACGTACGCGGTCTCGCCGTGGCTCTTGAGCAGCCCCGCGAGCTTTTCGAGCCCGCGCGCGCGCGTGGGGTAGTCGCGGATCTCGGCGTCCGCCTCGAGGTAGAAGCGGCGGGCGTCGGCCTCGTCGGGCGCGGGCGGGCCCGTCTTGAGCTCGCCTGGGTAGAAGCGCTTCGCGGCGTCCGGGAAGCCCTCGATCGCGCAGAGCAGGCCGGCGGCGCGGGCGTCGGTCTCCAGCTTCTTCGGCCGCGCGAGGAAGATCTCGGCCAGGGACGGCGCGAGGATCCGGCCCGGCTCGAGGATCGCGCCGCCGCGAAGCTCCAGGCCGCGGAGGTCCGCGGCGCGGACGGGCTCGTCGATCCGGCGCGGGGCGCCCGCGGCGTCGAGGACGTCGACGGCCACGTTCCACCCGCGCGGCCATTTCGCGAGGAGGGCGCGGGTCTCCTCGTGGAGGGCGCGGACGAGTTGGAAGTCGGCGAGATCCGCGGCGCGCTCGGCGTCCTCGGGCCCTTCTTTGAGGACTTTCGCGGCGGCGTCCAGGTCGCGGGCGGCGGCGTGGGCCGCGGCCTGGTTCCAGTGGGCGCGGTAGGCGGAGACCTCGACGGCCTCCGGATAGACCGGGCCGGACAGGAGCTGCACGGCGTCGACGTAGAGCAATGGGGCGGGGAACTTCCCGTAGTAGCTCTGGATCACGACGCCGCGGATCTTGCCGCTCGGCAGCTTGAAGTCCCGGACCGGGACCACGTAGCGCCGCCACTCGCCGACCGGCGGGAGGCCGAGCTTGGCGAAGTTGAGCGGCACCGAATACTCTTTTTCCCCGGGGCCGTAGAGGCTGACGCTGTACGGGAAGGCCGACGGGTCCACGCGATGGACGGCGAAGGAGAGATAGGCGGTCGCGTCGACCGGCTGCGGATGGCCGAGGAAGAGCCCCGCCCCGTTCTTCAGCGACTCGAAGCCGATCGACGTCGCGCCTTCGAACGGCGGAACGGCCGCGCTCTTCAGGTCGATCTTCGAGTTCCAGGACCAGTTCAGCCAGCCGCCCGTCAGGGCGTCGGCGTAGAGCGGGGCCGCGGGGCCGATGCTCACGTCGTTTTCGCGGGCCGCCGGCGGCGGCGGCAGCGCGGCGGACGTCGCGGACACGCGGAAGCGGCCGAGCGCGTGCTGCCCGTGGGGCGTCTGGCTTTGGATCATGACCGACAGCGCGGCGCCGTCGAACGCCTCCCGCGCGTGGAAGACCGCCTCGCTCGCGGCGCCGACGCGGCCGTGAAGCCCCCAGCCGGTGAGCGGGTTGCCGTCGACCGCCGCGGAGGCCGGGTACCCGGGCTGCTCGTAGGAGGCGGAAGCGCCGGCGAAGGCGACGGGACGTCCGCCCGCCTCTACGCGGAGTTCGCCCAGGACGGCGTTGCCGTGCGGCGCGCGGCCCGGCCCGCCCCCCGCCAGCGACGGATCGGGCAGCGCCTCCACGCGGATCGCCGTCACGTTCTTGAGCGGCGAGCGCGCGCTGAACGAGACGACGTCCGACGGAGGATTCTCGCCCGAGACGAGCACGGAGCCGTCGGGCTGCTTGACGAGCGTCGCGCCGTGCAGGGAACGGAGATCCTGGAGGTCGAGAACCGTCCACACGCCGGCGGGCGGCGGAGGAGGAGGCGGAGGCGGCGGCGCGGGAGATCCGATCTCCGCCTCCAGGGCGCGGACGGCGAGGTCCCAGTCGCGCGCCGTGAAGCGCTTGCGCTCGGCGTCGAGGGCGAGACGGGCCGCGGCCGCGTCGCCGCGCGCGAGCAGCGGCCGGACGCGGCCCCGCAGGAGCTCGATCTCCTTCGCGAGGGTCCGCTGGGCGCGGACGCGGACGACGTCGATCTCGGCCTTGGCGCGCTCGAGGATCGACGTCCCTTCGGCCTTGAAGACGGCGTCCTGGAGGCGGGCGAGCTGGCCCTCGAAGTCCGTCGGGTGGGTCTGCCCGTAAGCGAGGGCCTGGTCGAAGGCGGCCTTCGCCTCGCGTTCGCGGGGGGAGGCGTCGGGCGGCGGGGGGGCGTCGAGGGTCTTCGACGTCGCGGGCGTCGTGCTTCCGGAGGAGGCGATGGCGACGACGACGGCGAGGACGGCGGCGACGCCCAGGGCGGCGCCGATGAGGAGGCCGGAGGACTTCTTGGCGGGGGCGGTCGGGAGGCCGCGCGAGACGGTGGATTCGCGGAGGCGGGCGTGCATGCCCGTGTCGGCCTTGGGGGCGGAGTGAAGGCGCGCGGTGCTGGGCTTGGCGACCTGGGAGGGATGCTCGGGGAGCGCGCCCAGGACTTTCTTCGCGCAGTCCGCGCAAAGGCATTTATGCTCGACCCGGAACGCTTTCCCCTTCTCGAAGTCCGTTCCGACGAGCCTGAGCGCGCACTCGGAGCAATA
Organism: Planctomycetota bacterium; assembly: GCA_036383955.1. Taxonomy (GTDB): domain Bacteria; phylum Planctomycetota; class MHYJ01; order MHYJ01; family JACPRB01; genus JACQFK01. Next base: position 28,970 of record DASVNH010000175.1, on the reverse strand, counting down.
GACGATTTCTTGACCCATGATCCCCGTTCGCCGTCCCTATCATAATCGACGCGGCCCGTGACGGGACCATGAATCATGAATCCCGTCCGATGCTCATTGAACCCGGAAGCGGGCGCGGTAGGCGCGGGGCGGGACGCCCTTGAGGGCGAGGAAGCGGCGGTTGAAGTTCGAGAGGTTGTTGAAGCCGGAGGCGTAGCCCACGTCCGACACGCTCCGCTCCGTCTCCATCAGCAGGCGGCAGGCCCGGCCGATCCGCAGCTCCGTCAGGTAGCCGACCAGCGTCTTGCCCGTGCGCGACTTGAAGAAGCGGCAGAACGCCGGCACGCTCAGGTGCGCCACGCCGGCCGCCTCGGCCAGCGAGACGTCCTCCGCGTAGCGCTCCGCGAGATGGCGGCAGACGCGGTCGATCCTCTCCATGTCCGCCTTCCGCGGCTCCGAGAACGGGCGGCTCGAGAGGGGCCGGACGTCCCGGGCCGCCGCCAGCCGCTCGAGGGTCGCGAGCAGCGCGCACAGGCGGGGCAGGCCTTCGACCTCCTCCAATCCATCGAGGTGTTTCGAAACGCTCTTGAGCGTCCGGGCGCCGAAGGCGAGCCCCCGCGCGGCGCGGTCGAAGAGCGCGCGGAGGCCGCGCAGCTCGGGGAGCTCGCCCAGGAAGTCGGGAGCGAACTGGACGACGACCGCTTCGTGGAGGCCGGGCTCGGAGTGCCAGGTGTGCGGGAGGTCGGGGCCGAGGAGGACGAGGTCGCCGTCGCGGTAGTCCTCGATGGAGTCGCCGACGAAGCGGCGGCCGCGGGAGCGGACGATCCAGGTGAGCTCGATCTCGGGATGGAAGTGCCACGCGAACTCGAAGCGGCGGTCGCGGCGCCGCTTGACCGCGAACGAGGCGGCGGGGGACGTCGAGATCCGCTCGGGCCGGGCGCGCATGGTACTAAGATAGCACTCTGGGACGTCGCGTAGGGATAAACGCGATAAGAAAGTATTGAAAATGGAGAAGGGCGGCGTAGCGGGCGGGGCGGGGCCGGGCTATGCTTCGGCCATGAAAGAGATCGACGCGCCGTACCGCCTGAGCGAGGAGCGGATCCGCTTCTACCGCGAGAACGGCTTCGTGCGGCTGAAGAACGTGTTCTCGGCGGAGGCGATCGCGGCGTACGGGCCGCGGATCACCGAGAAGGTCAAGGCGCTGAACACGCTCGATCTCCCCATGGACCAGCGCACGACCTACCAGAAGGCCTTCCTCCAGGTGATGAACATCTGGACGAAGGACGCGCTCGTGAAGGAGTTCGTGTTCGGGCGCCGGCTCGCCCGGATCGCGGCCGAGCTGATGGGGACGCGGGGGACGCGGCTCTACCACGACCAGGCGCTCTACAAGGAGGCGTCCGGCGGCTTCACCCCCTGGCACGCGGACCAGTACTACTGGCCGCTGGCGAGCGATCACTCGGTGACGGCGTGGGTGCCGCTCCAGGCCGTTCCGATGGAGATGGGCCCGCTCGCCTTCGCGCCGAAGAGCCACACGAAAGACCTGGGCCGGGACGTCGAGATCAGCGACGCCAGCCAGTCGAAGATCGAGAAGGAGCTGCTGCGCCACGAGCTCGGCATGGTCGAGGAACCGTTCGAGCTCGGCGAGGTCAGCTTCCACGCCGGCTGGTGCTTCCACCGCGCCGGGCCCAACAAGTCGACCCGCCCGCGCGAGGTCATGACCGTGATCTACATGGACCAGGAGATGCGCCTGGCCGCCCCGCGCAACGAGAACCAGCAGGCCGACTGGGACGGCTGGTGCCCCGGCGCGAAGATCGGGGAGCTCATCGACACCCCGCTTAACCCGGTGCTGTGGACGCGGGAGCCGGCGGCGGTCGTCAGCGCGCGATGAGCGCGATGAAGCGGCGGGCGCCGTAGCGGTACACGCTGCCGCGGCCGCACTCCGGGCAAGGGGCGTTCTTCATGTCCCTTCGACGCGGGGCGAGGCTCCCGGGTTCCACGTGTCGACGAATCCGCACGTTCATCTGACCTCGACCTCCGCCGCCTGCGGCGGGCCGCCGCCGCGGCGGTAGCCCAGCGTGATCTTGTCGCCGGGCTTCTTTTTCTGCAGCAGGTGCGCGAGGAACTCGCTCTCCGTCGGCGGGATCGGGCGGCCGTCGAGCTCCAGCAGGACGTCGCCCTTCAGCAGCCCGGCCTTCTTCGGCGACGTGTTGCGCTCCTTCGCGAAGTCGGGCGTCAGCTCGCGGATCCGCAGGGCGGGGACGTCCGCGGCCAGGCCGAGCTTCTCGCGGTCGATCTCGGGCATCGACTCCAGGCGCATGCCCGCCGTCCGCGAGCGCGTCATCCAGCCCACGGAAAGGTTGTCCGCGTAGCTGTAGCCCCGGCGCCAGCCCGCCTTCAGCTCCAGGGTCAGCGCGACTTTCCTGCCGCCGCGGTCGACTTCCGCCTTCACCGCGCCCGGCTCGGGCGCCTGGTGCAGAACCCATTGGACGTCGGCGATGGACAGCAGCGGCTGCCCGTCGAGCGCGAGCAGCCGGTCGCCCGCCTTGAAGCCGGCCTTCTCGGCGGCGGAGCCGGGGGCCACGGCCGTCGCCGCGGCGCGTTCGACGGGATCGAGGCTCAGGCCCAGGGTGTCGGGCATCGGATACGTCCACAGGTAGCGGTCGGCGACGGCGCCCTTCTTGCGGGCTTCGATGAACTCCCAGTCCTGCACCTCATGGCAGTGGACGCAGCCCTTGTTGCGGTCGGTGCCGTCGACGCGGCGGACGGGCCAGGCGGAGGCGGCGGGGATCGCCTCGGGCGTCTTCGCGATCGGCGCCGGGCCGGTCTTGCCGGCGAGCGACGCCTTGTTCGCGGGATAGGCGGCGTGGAGCTCGAGGGCGCCCTGGATCGCCTTCTTGAAGCCCTCCATCGTCACGAAGCGGTCGTTGCCCTTGAAGCCGCTCGTGCCCGAGGGCGCGCGGCTCCCGTAGCGGCCGTAGATCGTCCGGTCGGGGTTCAGGAAGAAGACGGCCCAGGTCAGCTGGCCGTGGAACTGGAAGAGCGAGAGGTCGATCCCCCAGCCCTGCACGGCGCGCACGCAGACGAACCGGTCCAGCAGCGCCGCCAGCTCCGGGTCCCCGCGACGGACAACCTGCCCGTCGATGGCCTTGCAGCCCGCTCAGGGCACTCAGCGGAACGCGACGAGCAGCGGCTTGCCCGTCTTCTTCGCTTCGGCGAAGCCCGCGTCGACGTCGTCGTAGATCCAGGAGGCGGGGAGGTCGACGTCCTTCAGCGACGTCTTCAAAGCCTCCTTGTCCTGGGCCAGGAGCAGGGCGAGGATCAAGCTCATACCGAGATTGTGGAGCCTGATCGGGCGAATAGTACGGACGCGTTAACGAAATGTCCGCGTCACTTCGCTATCAGTTGCGCGAGATGATCGCGATGAATCGCCTGGCGCCATAGCGCTGCCGCGGACGGCCGAGTTCCAGGGGTGCTAATGAATTGGCCAGGTCAGTTTATTAGCACCCCGGGGGGCGTGCTCGCGACGATGAAGGCGAGCTCGCGGGCCATGGCGACGGCCAGGGCCGCGTCGTCCGCGGGGCGCTCGCGTTCGGGCATCACCGTCCAGGTGTAGGTCTCCACCTCGAAGTGGCGGCAGAGGTCGTTCGCCAGCGCGAAGCGGTAGGCCCGCAGCATGTCCTCGCGCGTGGTCTTCACCGACGCGTCGAGCAGCGTCTCCGCCTGCAGCGGCACGTGGAAGTGCGTCCGCCAGGTCTTCTTCCAGTCGGCGCGCTCCATCGCTTCCGGGAGGTCGTCGTAGTCGGTGATCGACGTCCCCCGCTCGCGCGTCTGGTGCAGGAAGCGCGGCTCGGTGAAGGCGCGGCGCGCGGCGTCGGGCACGTCCGCCCCGAACTCGAGGCCGCTCGACAGCTGCATCTTGTGGACGGGGATGCCCGCGTTCTTCAGCGCGCCGAGCGCCTCCTCCGGGCTCTCGAACTGCACCGCCTGGTGGCAGGTGTCGTAGCACATGCCGAGGTGGCGGCCGAGGTCGACTCCCTTCGCCGCGGGGAGGAGGACGTCGTTCCAGAACGCGAGCACCTGCGGCGTGCGCTCGAGGATGCAGCCGGGCTCGGCCTCGAGCGCGAGGGCGAGGCGCTTGCCCGTGCGCTTCTCGAGATCGGCGGCGAAGGCGACCCAGGCGAGGAGGATGTCGACGGCCTTCCGCGTCTTCTCGGCCCCCCAGTCGTGGCGCCAGCCGAGGGGGAGGGTCGAGAGCGTGCCGAAGCCGGCCTCGGGGAGGAGGGCGGCGAGGGTCGTCGCGCAATGCTTCGTGTAGAGCAGCCGTTCGGGCGTGCTCCAGTCCGGGTGGTAGACCTTCGTCTTCACCACGGGCTCATGGAAGTTGCCGTAAGGAAACGAGTTGCAGGTGAAGGCGCGCAGGCCGTTCTCGGCGAGGAAGCGGCGGGTGGCCTCGGGATCGCGCGCGGCGGCCTCCGCCACGGGCGCCTGCCACCAGAGGCCGAGCGGCATCGTCTTCCAGCCGAGCCTCTCGCGCACGGCCGGGCCGAAGAACTTGAGCGACTGGAACCAGATCTCCGGCGTGCCCAGCGCGTGCACGTTGGTGCAGTAGGTCAGGTCGATCGATCGCGTCATCGGTCCTTCCAGACGGGATGGTGGTCGCCGAGGCTCCCCTGGAGCGGGGAAGCCGCGCGCAGGCGGGCCGCGGCCACGCCGCCGTCGAAGACCAGCGCGACGTCCGGGACGTTTCCCACGCAGGCCCGGAACTCCGTCTCCATCAGGGCGGCGGTGAAATGGAAGACGCCGTCGACGACCTTCGTCCGCGAGCGGCCGGGAAGAAAGCCGTGCGTCCCGTTCCGCCCCCGCAGCTCCAGCGGCGCGCCGAGGGCGGCGTCCGCGCTGCCGACGAGCACGACGCCGCGGTGCGGCCCCGGCCCCGGCATGGCCGCGAACGTCGCGGGGTGCGCGTCGAGCGAGCGCAGCTCCACGGTCGGCGGCGCGGACGCGCAGCCCGCGGTCAGCAGAAGGAACAAGGGTCGCATCGGCCCATTATAATGCTCCGCCTCATGCCTGACATCGTTGGTCCGCTCGCCGGCGGCGCCCTCATCGGCCTCGCGGCCGCCGGGATGCTCCTGCTCAAGGGCAAGACCGCCGGCGTGAGCGGCGTGCTGGAGGGCGTCGTCCGCCTCGAGAAAGGCGAGCTCGGCTGGAAGCTCGCGTTCGTCGCCGGGCTCCTCGCGGGGGGCGTCGCGATGAAGCTGCTCCGGCCGGAATCGTTCTCGACGCCCGCCGGCTCGCTCGGCCTGGCGGTCGTCGGCGGCCTTCTCGTCGGCTTCGGCACCCGCGTGGGCGGCGGCTGCACGAGCGGCCACGGCGTCTGCGGGGTGGGCCGGGGCTCGCGCCGCGCGATCGTCGCGACGCTCGTCTTCATGGCCGCCGGCATGCTGACCGTGCTCGCGCGGAGGCTCGCGTGATCGCCTTCGTCTGCGGCGTCGTGTTCGCCGCCGGCCTCGCCCTCTCCGGCATGCTGCGGCCGGAGAAGGTGATCGGGTTCCTCGACGTCTTCGGCCGCTGGGATCCCTCGCTCGCCTTCGTCATGGGGCCGGCCGTCGGGATCTACGCCCTCGCCGCCTGGCGCCGCCCCCGCGCGCCGGAGAAGCCGCTCGACGTCCGTCTCTTCGCGGGCGCGGCGATCTTCGGGATCGGCTGGGGCCTGACCGGGATCTGCCCGGGCCCCGCGATCGTGAACCTCGCGGCGCCGAACGGCTACTTCCTGGCGTTCGCGGTCGCGCTCGTGGCGGGTGTCGCGCTCAGCCTCGCGGCGCGTCCGCGGGTTCGTTGACGCTCGCCCTCCCCCTTATGTATAAGTCTACCCATATGGGGGATATCAGGATGAACCTTAGGCCGTACGCCGTGCCTCTCGCGACCTTCGCGCTCGCGCTGGCCCTGTCGCTGGCGATCGCGCCGGTGCCCCGGCTCTCCGCCCGCGCCCTCCAGGCGATGACGGGCGGCGGGGGCTGCGACACGTTCATGGAGATCCCCGAGCGCGACACCTGGCTGCCGCGGGGCAACGAAGGGGGCGAAGAGACCGAGAAGGGCAACGCCATCCTGGTGCGCCTGAAGTGGGAGCCCGTCGGAACCTGGGACGGCACGACCCGGAAGTTCACGTTCCGCTTCGAGGGCCCGCCCGCGCTGAAGGGCATCTGCGACAACAAGGGGAAGGAATCGTATCCCGACTTCACGGTGGAGCAGGGCGACAACGCCCCCTGGAAGATCGACGACGGCATCCCCCAGTACCCGGGCGACCAGAACGTCGCCGCCGTCACCCGGAACTCGTATCCGCCGGGCGTCTGGGTCGACATCCTGGTCCGCTCGTACGACTTCGGCGCCTGGACCAAGGTCGTCGGCGCGGCCGAGGGCTGCCCCGAGAAAAAAGAGCGCATCCCGAAGGACACCGACGAGGACACGCTGCCCGACGTCTGGGAGCTGGGGAAGCGGTTCTTCGACGACAGCGGCGCCACGCTCACCTACGACATCGCGTCCCCCTCGACTTTCCTGGAGGAGCTCGACGGCGCCAGCGACCGCGACGGCGGGTTCCTCGTCCAGCGCCACGGAAAGCCGAAGCTGTTCCTGGAGTCCGGGAAACTCCATGACGAGCTCGGCGACGGGTTCAGCGCGTTCGAGGAGTACCGCGGCGTCTTCGTGCAGGGCGCGTTCTTCCGCATGGACGAGCTGGAGAACGACGGCGGCGGGGAGGTCGCCGCGGGCAACCGCGGGACCAAGCTCAAGAACGTCTTCGTCTACGATCCCGACGTCCTGATCTCGAACGGCAGCGCCGTGCTGAACGAGCTCGGCGTGGGATTCCACCGGATCCGGCAGGACGAGATGTCCACGGAGATCCAGGGCAACGGGGAACCCCTCGCGGGCTTCGTGGATTTCAACAGCGTCACGAAGGACCAGCACGCGATCTGGATCCGCGACCGGGTGATCCCGGGAACCACCCTCGGGGACTCCGGCAGCTTCACCGTGAACGCGACGCCGAATCTGATCGACGTCGACGTCCCGGAAATCCAGCTCGAGGCGACGACCGTCGTGCTCGAGGATTCCGGCATCACGCCCTCGTTCGAAGAGCTGCGCGACTTCACGGTCGCCCATGAGATCGCCCACAAGTTCTCGCTCAAGCATCCCGAAGACCGCCTGTTCCTCCGCCGGGCCGGCCCCTCGAAGCGCTACGACGAGACCGTCTACTGGTACCCGACGGCCGGGGACCAGACGCTGATCCAGACCTGGTCGCTCGTGGAGCGCTACCGGAGGAACGGCGGGCCCATCCGGTTCCGGCTGCTGACCCGGGTCCCCCCGCTGCAGGGCGTCGGAGAGCCGGCCACGACGCAGGTCGGCGACCCGCTCGGCTGGGTCGACCACGGCGAGCCCTCGCACAAGATGGTCCATATGGCCCTGGTCCGGGAATACGACTTTCCGGCCGGGGACCTGATCCAGGGCTCGGTCGCCCATCAGCCGCACACGGGCAGCCTGATCGACTGGAACGCGGAGTACCAGAGGCTGGATCCTCCGCTGTACAGCGACCAGGCGATCGAGATCAAGGTCAAGCCGTAGGCTCCGGTATACTGGCGGGACATGCTCGCGGCCCTCGCCCTGGGGATGCTCGCGCAGGACTTCGAAAGCCTGCCCGAGACGTTTTCGCCGGGGACCCTCGCCGGCCATCCCGAAGTCCGCCGTCTCGTCGCGGGGCACCGGGCGTCGCTCCCCGAGATCGAGCGCGCCCTCGCGTCGCCCTCCTGGAAGGCGCGGCTCGGCGCCGCCTTCGCCCTGAAGGAAGCCGGCTTTTCCCACCTGCTGACCCGGGCCGTCGAGGACGCCGATCCGCGCGTCCGCGATTTCGCCCGGGCGGTCCTGACGCGCTCCCCGCGCGACCGCGCTCCCTACGCGCGCGACGCCGAGCAGCGCGTGCGGAGCGACGAGCTGGCGCGGGCCGCCGCGCTGCTCGACGCCCCCGAACGCGCGGCCCGCATGCGCGCGCTCGTCGCCGACCTTCTCGCCCCCGCGGCCGAAGAGACGGAGCCCGAGGCGCCGCCGAGCTTCCGCGACATCGCCCTCCGGCTGGCCGCGCGGGAGCTGCCCCTCGCGATGGAAGGGCTGGCCGAGGCGGCCCGCTCCGCCCCGGCGCCCGCGCTCGAGGCCGTCGGCGCCCTGGCCCTGCACGGCGACCTGCCCGCCTTGCCGACGGGCCTCCGCGAGGCCGTCGAGGCGGGCTTCAGCGCCGCGGATCCGGCGCTCCGCGGCGCCGCCGTCCGCGCCGGACGCGTCCTTCCCGAAGAAGCCCGCGCCGAGCTGCTCGGCCGGGGCATGACCGACGCCGACCCCAACGTCCGCCGCTCCTCGGCGATCGAGACGCTCGCGCTGGTCCGCGCCGCCCACGACACGGGGCGGCCGGAGCGGGTCGACGTCCTCCTGGAGCGCCTCCAGGCGTTCGTCCAGGGCGAGCGGAACGAGAGCCTGCGCCGCGGCGTCGCGCCGGCGATCGAAAAGACGGCGGGGAACATCCGGCGGGAGCGCGAGATGCTGCTCGAGGGGAAGTCGGACGACGAAACCGGGCAGGGCCCGCGCCGCCGCTACTTGAAAGTCGGCAAGGGCCTGATCGCCGTGTCCGACCGGGAGTACGAGCTCTGCCTCGCCCGGGGCCGCGGCCCCTATATCCCGGACGAAGAGTTCCGGACGCTGCGAAAGACCGCCGCGGAGGAGCGCTCCGCCGAGCCGCCGAAGATCCCGCCGCGCGTCGAGGTCCCTCCCGCCGTCGAGCCCGCGAAAGCGGTCCGGGATCTGCCGCCGAATCCGCCGCCGGCCGCCAGATCCCGCGCCGTTCCCGCGGGCGTCGGGCTGGCCGCGGCCGCCCTCATCGGCTGGTTCTTGCTGCGACCGAAGCGGCGTTGACCGCCAGCGGCGGCACCCGGCCGCTCACGCCCGCCAGGCAGTTCTCCGCCGACATCCGCGCCATCCGCCGCCGCGTCTCGAGCGTCGCCGATCCGATGTGCGGCGTCAGCACCACGTTCTCCTGGCGAAGGACGTCGGGATGCACCCGCGGCTCGTCCTCGAAGACGTCCAGGCCCGCGCCCGCCAGGCGCTTCTCGAGCAGCGCGCGGCCCAGCGCGGCCTCGTCGACGACCGGCCCGCGCGCGATGTTCACGAGGTAGGACGTCGGCTTCATCCGCCCGAGCTCGCGCTCGCCGATGAGATGGCGGGTCTCGGCGTTGAGGCCGACGGTGAGGACGACCACGTCGCTCTCGCGGAGGAGGGCGTCGAGCGGCTCCCCGCGTTTCCAATAGATCGCGCGCATGCCGAAGGCGGGGGCGCGACGTCCCACCGCCTGCCCGATGCGGCCGGCGCCGACGATGCCGAGCGTCTTGCCCCAGAGCTCCGAGCCGAGGAAGAAGAAGGGGCCGACGCCGGTCCAGCGTCCGCCGCGGACGACGCGGTCGCCCTCGGCGATCCGCCGCGTCGCGGCGAGGATCAGCGCCCAGCCGAGCTCGGCGACCGTCTCGGTGAGGCTGCCCGCGGTGTTCGAGACCCAGATGCCGCGCGCGGAGCAGGCCTCGACGTCCACATGGTCCACGCCGACGCCGAAGTTCGCGACGACCTTCAGGCGCGGCGCGGCGTCGAGGAGAGGGACGTCGACCTTCGTGTGCGACGCGACGAGGAGACCGACGGCCTCCGCGACCGCGGCTTTCAGGTCGGGCGGCTCGACGACGACCTCGCAGGATTCGCGGAGGAGGTCGAGCCCTTCGTCCTGAATTTTCCGGGTGACGACGACGAGAGGCCGCGGCATCGGAACCGAGGATAAATCAGGGCGCCAGCGGAACCTCGAAATATTTTCGCCAGACGTGGTAGGCGGGGCGCGGCTTCCCGGCCTCGTCCACGAGCCCGCAGTCGCGCCACGCCATGAAGAGCTCGGGCGAGACCGCCTTGATCTTCTCCCAGAGGGCGTCGTAGTCGCGGTGGATGAAGCAGACCACGAAGTCGAAGCGGCGCTCCTGCGCCAGGGCGAGCAGCCGCTCGGTGTAGACCCGCTGCTTCTCGGCCGACCCTTCGATGACGACGCCCGCCTGGGGCAGGGGAAGCCTCTCGGCCGCCTCGTTCGTCTCGACGAAGGCGTAGGGCTTCTTCAGGCCGTCGAACTCCCGGACCAGCCAGTCCAGCGCTCCGAGCGCCTCGGCGCCGCCCACGAAGAACGGATAGTAGCTGACGGCGATCTGATCGTTGTGCGGCATCAGCGCCTTGAGGCCGTCGAGCATCGCGCCGCGCTTCTTGAAGAGATTGTGCAGCGTGAACGAGGCCGACACCGGCAGGGCGGGCGCGTCTTTCTTGAGCGCCGCGTAGACGTGGCGGTGGAGGTCGGCGTAGGCGCGCCCCGCCGCGGGGCTCAGCTCGTTCACCTCGATCCCGACGACGAGGTAGTCCGGCTTGAAGAACTCCACGGCCTTCCGGCAGTAGCGCAGGTACGCGGTCTTCACGTCGGGGTGGTCGTAGCCCTTTCCCTTGAGCGCCGCCGGGAGCGGCCCGGCTTTGTCGTGGACCTTGAGCTCCCCGCGCCCGGGCGAGACGGCCAGGTAGACCTTCGCCCCCTTCGGCGTCATCGATTTCTTGCCGTTCCAATCCTCCAGGAGCTTGGCCGGCAGCGGCCCGCCCGCGTGCGTCTCCGCCCAGGGGACGCCTTCGATGTGATGGGCGATGAGGTCGGCGTTGGCGTGGACGAAGTCGCGCGTCTCGAGGAAGGCCTCGGGCGTGTGGTCGTGGGGAAACGCGGTGAACCCCATCCGGAACGCCCGGGGAGTCGGGGGCTCCTGAACGCGGGCCGGCAGTTCTTCGACGGAGCTCAGGGCAAGCAGGAGGAAAACCATGCCCCGCTTACCGGTCCCAGCCTTGCCCGGTTTCGGCTACTTCTTCTTGCCGCCCTTGTTCTTGGCGCCGACCCAGAGGCCGGTGAGGGCGCCGAGGGCGGCGGCGGGGACGACGTTCAACGAGAGGAGGAAGGCCTGGAGCTTATTGAAGTCGAACTCGAGGGACTTGGTCGAGAACCAGTTGAAGACCGAGCTCAGGCCGCGGACGGCGCCGGAGACGGCCGCCACGCCGATGATCAGGCCCAGGACGAAGAGGGCGTTGCCGGGGACCTTCCAGCGGCCGAGGGTGTTGAGGAGCCCGGTGGTGACCCAGCCGGCCGCGAAGCCGCCCGCGCCCGCGCTCACGGAGCCCCAGAGGCCCCCGTCGGGGACGAGGAACCACTCGACGGCCCACTGGGCGGCCGCCCAGACGAGCCCCACCTTGATCTTCGAAAGGCCCTTGGGCGGCGGCGGTTTCTTGTTCTCTCCCACCGAATAATACTACCATGGCCTCATGAAGAAGATGCTGCCGGTTTTGCTGCTCGTTTCGACGTCCTGCGGGGCGCCCGCTCCGCGGCTCGACGTCGCCCAGGACCGGGCCGTCCTGGAAGCGCCGGCGGCGAAGGTGGTCGCGGTCGCGAATCCGGTCGCGGGCGGCCGCCTGATCGAGTACAGCCTCGGCGGCGAGAACATCCTGCTCAAGGACAGGGGCTTCCAGCTCGACATCGGCCCCGAGATGCGGAAGATCCCGGCGCATCCGGCCATCTGGACCGGGAAGTACACGGCGCTGCCGTTCGGGACGTCGTCGGTCCGCCTCTCGAGCGAGATCGATCCGGCGCTGGGCGTGCGGGTCGTGAAGGAAGTCGGCATCGACCCCGCGAACGGCGCGCTGGAGATCGTGGGGAAGATGCGGAACGAGGCGGGGCGCGAGGTCTCGTACTGCTTCTGGGACCGGACGCTGGTGGAGGGGAAAGGCTGGTGCCTCCTGCCCACGAACCCGAAGAGCAAGTTCCCGGCGAAGTGGGTGCTGGGGAAGCGGACGCCGACGACGCCCTGGGAGTACGACGGCCAGAATCCGTCGCACCCGGACATGAAGCTGATGGACGGGGTGCTGGTGGTGAAGACGGGGGGGCCGGAGCAGAAGGTGGGCACGGACACGATGGACGGGTGGATCGCGTACGCCCGGGGGAAGCTGCTGTTCGTGAAGTACTTCCCATGCTATCCGGCGGGGAAGTACACGGATGGCGGGCTGTCGCTGGCCCACTATTACCAGCCGGCCTTCTCGGAGCTGGAGCCGATCAGCCCCGAGGTGACGCTGCGGGCGGGGCAGGAGTACGTCTTCCCGCAGGCCTGGGCGCTGATCCCGCTGGAGAAGGAAGTGACTTCGTTCGAGGAAGCCCGCGCCCTGGTGTCCCGGCTTCCCAAGTCGCCCTTCAAATAGGTACCGGGTACCAGGTACCGGGCGAATCCCCCCCGTCCCCCCCCCGGGGGGGGGCAGGGGGGAATGCCTGGTACCCGGTACCTGGTACCTGGTACCCGGAGGGGATCAGGACCAGGTATTGGCGGCTTCGATCAGGCCGTGGGAGAGACGGCAAGCGTGGTCAAGAAGCCCCATGCTGGTCTCGAACGAATCCGCCTCTATAAACTTCAGGCGACAGGCCAGGAAGAGCAGGCTCTTGAGCTCCTCCCCAGAGGATCGCGCGATGACATAGAAGCGGGCTTTGTCGCGCGGATGTCGACGGGCGTAGCCTTCGGCGATGTTCGTCGGCATCGATACGGCGGCCCTCCGCATCTGGCCACCAAGGCCGTAAAGTTCATGCCTGGGGAACGATTGCGTCAGGGCGTAGATCGCTTCCACGACGTCGCATGCCTTTTGCCACGCCTCCAGCCGGGTAAAGTCCGCTCGCCATTCAGGCATCTTCCACCTTTGCCCGGTAGTGGCGGAAGGGGCGAAAAACTCGTCGGAAATTCTTTCGTGCCCCTCTGATTTTCGCCCGCTCCTCCCCGGGGGGCAGGGGGGGAACGCCCGGTACCCGGTACCTGGTACCCGGTACCTGGTTAGGAGCGGTCGAGGACCAGGGCCCAGTCGTCGGGGCTGGGAGCTTCGGGGGCGCTGAAGCGCGAGCCTTCGACTGCGGGCAGGTCCGTCCAGGCGCCGGTGCGGGGGTCGAAGCGGCGGACCTTGTAGCGGCCCGGTTCCAGCTGCAGCGTCGCCGGCCGGCCCTCCGGCTGGTAGAGCACGTAGCGCCGTCCCGGCTCCGCCAGGCAGTAGGCCTCGTTGCGGGCCAGCTCGTCGCGCGGCTCCAGCCGCCACGCCTCCACCCCGGACAGGAACGCGCTCAGCCGCGCGTAGCCCACCAGCATCGCCATCGACGCGTCGCCCCGGCCGTTGATCCACCCGCCGCCGCTGTCTTTCTTCGCCCCGGTCGTCCGCTCGCCCGTCGTCTGGTGGCCCCCCGCCATCGCGATCCCCCAGGCGATCCGCCGCCGCGACTCCGCGTCGCGCGCCGGCGCCCGGCGGCCTCCCGCCGGATAGTGGTCCTCGAAGCCGTACTCTTCGTTCACCTGCGGCATGATCCGGCCCCCGGCCGCCTGCGCGCGCCGCGCCTGCAGCATGAACCCGTGGCCCCCCTCCTCGTCCCAGCTCTGGTAGGCCGCGTAGTCCGCCCAGATCGACCCGTGGAACTTGAAGTCCGCGTGCCCGTGCACCGAGGTGAGGTGGTCGTAGGGATCGACCTCCTTCAAGAACGTCCCCATCGCCTCCGCCCAGAGGTCGTTCCGGAACAGCCGGTACTCGTTCGCGAGATCCCACATCACGTTCGAGAACGCCCCCAGCCGCGCCGCCGCGTAGCGGTAATAGCGCTTCTCGTCCTCGCCGCCCATCCCCGCCGTCCCGAACGGATCCGTGCCCTTCCGCGCGCCGTCCACGTAGAAGATGAAGCTGAGCGCGACATCCTTCTCCCGCGCGTGCCGCGCCAGCCGCTCCGCCTTGCTCCAGAGGTCGAGGTCGAAGCGCTTCACGTCGTAGCCGGGATTCTCGACATCCAGCGGCCGGTCCGCCCTCCACGGCCCGAACGTCATCGTGAACCGCGGCGACGGCAGCGGGTTCTTCATGCGCCAGGTGAGGCCCACCCGGATCCGGTTGACCTTCAAGGCCGCGAGGCGGTCGACGGCCTCCTTCATCGTGGCGTCGTCCCAGCCCAGGAGCCCGTAGGCCGTCGTCGAGTTCCACAGGAACCGCTCGCCGGTGCCTTCCCAGACGAAGTGCCAGGGATAGACCTTGTCGACCCGCACCGGCCCGCGCCGCCGGGCTTCCTTGGCCTTGAACGTCCCCTTGGTCTCGAAGGTCCGGTTGAAGGCGTTCAGGGTCAGGGCGTAGACGTGCTCCCCGAACCGCGACGGCATGAAGCGGATGCGGAAGACGTCGCCGTCGTAGAACCCGTCGACGTCCACCGCCGGCTCGCCCGCCCTCTGGAAGCGGCCGCGGAACGTGGCGTCCACGAACGGATTGCCCTTCGCCGCGACCGGCGGGCGCGCCTCCACCTCGAAGACGTCGTAGACCTCGACTTCCCGGGCGGACGGCGTGAACACGGAGGAGCCGCCCAGCAGCGGGGCCCCCGAGCAGCCGGTGAGGAGGAGCAACGCGAGGAGACGCGGCATCGTGGCTAAGGTATCATGGGGAGCGCATGTTCGAGAAGATGATCGAGCTCATCGAGGCCCACGGGACCTACGGCCCCGCCATGAAGGAGGCCGCCGCGGCGGGGGCGCAGCTCATCCTCGACTACCACACCCACGGGCCGGGCTCGGGCTACTGCGTCTCGATCGCCAAGAAGAAGGGGCTGCCGATGCTCGGCCAGCCGCAGCCGCTGCAGGAGCTGGTGCACATCCGGGGCGTCGGCCAGGAGCCCACCCAGTGCCAGCCGCTCATGAGCGTCCTCGGCCAGGAGCTCGTCGCGCACTACCAGCTGAAGCAGGTCCCCCTGATCTACCTCAACAGGAAGCCGTTCGCGGGCGACGGAGCGTGAAGGCCGAGAATGTCCTGGTCGCCACGCGCGCGTGGCTGGACGGGGACGTCATCGGCCTCAACCTCTGTCCCTTCGCGCGCGCCGTGCGCGACGCCGGCCAGATCCGCTTCGTCGTGAGCGAGGCGGAGACGGCCCGGACGCTGCGGATCGAGCTGGTCGCCGAGCTGCGCCTCCTGGGCACGCTCGATCCGGCCGTCACCGACACCACGCTGCTCATCCACCCGCGGGTGCTCGCCGACTTCCTCGACTACAACGACTTCCTCGGCACGGCCAACGGCGCGGTCGACGAGCTCGGGCTGTCGGGGACCTTCCAGATCGCCAGCTTCCATCCGCGGTACCAGTTCGCCGGAGAGGCGATGGACGATCCCGCCAACCGCAGCAATCGCTCGCCCTATCCGATGCTCCAGCTCCTTCGCGAAGCGAGCGTGCGGCGCGCCCTGAAGGGCTATCCCGGCGATCCCGCCGACATCCCCCGCCGGAACATCGAGCGGCTGCGGCGGGAGGCGAAATGACCGCGCTCGTGGTCCTCCTGCTCCAGGCGGACCTCGAGGCGCCCGCCGAGTTCAAGGTGAAGCTCGAGACGTCGAAGGGCGACATCGAGCTCCGCGTCGTCCGCGCCTGGGCGCCGCGCGGCGCCGACCGCTTCTACACGCTGGTGAAAGCGGGGTACTACGACGACGTCCGCTTCTACCGCGTGGTGCCGAAGTTCGTCGCGCAATTCGGGCTCAGCGGCGATCCCAAGGTCACCGCGAAGTGGCGGGAGTCGAAGATCCTCGACGACCCGGTCGTGAAGAAGAACGTCCGCGGGACGCTGTCGTTCGCCAAAGGCGAGCCGAACGCGCGCACCACGAACGTCTTCATCAACCTGAAGGACGCGACGTCGCTCGACCGCTCGGGCTTCGCGCCGTTCGCGGAAGTGACGGCGGGGATGGAGGTCGTCGACGCCCTCCACGCCGGCTACGGCAACTCCCCCTCGCAGAAGCGGATCGTCGAGGAGGGCAACGCCTACCTCGACAAGGACTTCAAGGACCTGGACCGGATCAAGACCGCCCGGCTGGCGGAGTAGACGACGTCAGGAGCCGGTGATTCTGGACCATTCCTTGAGGTAGGTCTTGTACGCCTTCCTTCCCGTGTCGGTGACGCGGTACTCCGTGCGCGGCTTGCGGTCCACGAACTCCTTGGACTCGGACACGTATCCCGCCTTGACCAGCTGGGCCATGTGCGTGGACAGGTTTCCCCGGGTCATGCCGGTGACGCCCGCCAGAAACATGAAATCGGCGGCGACGCAGGTTTGGAGCGTGGCCATGAGGCGCAGCCGCGCGGGCTCGTGGATCAAGGCGTCCAGGCTTCCTTCCTCCTTCATGACGCTTCGCGCTCCGTCTCGGCGAGGGTCCGCGCGCACCACGCCACCCAACGGCCGTGCAGCGAGAGGCCCGCGGCCAGCAGAAGGGCGCCGAAGCCGGCCTGCATGGACCTCAGCAGGGTTTCGAAGCCCCGCTCCGAGAGAGGAGCCCAGCGGCCGAAGTAGAAGGCGATCCCGCACGCGGCGACCATGCCCGCTCCGATCAGAGCGAGCTCGTAGAGGCGGGAACGTCCCGCCCAGACGAAGAAGGTGCCGCCGAAGGCGCACACGAGGAGCGCGAGGGCCGCCGGCCCGATCCATGGTTGCTCGAACAGGCCCGGCAGCGCCAGGCCCAGCGCCACCAGCACGGCCACGCCCCCGACGATGACCCCCGCGAGCGTGGCATGCTCCCGGGCGGTCCCTTTGCGGAGCGTCCTCACGTGGCAGTCTTTCCGGGCCCGGCTTCGTTCGATGCCCACGTTCAAGAACGCGAGCGCGAGCCCGGCCGCCAGGCTGGTCGCGTAGGCGTAAGGTTTCGCCGCCGGCCACCCGGCCGCCAGCCACGCGGTCCCCCCCAGGAGGCACATCCAGGCACCGGCGGCGGCCATCATCAGCCCCTTCGACATGAACACGATCCTGCGCGCCAGCCGCTGGGCCGCCTCCGCCGCTTCGGGCGTCGCGGCCGCCGATTCCACGTTCATCTGATTCTCCTTTACAGACATGTTTGTAGCACAAACCTACTGCGCGGTCAAGCGATAAAACGAGGGGGCCCCCTTGTTTGAGGGTCCGGGCAGAACCCGCGTCTGTAGGATGTGGACATGGCGCAGCGGGTCCGCGGGAATCCCAGGTGCATGACGTGCGGGCTCACGCCCGCGACCTGCCTCTGCGCGACGCTGCCGCGGCTGCGCTTCGCGACGCCCCTCGCGATCGTCCAGCACAACCGCGAGCGGCACAAGCCCACCAACACCGGCCGGCTCTTCGCGCGCGTCGTCGAGAGCGCCGCGCTGATCCGCTATGGCTTCCCGGGCGAGGCCTGGGAGCCGGGGCCGCTGGCCGATCCGTCCATCGAGTGGGTCCTGCTGTTTCCGCGCAAGGGCGGCCCCGAGTTCCAGAGCTCGGGACGTCGCGTCGGCTTCGTCGTGCTCGACGGCACCTGGAGCCAGGCGTCGCGGATGAGCCGGCGGGTGCCGATCGTGCGCGACCTCCCGTGCGTGGCGCTGCCGCCCGGCCCGCCGTCGATCTGGAAGGTGCGGACGCAGCGGGACGAGCGGGGGATGTCGACGTACGAAGCGGCCACCCGCGCCCTGGAGCTGACGGAGGGGGCGGAGGCCGTCGCCCCGTTGCGCGAGGCCTTCGCGCGGGTGACGGCGAGGATCCTGTTTCTCAAGGGGAGACGTCCCACGCTGGACGTACTTTAAGCATGATGATCGCTCTGCTGTCGCTGCTGGTCCAGGTCCCGACGCTGCCGGTGGGGTCGAAGGCGCCGGAGCTCGACGTCCCCGGCGTGGACGGGAAGCGCTGGACGCTGAAGGACTTCGCGGACAAGAAGCTGCTGCTGGTGGTGTTCGACACCACGCATTGCCCGACGTCCCAGAATTACGAGGAGCGGCTGAAGAAGATCCACGAGGACTACGCGGGGAAGGGCGTGGGGATGATCGCCATCTCGCCCAACCATCCGCAGTCGATCCGCCTGGACGAGCTCGGGTACACCGACCTGGACGACACGTTCGCGTCGATGAAGATCCGGGCGCGGGACCACAAGATCCCGTATCCGTTCTGCTTCGACGGCGAGCCCAACCAGGTGTCGCAGGCCTACGGGCCGAAGGCGACGCCCCACTGCTTCCTGTTCGACGCCGACCGCGTGCTGCGCTACCAGGGCGGGGTGGATGACAGCGAGTGGACCGACCGGGTGAAGGTGAACCACCTGCGGAACGCGCTCGACGCCCTGCTGGCCGGCCAGGAGCCGCCGGCGAAGGAGACCAAGGTCTTCGGCTGCTCGACCAAGTGGCCGTCGAAGCTGAAGCAGGCGGAGGAGTACACGGCCCGGATCCAGGCGGAGCCGGTGACGGTGGAGGAGGCGACGGCGGAGGCGGTCGCGGCGCTGCGGAAGCCGTCGACGGGCGTTCGCCTGATCCACGTCTGGTCGCCGGAGAAGGCCGGGGGGCTGAAGTCGTGCACGACGATGTACCACTGGTACCGGCGGCGGCTGTTCGAGTACGTGCCGATCGCGGTCACGGGCGACAAGGAAGCGGCGCTGGCGGGGCTGACGTCGACGCCTCCCGCCGGCAAGAATCGAAACCTGATCGCGACGGCCGAGGCGGCGAAGGGAGTCGATCCCTCCTGGGACGGCGCGCTGCCGCTGACGCTGGTGCTGTCCGCGACGGGCGAGGTCCTGTACCGCGCGCAGGGCGAGATCGACGAGCTGGCCTGCCGCCGCGCGATCGTGCGCAACCTCAAGGAAGACCGCAAGCGCTAGCGGGCGGCCGAGGCGGTCTTCGGCTAGACTAGGCGCATGGGAAGGGTGAGGCTCCTCGGCGCGATCTTGACGCTCGGACTGGTCCCGGCGTGCGGCGACGACTCCAGCTCGGGATCGGTGGATACGACGCCTCCAGGCGCCGTCGCGAGCCTGACCGCGGCGAATCCGACGGAAACCACGATGGAGCTCTCCTGGCTCGCTCCCGGGGACGACGGGGCGTCGGGGACGGCCACCTCCTACGATGTGCGGTACAGCGCGGCGGCGATCACGGACGCGAATTGGGCGGCCGCGACGCCGGCGGTCGGAGAACCGACGCCCGCCCTCGCCGGAACGCTTCAGGGCTTCACGGTGACGGGCCTGACCCGGGAGACGACGTACCACTTCGCCCTCCGCGCGACGGACGACCAGGGGCTGGAGAGCGCGCTTTCGAACATCCCTTCGGCGGCGACTCTCGACCTGACGCCGCCCGCCGCGGTGGCGGATCTCACGGTGGGAACCGTCGCCGCCGAGACGGTCGCGCTGTCGTGGACGTCGCCGGGCGACGACGGCGCCGCCGGAACGGCCGCGTCCTTCGACGTGCGCTACGCCTCGGCGCCGATCAGCGACGCGACGTGGGCCGCGGCGACCCCGGCCGCGGGGGAGCCGACGCCGGCCGTCGCCGGAACGGTCCAGGGCTTCACGGTGACGGGCCTGAGCTCGGGCACGTCGTACCACTTCGCCCTGCGCGCGATCGACAACGCGGGCCTCGAGAGCGCGCTCTCGAACGTCCCGACGGCCACCACGTCGCATCTCTTCGTCGTGATCCGGTCCGCGGCGTCGAATCTGGACGCGCTGGACACGAACTTCTCGCAGGATCTCTTTCTCCGGGACGCGACGTCCGGCACCACCGCCCTGATCAGTCTCGGGGCCGGCAATCTTTCCCTGAACGGCGATTGCTACGCCCCGTGCCTTTCGGCCGACGGCCGCTGGATCGCCTTCAGCTCGCTCGCGTCAAACGCGGCGGCCGGGGACGTCAATTCCACCTACGACGTCTTCCTCATCGAGCGCCTGACGGGAGCCCTTTCACTGGTCAGCGGCACCGCGGGCGGCGTTCCCGGAAACGGCTCCTCCGAGGATCCTTCCATTTCCGCGGACGGCCGCTACATCGCCTTCTACTCGTTCGCGTCGGACATCGGCGGGGGAAGCAACTTCGGCCTGGCGCAGGTGTTCATCCGGGACCGGATCCTGGGAACGACGACGCTGGTCAGCCTCAACGCGCTGGGCCAGAAGCTGAACAGCCACGCGCGCTATCCCTCCCTGTCCGGGACCGGGACCGTGGTGGCGTTCGAGAGCGCGGCGACCAACGTGCCGGGAAAGACCTTCGGGACGGACGACGTGTTCGTGAAGAACGTCTCGACCGGGGCGATCGAGATCGCGAGCGTGTCGACCGCCGGCGTGATCGGAGCGGGGTCCTCCCGCAACCCCTCGCTGTCCGCGGACGGGACCCTCGTGGTCTTCGTGTCCGACGCCGAGAACCTCGTCGGAGACGACAACAACGGGGCGCGCGACGTGTTCGTCAGGGACCGGTCGGCGGGCACCACCGTCCGGGTCAGCGTCGCGACGGGAAACGTCCAGGCGAACGCCGCGTCCGACAAGCCCGTGATCTCCGCCGACGGGCGGTTCGTCGCGTTCTCGTCGACCGCGAACAACCTCGTCGCGGGGGACACCAATGGCTTCGAGGACGTCTTCGTCCACGACCGCGTGACCGGGATGACGACGCGCGCGAGCGTGGCGACGGACGGCACTCAGGGCAATCTGTTTTCCTTTCCGGGCGGCTTCTCGCCGGACGGCCGCTACCTGACGTTCTCGTCCGCGGCGTCGAATCTCGTGGCGGGCGACTCGAACGCGGCGACCGACGCGTTCCTGCGCGATCGCCAGGCGGGCACGACCACGCGCCTCAGCGTCACGTCGGGAGGCGTCCAGGGAAACGCTTCGTCCTTCGCGGAAACGGGAACCGCGCCTTGATCGACGACCTCCTCCGCAAGGCGGGCGTGAAGGTCGACTCGACCGCGCCGATCGACTACGGGAAGCAGTACCGGGTGTCGAGAGGCGCCGAGAAGGCGATCGTCAACGTCTACCAGGGCAAGAAAGGCACGCGCGTCGTCGTGCAGATGAACACGCCGCTGGCGGAGGAGCTGCGCGGGCTGTTCGGGGAAACGAAGAAAGCCGCCGGACCGGCGTTCCCGGCGTACGCGGTCTGGTGCGGCTCGGACGAATCGGGCAAGGGCGACTACTTCGGGCCGCTGGCGGTGGCGGCGGTGGGGCTGACGACGGCCACCGCGGCCAAAGCCGCCGCGTGGGGCGTGCGCGACTGCAAGACGATGAGCGACGCGACGGCGCTCGACCTCGACCGCCGGATCCGCGACGGCCTGCCGCACAAGGTGATCGGGTGGATGCCCGAGGAGTACAACCGGCGCTATCCGGCGGCGGGGAGCGTCAACGTGCTGCTCGGCGAGGCGCACGCGGAGGCGATCGCGGGGGTGGCGGCCAAGCTGCCGGGGCTGGAGGCGGCGGTCGTCGATCAGTTCGGCGACGAGGGCCACGTGGAGCGGGCGCTGCGGGAGCACGGCCTCGACCTGTCGCTGGTCCAGCGGCCGAAGGCGGACGAGACGGACCTGGCGGTGTCGGCGGCGTCGGTCGTCGCGCGCGCCGCGTTCCTGCGGGGCCTCGCGACGCTCGTGAAGACCTGGGGGCTGCCCTTTCACAAGGGGGCGGGCCCGGAGGTGCTGGCGCACGCGCGCGACTTCGTGCGCAAGCACGGCCAGGACGCGCTGGGCCAGGTGGCCAAGCTGCACTTCAAGTCCACCCAGCAGCTCTGACGCGTTGACCGCGTCAGTTCATTAACGCGAAACGCCGGGCGGGCTGGCGGGCCCGTCCGGCGTTCCGGTGAATCGGCGCTGATTAGTCGCGGCCGCGGAGCTTGGCCAGCAGGCGCAGGATCTCGAAGTAGAGCCAGACCAGCGTGACCAGCAGCGAGAAGCCCGCGTACCACTCCATGAACTTCGGGGCCTGGGCCGCGGCGCCCTGCTCGACGAGGTCGAAGTCGAGGATCAGGTTGAACGCGGCGATGCCGACCACGACCAGCGAGAAGATGATGCCGACCGGGCCGCCCGAGTGGATGAAGGGGATCGGCGCGCCGCCGAAGATCGACATCGCGAAGCTGATCAGGTAGAGCAGGCCGATGCCGCAGGTGGCGACCACCACGCCGCGCGTCAGGGCGGGCGTGGCCCGGATGGTCCGCGACGTGTAGAGCAGGAGCATCGAGAGGAAGACGCCGACCGTCGCGCCGGCGGCCTGGAAGACGATGCCCGGGAACTTCACCTCCAGAATGGCGGAGATGCCGCCCAGGAAGAGGCCTTCGCAGAGCGCGTAGAGCGGCGCCGTGACCGGCGACGCCTTCGCGGCGAAGACCGTGATCAGGGCGAGCACGAGCCCGCCGATCGCGCCACCGATCATGAACGGCACGACGGCCGCGCGGCCGTCGGCGGCGAAGCGCATCCAGGTCCAAATAAAGGAGGCCATCACCAGGCCCACCAGGCCGAGCGTCTTGTAGACCGTCCCCTGGACGGTCATCACGCCCGCGCCGGCGCCGGCTTCGGCGGTCCACTTCTCGTAGGTAGCTTCGCTGAGGACGGGATTCGCGGTCTTCATATCAAGTTCTCCGTTGTGCCTATTATAAGACGTCCGCCTCAGCGCTCCGTGACTTTCTTCAAACTCGAGAAAAACGCTTTCTTGCGGTCGGTGTCCAGGCCCCAGCGGACCGGAGGGGACTGGTAGCCCTGGGGGTCGAAATAGCCCCAGCCGGCGCGCTCGGCGACGGCCGCCGCCATGTTGTTCTTCGGCTGGTCGAAGTCGAAGTGGTCGTCCTCGTTGAAGAGGATGGGCATGGGGCGGTAGCCTTCGACCTCCCGGGCCTTCCGCACCATCTCCCCGATCCGGTCGGGATTCGACACCCCGTTGCCGTGCAGCAGGAGGAAGTCGGAGACCTTCACGACGTTCGGCTTCGGGATCGTCCCGCCGCCGTAGCTGGTGCCGGCCAGGAAGCCCTTCGACTTCGCGCGGGCGATGAGCTCGTGGATCCGGGCGGGTTTCAGGATGTCGTGGTCGTAGCGGACGTCGCACTCGTTGTTCGCCTCGATGAGCACGTTCCTGCGGCCTTTCAGGACGTCGAGGGCGCCGTCGAACGCCCGGATCACGGCGGCCTCGTCCTTGAGGCGCTCGTCCTGGCCGAAGTAGAAGATGCCGACGATGGCGACCATGCCGAGCTCGTCCGTCTTGTCGAGGACGCGGCGGAGGCGGTCGACGTAAGCCGGCCGGAGCGCGCCGTCGGGCTCGAACGCGTTGTTCTCCCAGGGCTGGGTTTTCGAGTAGCCCTCGGGGCTGCCTCCTTGAAAGTTGAGGGTGATCCCGAGCAGGCCGTGCGCGCGCCACTCGGGCAGCGCGGCGATGAAGTCCTTCACGTTGCGCTCGGGGTCCCAGGCGCCCGTGTCTTTGTAGGCCCAGCGCTTCGCGGTCTCGGGGTTGAGGTCGTCGAACGTCGCCTGCACCACGCGCGAGTTCATGAGCAGGCCTTCGACGGTGGTGCCCTGATACGTCGGCTTCCCGTTGACGTGGAACTTCTCGCCGACGATCTCGACCCGGGTCTGGAGGAGCAGGAGAAGCGTGATCATGTGTTAACGTTCCAATCTGATTCGGATGTTAACACTTCCGGCGCCTGACCAGATACCGGACAAGACAGCCCTGGCCGGGACCCACGAAGATCTGATCCCGACGGAGATCTTCGGGGCGGACCGCGCGCCCCCGCTTCCACTCCTCAAGCTTCCGGTCGGCTTCGGCTTGAGGCAGCGGCGGAACAACCTCTTCCCAGTCTTCGGTCATCTCAAGTGTTAACGTTGGAATCAGATTGGAACGTTAACACTTATTGGACGGTCATCCCGCCGTTGACGTGGAGGTTCTGGCCGGTGATGAAGGAGGCGGCGTCGCTGGCGAGGAACACGACGGCGCCGGCCACGTCCTCGGGCACGCCCCAGCGGTCGGCGGGAATCAGCGCGCGGTAGCCGTCTTTTTCCGACTGCGGATCGTTCGCGTGGCGCTCCACCGGGATCCAGCCCGGCGAGATCATGTTCACCGTGATCCCGAAGGGCGCCAGCTCGGTCGCCAGGCTTCGGTTGAAGCCGTTCTGCCCGCCCTTCGCCGCCACGTAGGCCGTGAAGTTGCCCACGCCGCGCGTGAAGGCCTCGGTCCCGATGTTGATGATCCGCCCGCGCTTCTTCCGCTTCATCGCCGGCAGCACCGCGCGCGAGAGCAGGAACGGGCTCTTGATGAAGAAGTCCAGCATCGACTGGAAGAACGCCCAGTCGTACTCCTCCAGCGGCTTGTGCGGCTGGTCGCAGGTGGCGTTGAGCACGAGGATGTCGACGTCCCCCGCCGCCGCGACGAGCTTGGCGACGTCCTTCTCGTCGGTGACGTCGGCCCTCACGAAGGTCGAGCCGGGGATGTCGGCGGCCGCGGCCTTCCCGCGCTTCTCGTCGAGCCCGTTCAAGGTGACCTTCGCGCCGGCCTTCGCGAGCGCGGCGGCCATCGCCTTCCCCAGGCCGCGGGTGCTGCCGGTGACGAGGGCCGCGCGGCCTTTGAGATCGAACATGCGTTTCCTTATCGCAGAGGGGGGCCGTCGACGTCCAGGATCTGCGCGTGGTGGATCCCGCCCGCCTTGCCGCTTTTATACGTCCAGACGAGCTTCTTGTCCCGCGTCACCTCGAGGAGCTTGACCTCGTCGGCGCCGCCCGCGCCGTAGCTGCAGATCACCGTGTTGCCGTTCGGCAGGCGCTGGACGCCGCAGGGGTCCTTGAGCAGCGGCGAGGGGAGGTCGGCGTTCGTCAGCAGCCACGCGATCTTGCCGTCCTTGTCGAACTCGGCCACGCGGTTGCCGTGCGTGAGCGACGCGAGGGTGTTCCCGTCGGGCAGGCGGATCGCCGTGAACGGCCAGCACTCCTTGGGCTCGTCGGGCGTCTTGACCTCCCAGAGCGTTTTGCCGTCCGGCGCGTACTCGCGGATCACGCGGTCGAGGAGGTGGGGGACGAGATAGCCGCGGTCGGTCTTCCTCGACATCCGTTGCTGCATGTGGGGGTTGCCCGTCTGCGAGCCGAGCGCGATCTCGACGGCCGTCTTGCCCTCGCGCGTGATCTCGAGCAGGCGCGGCTTCGGGCCCGCCTCCGTGAGGAGCATGTTCCCGTTCGGGAGGAGCTGCAGGGTGTCGACCTCCGCCTGCGTGCCCTTGTATTCCCAGAGGATCTTGCCGGAGCGGTCGACTTCCACCGCCGCGCCGCCCGGGTAGGCCTTGCTCTTGGAGAGGGCGAGCAGGATGCGGCCGTCGACGACCCACCCGTCGCGCGTCGAGGCCGGGTAGGTCCACGTGACCTGGCCCTTTTCGACGATGTGCGTCTCGCCGCCCGTCGCGAGGAAGCTATGGTCTTGCAGCAGGAGGAGGAGGGCGATCACGCGTTCACCCCAAAGGCACGAAGCCCACGAAGATGAACTCCGCTTCTTGCCCCCCCGGGGGGGCATGGGGGGATGTCTACAAGGTTCATCTTCGTGTCCTTTGTGTCTTTGTGGTGCATCACGCGATGATCTTCTCCAGCAGGCGGCCGTGGACGTCGGTCAGACGCATGTCGCGGCCGCCCCAGCGGAACGTGAGCTTGGTGTGGTCCATGCCGAGCAGGTGCAGCATCGTCGCGTGCAGGTCGTGGACCTCGACCGGGTCGGCGGCGACCTTGTAGCCCCACTCGTCGGTCTCGCCGTAGGTCATGCCGCCCCGCGTGCCGCCGCCCGCCATCCACATCGTGAAGGCGTATTGGTTGTGGTCGCGGCCGTCGCTCCCCTGCGCGAAGGGCGTGCGCCCGAACTCGCCGCCCCAGACCACCAGCGTCTGGTCCAGCAGCCCGCGCTGTTTCAGGTCGTCGAGCAGCGCCGCGATCGGCTGATCGACGGCCCGGGCGTTGTCGTCGTGGCCTTTCTTCAGCCCGCCGTGCTGGTCCCAGCGGTCGTGCCCGCCGATCGACGGGCAGGTCAGCTCGACGAAGCGCACGCCCGCCTCGACCATGCGCCGCGCGATGAGGCACTGGCGCGCGAACGTGGCCGTCGGGCCGTATTTGGCGTCGACGCCGTACGCCGCGAGCGTGGCGGGGGATTCCTTCGCGAGGTCCATGGCGGCGGGCGCGACGGCCTCCATGTTCTCGGCGAGCTCGTAGTTGCGGACGGCGGCCTCGAAGGCGTCGCCGGCGCCGCCGACGCCCGCGTCGAGCCGCTTGACGAGGTCGGACTTCCGCCGCTGCGCCTCCTCGGTCTTCTCGAGGCGCTGGAGGTTGGCGACGGGCGGGTCCTTGGGGCGGAAGACGGAGCCCTGGTAGGCGGCCGGGAGGAAGCCGCTCTGGAAGTTGTCGAGCCCCCCGGGCGGGATGAGGCCGCCGTTCAGCACGATGAAGCCGGGGAGATTGCGGTTGTCGGAGCCGAGGCCGTAGCCGACCCAGGCGCCCATGCTCGGACGGCCCTGGACGCCGAAGCCGGTGTGGAGAAAGTAGTTCGCGCTGGTGTGCTCGGGGAAGGGGGCGACCATGGAGCGGATGACGCAAAGGTCGTCGATCCGCCGCGCGACGTTCGGGAAGAGCTCGCTGACCCAGAGGCCGCTCTCGCCGCGGCGCTTGAACTCCCACGGCGACTTCATGACCGTGCCGTTGTTCTCGAACTGGGTCTTCTCGATCCGGCCGATGACCGACTTCGGATCCTTGCCGTGATGCTTCTCGAGCATCGGCTTGTAGTCGAAGGTGTCGATCTGCGAGGGCCCGCCGTCCATGTAGAGGAAGATCACGTTGCGCGCGCGGGCGCGGAAGTGCGTCGGCTTCGGCGGGTCCTGCGCCTCGGCCGCGAGCGCGGCGAACGCGACGCCGCCGAACCCGACGGCGCAGCGGCCGAGCATCTCCCGCCGGTTCATGACGTGTCTGCAGTGACTCATGACGATTCACCACCGAGACACCGAGAACACCGAGGCGGAACGATGGAAGGTCCCCCCGGCCCCCCCGGGGGGGCAGGGGGGGAGTCCCAAGTGAGTCGTCTTACGACCTCGGTGTCTCGGTGGTGAATCATCGGATGAAGATGAACTCCTTCGCCTGGAAGAGGGCGTGGGCCAGGTCGGCCTTCGTCCCGGTCTTCAGGAACTCCTCGGCGGCGGCGAGCTCGCCGGGCGTCGGCGCGCGGTGGAAGGCGGCGCGGAACATCTCGGGGACCGCGGGGTCGCGCTTCGCCCAGATCGCGGCCTGCTCGTGGACGAACGGATGGTTGCGCATCACGAGGGCCTGCGCGGGGACGTTGGAGACGTTTCGACGTCCCATCGGCCCGAAGGGCTGGGGGAAGTCGAACGCCAGCAGCATCGTGTCGAGGAAGTTGCGGCGCACGGCGAGGTAGAGGCTTCGACGTCCCCCGCCGTCGAGCGGTCCGTTCTCCGGCTTGCCGCGGCCGTCCTGGAAGCCGTCGAGGCGCACCGGGACCGAGGGGCCGTGCATCGTGAGGTCGAGCCGGCCGGAGACGAAGAGCATCGCGTCGCGCAGCGCCTCGGCGTTGAGGCGGCGGGCCGGCCGGTAGGCGAGCAGCGCGTTGGTCGGGTCCTTCTCCGACGGCGTCCCGGGCCCGCGGCGGTAGGCGTCGGACAGGACGATCCGGCGGATCAGGCGCTTGTACGACGGGTCGGCGAGGAAGTCGGCGGCCAGGCGGTCGAGCAGCTCCGGATGCGAGGCCGGCAGGCCCATCTGCCCGAAGTCGTCCACGCTCGGCACGATCCCGCGCCCGAAGAGATGGTGCCACACGCGGTTCACCGCGACCCGCGCCGCCAGCGGCGAGGCGACGATCTTCTCGGCGAGCTGGCGGCGGTCGACCTCCTCCGCGCCCAGCGCGTCGAGGAAGCGCACGGGGACGTCGCCCGCCGGCGTGCGCGGGTTGCCGCGGGTGAGCAGCTGCTCGGGGGAGCGCGGGCCGTCGAGGATCGCGGGCGCGGTGGGCGCGTCTTTTTGGATCTTCGCGAGGATCGACGTCCGATCGGGCGCGGGCGGCGGCTTGGCCTCGACTTCCTTCGGCAGCGGCGGCGGCTTCTCGCCCTCGGCGATCGCGAAGACGGCGAAGTCGTCGCCGGCGGGCGTGAACTCGATCCGCGCGTGGTGCGTGGGGCCCGCGTACTCGCGCAGGTCGTGGCGGCGCCAGGCGAAGCCGTCCTTCCAGGACGCCCGCGTCGCCTTGTGCAGCGGGCCTTCGACCATGCGGTGGCCGTCGACTTCCGCGAAGGCCGCGCCGGCGCCGCGGACGAGGTACCAGAGCACGCCGTGCTTCAGCGTGAACTGCGGCGTGCGCACGGTCGACTTCGGCCAGGCCGCGTCGTAGACGGCGGCGTGCCGCGGCAGGTAGTAGTTGAGGTTGGCGTCGCCCGGACGTCCGGCGCGGAAGGCGACGCCGTCCTGCATGAGCTCGCCCTTGAACTCGTAGAGGACGTCGAGCGGCTCGACGGCCACCGCGATCGGCGGGGGGCGGAGGGCGTCGAGCTCCTTCGCGATCTTCCGGTCCTCGTCGAGGGTGAGGCGGACCTGGCGGTAGGCGGCGCTCTTGAGGAAGCCGGCGAGCGCGTAGAAATCCTTCTGCGAGATCGCGTCGAACTTGTGGTCGTGGCAGCGCGCGCAGTTGACGGTGAGGCCGAGGAAGCCCTTCGCGAAAACCTCGATCTGGTTGGAGACGCGGTCCATCTCGTCGCCGCGGATGTCGACCGGCGAATGCAGCCACTCGCCGAAGTACCACCAGCCGGTCGCGACGGGAGCGTCGCCGAGGTCGCCGGCGACGTGGTCGCGGACGAGGCGCGACCAGGGGACGTCGTCGTTGAACGCGCGGATGAGGTAGTCGCGGTAGCGCCAGGCGTTCGGGATCGGATAGTCGAACTCGTGGCCGCGGCTTTCCGCGTAGCGGACGAGGTCCATCCAGTGGCGCGCCCAGGTCTCGCCGAAGCGCGGGGAGGCGAGGAGGACGTCGACGGCCTTCGCGAAATCCCGGGGCAGGTCGCCCGGCGGCAGGCCGGTGAGGTCGAAGGAGACGCGGCGCAGGAGGGTGTCGAGGTCGGCCGCCGGCGCGGGGGCGAGCCCGGCTTCTCTCAGCTTGCCGTCGACATAGTCGTCGATGGAGGCGCGGGGATC